>CAZWNV010000001.1:0-53039 GCA_964635265.1 uncultured Desulfobacteraceae bacterium
CCATCGCCATCGGCAAACAGGGACAGAAGGTGCGACTGGCCTCCAAACTCACCGGCTGGCAGCTTGATGTAAAAAGCGAAACCCGCTATGATGAAAGCATGAAGGAAGGCTATGAATCCCTGCTGACGCTGCCGGATATGAGCCAGCCCCTTGCAGATCAGCTCATTGAGAACGGATTCTTCTCTTCAGAGGATCTGGCCAAGGCCACACCCCGGGAGATTTCCGAAGCAGGCGATATAACGGAAGATTTTGCCCAACAACTGATACAGAGTGCGGAACAGGCCATTGCCGCGCCGGACACCTCGAAAAACGCGGATGAAAAAATATAAATGCTCCATTTCAGCCAAATATCAGGGAGACCATTTTCAAAACAGGTGCAGCCAAGGATTGCAACTAGGGGGGATGGATGGCAAAATTGAGGGTTTACGAACTCGCCAAGGAACTGAACATGACCAACAAAGCCCTGCTGGCGAAGCTACAGGAGATGAACGTGGATGTGAAAAACCACATGTCTACGCTTGGTGAGGAACAGGCAAGCCGGGTGAAATCCGAGCTGTATGGAAATACAAGAAAAACAGAATCTTATGAAGCCAAGCGGGTAAAGCCCAACGTAATCCGCAGACGGCGCAGACGTGTGGAAGAGCAGCAGCCCGCGGAGGCGGACACACCTGCGCAGCAGTCCCCTGCCGCTGAACCTGAAACCGCCGCATCCGCCCAGCAGGAACAGCCGGAGCCCCCCTCCTCCGAATCCGGAAAGACGAGCGAACCGGCGGCGGAACCCCCCGAAGAAACACCGGATGTAGCGGATACACCGGAGCCCGAGGCTGCACCCGGAGCCCATGCCGCGGAAGAGGGAAAAAGCGCAGAGTCTGCTCAGGAGCCGGAAGCCCTGGAAGCTGCACCGGAGCCCCCGCAGGAGCCGGAAGAGGCGCCTGCCGCCGAGGCCGGCCCCGTCCCCGAGCCGCAAGACGAAAGTGCCCGGCCCGCGGAGCCGGCAGATCCTGGAGCCCCAGGCGGGGAGGAAAAAGAGCCGGAGGCGGAGTCCCCCGGCCAGGGGCAGGCGCCCGAGGACAGGCCACTGGAGGCCCCGCCGTCCGAAAAACCCGCTGCCCGCAAGACAAAATCCAAAAAGAAGCGCAAAAAGGATGCGCCGGCAAGAATTATCCAGATGCCCGAGGCCCCGCAGGAACCGGAAGAAAAGGCGGAACCCGAAACCCTGGAGCCGTCTCCGGAGACCGGGCCCGAGCCATCTGCAAAAAGGGACAAACCATCCGAGTCCCCAATCCCCCCGGAGCCTCCCGGCGAGGAGCCCCCGGCGGAAGAAAAAAAGAAAAGCCGGGGCAAAAAGAAACCTGACGAGGGCGAGAAGGGGAAAAAATCGGAGAAGTACCGGGCCCCCCCCCGCCGCAAGGAAGTCGTCGAGGGCGATGCGCTCTATGACAAGAGCTTCGGCCGCGGCAAAAAGGCGCGAAAAAAAGGCAAGCAGCCCGCAGCCGCACAGCCGGCGGAACAGAAGCCGCAATCCACAACGCCCAAAGCGATCAAGCGCCGCATAAAAGTTGATGATACCATTGTCATCGCTGATTTGGCCAAAAGGATGGGGATCAAGGCCAACGAGCTGATCAAGACCCTGATGAACATGGGCATGATGGTAACGGTCAACCAGACGATTGACTTTGACACGGCCAACCTGGTGGCCCAGGAATTTCACTTCGAGGTAGAGCGCGCCTCTTTCGAGGAGGAGGCTGTACTCAAAAGCGAGGAAGACGATCCCTCGCAGCTTGCGCCGAGGCCACCGGTTGTCACCATCATGGGCCATGTCGACCACGGCAAAACCTCGCTTCTGGATGTCATTCGCAGAACAAAGGTGACAGCAGGCGAAGCCGGCGGCATAACCCAGCATATCGGCGCCTATTACGTAGAGATCCCCAACGGGGAAATCGTTTTTCTGGATACGCCCGGCCATGAGGCCTTCACCTCCATGCGGGCCCGCGGCGCCCAGATTACAGACATAGTGGTTCTCGTCGTCGCGGCAGACGACGGCGTGATGCCCCAAACCCAGGAGGCCATCGATCATGCCAGGGCAGCCGGTGTGCCCATCATTGTCGCTGTCAACAAGATTGACAAGAACAATGCCGAGCCGGACCGGATCAAACGGGAAGTTGCAGAGAAAAACCTGGTGCCGGAGGACTGGGGCGGAGACACCATTTTTGTCAATGTCTCGGCCAAACAGCAGAAAGGCATCGACGAACTGCTGGAGATGATTCTGCTGCAGTCCGAGGTGCTCGAATTAAAGGCCAATCCCGACAAAATGGGCCGGGGACACGTCATTGAATCCAAGCTGGATACCGGCCGCGGGCCGGTGGCCACACTGCTTGTTCAGGAAGGCACCCTCAAGACCGGCGATGCAGTGGTGTGCGGGATGTATTACGGCAAAATCCGCGTCATGTACAACGACCGGGGGCAGCAGGTGCAGACGGCGACGCCCTCTTACCCCGTGGAGATTGTCGGGCTCTCCGGCGTTCCCATGGCAGGCGATGAATTCGTCACCCTCTCTGCGGAAAAAGACGCCAAACAGGTCAGCGAACACCGTCTGCACAAGCAGCGGTCCAAGGAACTGGCCCGCTCCAGCCGGGTGAGCCTGGAGAAACTCTATGAAAAAATGATGGAAGGCGAGGTAAAGGACTTAAACCTCATTATCAAAGCCGATGTCCAGGGCTCCATCGAAGCCCTTCGGGATTCGCTCACCAAGCTCTCCACCGATGAGGTCAAAATCAGCGTGGTCCATTCGGCTGTCGGCCCCATTCACGAATCCGACATCTCTCTTGCCGCTGTTTCCAACGCCATCATTCTCGGCTTCAATGTCCGGCCGAGCGCAAAGGTGGTGAAGATGGCGGATGAAGAAAACGTGGACATCCGCTATTATGACGTCATCTATAACGCCATAAAGGATATCAAGGACGCCATGGTCGGGCTCATGGAGTCCCGCTACGAGGAACGGATTCTCGGCCGCGCGGAAGTCCGCCAGACCTTTCATGTACCGAATGTGGGCACCATTGCCGGCTGCTATGTCACTGACGGCAAAATCCAGCGGGGTCAGAACATTCGCGTGGTTCGCGACGGAATCGTTACCTTTGACGGCAGAATCGGCACCCTGAAGCGCTACAAGGACGACGTCAAGGAGGTGTTCCACAACTACGAATGCGGCATCCGTATTGAAAACTACAATGATATCAAGGTTGGTGATGTGCTGGAGAATTACTACCTTGAGGAGATCAAGCCGGAAATCACCTGAATCCGGGGCGGCCGGCGGACAATGGGACCATTGGAATGGTTATCGGCTTTGGGACAATCACACTGAGGATCCATGACTGCCGCTCGCTCAAAGAAAAGCGCGGCATCATCAAATCCACAATTCAACGAATCCGAAACGGTTTCAATGCCTCCATTGCGGAAGTCAATTACAATGACGCCCTTACACAGGCGGAAATCGGATTTGCCCTGGTGGGCAATGATGCGCGGATCATCAATTCCAAAATGGACAAGCTGATAAGCTTTACCGAAAACCTGCATCTGGCTGAAATGATCGATACAAAGATGGAGATCATCAACATATGAAACCCTTCAACAGATCGGAACGCGTAGGCGGCCTCATCCAGGAAGCCCTGTCGGACATGCTGCTCAAATCCATAAAGGACCCCCGGCTGCGAGCCGTCACAATCACCGGCGTGGACATGACAAGCGACCTTAAACTCGCCCGTATTTATTTTATCACCTCATCCGGGTCCCGCGCCACCCGCGAGGAAGCTGCAGCCGGATTTCAAAAAGCCACCGGTTTTATCAAATATACCCTTGCACAAGAATTGAATCTGCGGTATATGCCTGAGTTTCAATTTTTTTACGACGAATCCATTGACTATGGATTTCATATAGAGACGGTCATCAAACGATTAAAAAATGAACACCCAGCAGACGGCTCATCAACTGATCAAAAGTGAAAAAATTCTGCTTGCATCCCATATTCATCCGGACGGCGATGCAATCGGCGCTCTTCTGGGGCTGGGGCTGGCGCTTGAGGGCATCGCAAAGGATGTGGTTTTATACAATGAAAGCCCGATTCCTGCCGTGTATCAGTTTCTGCCGTCCATACACCGGATTAAAAACAGGGCGGGCCGTATACAGGATTTTGATACCGCCGTCATTCTGGACTGCTCCAACCTGGGGCGAATCGGCGACATCGCCCGGGAGGTGAGCAACGTTGCGTTTGTGATCAATATAGACCATCATTTAACCAATACGCGTTTCGGGGACCTGCAGCACATCGATCCCCAGGCATCCTCGACAGCGGAAATCGTCTACCGCGTGATCAAGGAAATGGGGGTGCCGATCAACACGGGCATGGCCTATGCGATCTACACTGGGATCATGGCGGATACAGGCTCTTTCCGGTTTTCGAATACGACATCCGCGGCTTTTGAAATCGCCCACGAAATGGTGAACTGCGGGGCGGATCCGTACAAGGTGGCGCACCACGTTTATGAGACCCTTTCCCTTAACCGCATCAAGCTCCTGAACATGCTTTTTGACACTATCGAACTCTCGGAAAACGGAAAACTGACAGTGATGACCCTGACCCAGAAGATGCTGGATGCAACGGGAACGCATATTGATGATGTCAACGGGTTGATCCACTATGCCAAAAGGATAGAAAACGTACGGCTGGCAGTCATGATTTTTGAGCGGCAAAACGGCGTGGGAAAAAAGCCGGGCGGCCGTTTCCACGTGAGCCTGCGCTCCGACGGTTCCGTGGATGCCGCAGCCATCGCCTCCGCTTTTGGCGGGGGCGGGCACCGCAATGCCGCCGGTTTTGACAGCCGGGGCTCGCTGGAAGATATCAAATCCACCATATTCGATCTTTCGCAGAGCCTGTGACAGGCCGGCAGCAGGGCAATGGCGGAATACCCGGAGATCTATGACAAACAGGAGCCCGAGCGGCATTGTTCTTGTTGACAAGCCGGATCAGATGAGTTCGGCTGCAGCGGTGGCCGGAATCAAAAAGTTGACGAAGGCAAAAAAAGCCGGCCATGCGGGCACTCTGGATCCAGAGGCGACAGGACTGCTTTTGTGTCCCGTCAATAAGGCTACACGGCTTTCCAGGTTTTTTTTGCACGGCTGGAAGAGCTATGAGGCCCTGCTGGTTTTGGGGGCGGAAACGGACACGCAGGATGCGGCGGGCAGGGTTACCGAGCGCCGGGCAGTTCCGGAACTGGACCCATCCCGGCTGCAGGCCGTGATGGATCAATTTCAGGGGGAAATCAACCAGATCCCCCCGGCCTATTCCGCGTTGAAGCACAAGGGCCGGCCTTTATATGAGTACGCCAGAAACGGGCACCCGGTACAAAAACCGGCGCGCCGGGTAACCATAGAACGCATTGCGCTGCAGCGGCTGGAGCCGCCAGAGGTCGCACTTTTTCTGCGCTGCTCTGCAGGGACGTATATCCGGACCCTCTGTGCGGACATCGGACGGAGTCTTGGGTGCGGAGCGTATCTGAAAGCCCTCAGGCGCACCGAGAGCTGCGGATTCCACGTGGACGAGGCCTGGACGCTTGCAAAAATCGAGGAAATGGCGGCTGCGGGGGGAATCGGCGACTGCCTGATTCCAATGTCCCGGGCCCTTCGGGGGATGGCTGCCCACACGGCGGACAAGGCTTTGACAGATAAAATCAAATATGGAAAAAAGATCCATTTGCATGATGTTGACGGCATGCCGGAAACGGGCTACATTAAAATTCTTGACGCAGAGGAGAATCTGCTTGCGGTCCTCTGCCGCGAGGAAACCGGCAACAACCGCCTGAAGTACTGCTGCGTCTTCCATCATGCCTGAGTGCGACAATTCAATATTTGCAAGGAGGCATACAGTGACTACGCCAGAAACCCGAAAACAGGATACGATCAAAAAATTCAAGCTGCATGAGGCCGACACCGGTTCCCCGGAGGTCCAGATTGCGCTTTTGACTGATCGTATCAGCCATTTGACCGAACATTTAAAAACGCATAAGAAAGATCATCATTCCCGAAGAGGATTGCTCCTGATGGTCGGCAGGCGCCGGCGACTGCTCAACTATGTAAAAAACAAAGATGTTCAGCGATATCGAGGCATTATCAAGGAGCTTGGGCTCAGACGCTAAATCGATCCAACAACACCCGCACACACCCCCTTTCACTGCTCCGCCGGGCAATGCACCGGTGGAGTGTTACCTATTCTCAGTAGATTCATCAGGAGACACTTATGGAAATATCATTTAAAACCCAGCTAGGGGACGAAACGCTCAGCCTCCAGACCGGCAAGGTGGCCAAACAGGCCTCCGGGTCTGTGGTGGTGCAGTACGGCGACACCATGGTTCTGGTTACAGTGGTTTCCACCGGAGAGGAACGGCCGGACATCGACTTTCTTCCCCTGTCGGTGGAATATCAGGAAAAGATCTATGCAGCCGGCCGCATCCCGGGCAATTATTTCCGGCGCGAAATCGGTCGCCCCAGTGAAAAAGAAACCCTGACCGCACGTCTGACCGACCGGCCCCTGCGGCCCCTTTTCCCCGCTGACTACCGCTGTGAAATTCAGGTTATTGCCACTGTGCTGTCCATGGACAAGGTCAATGACCCGGACATTCTGGCTTTAAACGGGGCCTCGGCTGCACTGGAAATTTCGGATATCCCGTTTGCCGGCCCGATTGCCAGCGTTCGCGTCGGACGCCTGGACGGAGAATTTATTGTCAATCCCTCCATTGAACAGCGCAAAAGCACGGATATTGATGTGATTGTAGCTGGCTCGAAAACCGGCATCATCATGGTGGAGGGCGGCGGCGACATGGTCAGCGAGGCTGATATGATCGAGGCCATCTACTTCGGCCATGAAAAGCTCCAGCCCATTATCGAGATCCAGGAAAAATTAAAGGAAAGCGTCGGGGTGGAAAAACGCGCGTGCAGCGCTGCAGCGCCGGATCCGGAGCTTTCGGAAAAAATCCATGCAGCGGCGGATGCAAAAATGGCCGAAGCCTTGCGCATTCCGGAAAAGTGCAAACGCCAGAAAGCTGTCGCCGATCTCAAGGCCGAGGTTCTGGAAGGCCTGGGCGAGGCCTATGCGGAGCGGAAAAAAGAAATTTACCGCGTTTTGGGCGATCTGGAACACGACATCTGCCGGGACATGATCCTGAACCAGGGGCGGCGGATTGACGCGCGCGGCTTCAGTGAGGTCCGGCCCATCTCCTGCGAAGCAGGCCTTCTGCCCCGCGTCCACGGCTCCGGTCTGTTTACCCGGGGAGAAACCCAGGTGCTGGCGGCCATGACCCTCGGCTCAGGCCAGGATGAACAGCGGGTGGAGACTTTAAGCGGCGAGGAGACAAAGCCCTTCATGCTCCACTACAACTTCCCCCCATACTGCGTGGGTGAAGTCCGGCGCCCCGGTGGTCCCAGCCGCCGCGATATCGGGCACGGAGCGCTTGCCCAGCGGGCAATCGAGAAAGTGCTGCCGCCCAAGGAGGATTTCGAATATACGATCCGCATTGTCTCGGAGGTTCTCGAATCCAACGGTTCCTCTTCCATGGGCACGGTCTGCGCTTCCTCAATGGCCCTGATGGACGGCGGGGTCCCCATAAAGGCACCGGTCTCCGGCATTGCCATGGGCCTTGTCACCGACGGGGACCAGGTGGCCGTGCTGTCCGATATCCTTGGCGACGAGGACCATTCCGGAGACATGGATTTCAAGGTGGCGGGAACCGAAGACGGCATCACAGCGGTGCAGATGGATATCAAAATCAACGAGCTCTCCCGCGAGATCCTGGAAAAGGCCCTGGAACAGGCCAGAGACGGACGGCTTCACATCCTTGAAAAGATGAAGGAAACCATCCGCGCCCCGCGCAGTGAGCTCTCCCCTTACGCTCCCGTGGTCTATACCGTAAAAATCAGCCCGGAGCGTATCGGGGACATCATCGGCCCGGGCGGCAAGATGATCCGCTCGATCCAGACCGAGACCAACACGCAGATCGAAATCGATGATTCCGGTATCGTCAAAATCGCTTCCGTAAAAAAGGCGGACGGGGAAAAAGCCCTGGAAATTATTAAGGGTATCGGCATGGATCCCGAAATCGGGGAGGTTTACGACGGCTCAGTTGTCAAAATCACCGATTTCGGCGCATTCGTGCAGATAAAACCCAAAACAGAGGGGCTGGTTCATATCTCCGAGATTGCTCCCTATCGGATCAAGAAAGTCACCGATGAAATCCAGCAGGGCGATACCATCCGGGTCAAAGTCATTGACATCACCCCGGACGGAAAAATCAAGCTCTCCCGCAAGGCGCTGATGGGCCGGGACAATAAATCAGGGCCGGAAGGCAGGGAGAAGAAATCCAAGCCGGAATAGGCAGGAAGCAAAAGCCATGACAGCGCCAGTCCGGGAGATTGCCTGCCGCAGGATACGGCCGGATGCGGATGCCGATATTGCGCTTCCCCGCTATATGACCCCCCATGCAGCGGGCATGGATATCTGCGCAGCGGTACCAGAGCCCCTCACCCTGCAGCCGGGCGATATCGCGCTTATTCCCACCGGCTTTGCCATGGCGCTTCCCACGGACTGCGAGGCCCAAATCCGGCCGCGAAGCGGGCTCGCCGTCAAATACGGCATCGGCATTATCAATTCCCCGGGCACTATTGACGCGGATTTTAGGGGGGAGGTCAAAATCGCCCTGATCAACCATGGCAAACAGGCCTTCACGATCCGGCGCGGCGACCGCATTGCGCAAATGGTCCTCCATCAACTCTGCCGGGGCCGAGTCACCGAGGTGGCCGACCTTGCCGCCTCGACCCGGGATGCCGGCGGATTCGGCCACACAGGAGTGTAAATGCCGCAGCCCTTGCAGCCTTTTCCTTCTACCGCCGACTGCCTCCCCGAAAGCAGTCTTTCGCTCTGCCTGCTTGCAAGCGGCAGCAAGGGCAACGCCATCTATGTTTCCTCCGGAAACACCCGGATCCTCATTGATGCCGGTCTCTCGGGAGCGGAAATGGAACGCCGGTTTCGCTCCCGGCAAATCCTGCCACAGGATCTGGATGCCCTTGTCGTGACCCACGAACACAGCGATCATCTTCAGGGCGTGGGGGTACTGGCCAGAAAATATGGAATTCCGGTCTATATCTCTCCCGCGACCTACCGGGAGGCGGAAAAAAAAATGGGGCGCATCTCCGGCATCACCCATTTTTCCTGCGGCTCCGGCTTTTGCATACAGGACATCCGCCTGCACCCTTTCTCCACCGCCCATGACGCATCGGATCCGGCCGGCTTCACGCTGCAGGCCAACGGCAAAAAAATCGGCATAGCCACGGACCTTGGCGTGGCCACCGCGATGGTCCGCCACCATTTAAGCGACTGTACCTGCCTGGTGCTGGAGGCCAATCATGACCAGCGCATGCTCGAGGACGGCCCTTACCCCTGGCCGATCAAACAGCGCATCAAAGGCCGCACCGGCCATCTGTCCAATGAAGCCGCCAGGGATCTGCTGCGCTGTATATGCCACCACAATCTGACCCATGTCATCCTGGGCCATATCAGTGAAACCAACAACCGGCCGGACAAAGCACTGGCCGTGGTCTCCGAGGGGCTTTTGCAGAATATGGCGCCGCGCTTTACGGTGGCCCTGCAGCATGCCCCCGCTCCGCTGATTGCCTTGTAGCCGGCCCGGGGATGGGAAAACCGGAGGGATAGCGGCCATGTTCACATCATTTACCGACCAGATCCAGGTGGATATGGAAACCGGCGTTTCCATGGAGGACGTCACCGGAGCGATTCGGAGCCTGGTTCACCGCTCCGGGGTAACTGCAGGCAGCGTTCACATCTGCGGAATCGGTTCCACGGGGTCGCTTACCACAATCGAATACGAGCCCGGAGCTGTCGAAGACCTGCGCCGGGCCATTAACCGCATGGCGCCCCCGGATATCGCCTATGAACATGAAAAGACCTGGCAGGACGGAAACGGCCACAGCCATGTCCAGGCAGCCATCATAGGGCCGTCGCTTACCCTGCCGGTAAAAAACGGCGATATTTTGTCCGGAACCTGGCAGCAGGTGGTGCTCATCAACCACGACAACCGGCCGCGAAAGCGGCGGGTGGAGATCTGTGTCATCGGGGAAAAACAGGCATGATTTGCTTATGGCAAGCCGGGGAAAACCGCCGCCCGAATCCGGAGAAAAAGCGATGATGCAGGGTTTTCGCGCAGCCGTCCAGTTTATCACCATGCTGCCGGCAGGACGCACAGCCGTGTATCAGCCCCGGGAAATGATTGCCTGGTTTCCGGTAGTGGGCCTGTTGCTGGGGTCGCTGCTGGCGGTTTTTGACGCGGCCGCCTGCAGGCTCTTTGCCGGCTCCGCGCCCGCCGCAGCCCTGGATATCGTATTGCTGATCATACTGACCGGGGCTTTTCACCTGGATGGACTGGCCGACAGCGCAGACGGTCTTTTCGGGCACCGGGACAGGGAAACGGTGCTGGCAATTATGAAGGACAGCCGCATCGGGGTGATGGGCCTTGCCGCAGTCCTGTGCGGACTCGGCGTAAAGTTTGCCGGAATCGCGGCAATGCCCTGGCCGGGCTCTCTGCAGCGCTTCCTTGTTTTTCTTCTGGTACCCGGGCTGGCCCGGTCTTCCATGATATTTGCCATCAGGGCGCTGCCCTACGGACGCCCGGACGGCGGCACGGGAAGGGACTTGTTCGGGAGGGCCGTTGGCGCGAGCGATTTCCGGTTGATGGCTCTCTGCCTTGTACCGGCGCTTTTCCTCGGCTGGCGCGGGCTTTGGATTGTCGCCGCCTTCTTTGTCCTTGTTTATGCCCAGATTGCCTATTACCGCCGCCGCATCGGCTGCATTACCGGAGATATGCTGGGCGCCATGACAGAGGTCACCGAAGCCCTGCTGTTTCTGGCAGCCGCACTTCCCTAGCCATATCCGCCGCCGGATACAAACCTTACTAATCTTTGCAGTTTTTTGCAGACATCGCCGGCATTGCTCCCGGCGTGCGCAGCTAAAAGCTTCTGCCGGTAAGGCCGGCAAACACTTCCGCTGCAGCGGCAATACCCCCTGCAATGCCGGGGCTGTTTTTGGCCGCGCTTACATTGTGGAGGTTCCCGGGCCGCCCGCTTTCCCGTATCGGCCCTTTGCGGATTTCATCGGCACTGAGCCTTCTGCCGTAGGCATTTGCCAATTCTCCGCATGTCGCGGCCTCCACGTCAACGGCCGATATCACCTCGGCAAACAGAAGATGCGAGCGGATGCCGGGAAAGACGTTCTGCTCCAGGATATCGACAATCTGGTCTGCCAGCCCGTGCTTAAAGCGCTGCAGGGTATGCTCCCCCTTTGCAGCCAGCCGTTTTTCCTGAAAATAGTTGCCCGGGCAATACACCAGCAGCGCATCGCCCGCACCTTCCGAGACCCGGCCGAAGCCGTTGGCGGTCGGCGAATTGATAAACAGCATGCGCGGCCGGGAGGTAATATCCGGATCATGATAGTTGACTTCCCGGCCGTCCTGCCACCAGTAGTTGCGGCCCTGCATCCGGGAGAGCCCGGGCAGCCCCCGCCGCAGCCCGAGACAGCAGGTGCAGATACAATGGGAAGGCCGGTAGGAGAAGGGTTTTGCGGCCCCGTTTTTCCCCAACAGCCGCCATGTCAGGCGGGGAGAGAGATCGCTTAGCAGCCGGCCGCAGCCGTAGAAGGAGCCGTCCGCACAAGCCGCCCCCGTGACCCGCCTGTTTCGGGTCTCCAGCCGCACCACCCGCTTGCCTGTCTCCACCGTGCCGCCGGCCTCCACGATCACGTTTTTCAGGGAGTCAAAGAATCTGCGAAAGCCGTATGCGGGATACCGCGCACCGGCATGATAATTGCCGGTACCAATAATATAGGCGATAGCGGACATCTCGGATTCGCTCTCGGCAAATATGCCGCCATGGCCGTACAGTATACGCCGGAGAAGGGGGCTGATCCCGTATTGATCAAAAAATCCGCGCAGGGACTGAAAAACACTGCCGCCAAACCGCAGTTTCCGCTCCGCGGCGACATCTCCTGCCAGCAGCAGCCTGGCGGTCTGCAAAAAGCGGCTCTGCCGCTGTCCGCAAGCACGATAATACCGGGCATAATCCTGATAAATACCCGTCATATCGAAAAAAAAAGCACCTATCCTCTTTTTCTCCGATGGAAACAGCGCCTCCATCCTGCGCCGGAAATTGTCCAGCCCCAGCGGCACAGAAACGTCGACAAAAGGGGCCGCGGGCTTATGCCGCTCTCCCACGAAAATCCTCTCAAACCCGTCGGCCTGCATGGGCAGAAAAGGAGTGGCCGCTTTGATACCCAGAAAATCCAGGAACCGATCCCCCAATTGACCGCCGCCAAAATCCCACACATACTGCGGCCCCATGGAAAACTCCAGGCCGTTGAGGCGAAGGCAGCGGCCATGGCCGCCGATAAGCTCCCGATGCTGTTCAAGAACCCGGACCGTATATCCCTGGCGGGCAAAAAGGGCGCCTGCGGCCATACCACCGATGCCGCTGCCGACGATCACGATATCGGCCCCGTCTTTCCTGCCGCGCAAAGGGCTGGGGGTTTTAGCCCGGAAACGCTGCATCACTCTGCCGGCCCTTTTTTGGGAAGCAGACCCCCCAGATCTTTCCATCCCATGCAGCGCAGGATCCGCCAAACCGTGCGGGGCTTGTCCCAGCGGCTTTTCTCCCGGGCGAGCGCCTCGTAGAAATCCTCCGTGGTCTCTGGCGGCACCCGCCTGCGCGGGTTTTCCTCGAGATACAATGCCTTGGCGGGGCAGCCCGCCACACAGACCCCGCAGCCGATGCATCGCCTGTAGTCGACTTGGGCCACTTTGTCAGCAAGACAGACGGCCTCCATGGGACAGCGGCGGACGCAGAGGCCGCATCCCGTGCATTTCTCCGCGTCCACCCGCACATGATAGTTGGAGGCGGCAAAATCCGCGGGATTGGGGACGGCCTTGAGGGTGTTTAAAATGCCGCAGCAGCAGCTGCAGCAGGCACAAACCCCCTGGGGATACTGCTCATTGGTGGCCTGCAGGACCAGGCCTTCCTTTTCCGACTGCCGAACGATGGCAAGGGCTTCCGCCTCTGTTATCGGTCGGAACCAGCCCTGCTCGCGATAGAAGTCGAAATACTCCCGGAACCCCAGACAGAGTTCGCGCCTGTCGGTTATCCTGCAGGGATCGCCGGCCAGATCCTTTCCCTTCCGGCAGATGCATTCGGCGACCCCGATTCTGCCCTCTGCCTGCTCTATGATTTGACGGATTTCATCATAAGTGGCAATATGAAGGCTGTCAGTGAGGCTCTGCTCGATCGGCACAACCCGCATCTGGGATCTGGGCATGGAAAGGTATTCCAGGCCATAGGCCTCCCGGAAATAGCGGGCAGTATCTTCATAGAACCGGCGGCTCAGGTGCTTGACCTGAAATTCAAACATGCCGACAACAAACGGTACAAGTCCGTAGCAGGTCCTGCCCCCGCTGACTTTTTTGAAAATACCGCCCCGTGTCGCCATGCGCTCCAGACGTTGCCGGCATTGCTCCGGGGAACCGCCGGCAGCCCCTGTCTGACTGGCGCGGGCATACACGGTTTCCGCAGGCACACAGCGATGGGTCATAAAAAGCGCCAGCCGCGCCTCGGAAGGCGTGAAAAGGGTCCGCAGGATCCGCAGTTCAACCCCGGAACGCGTCCTCGGAAACCCCACGGGCATCTTATCCAGATGCGTCTGCAGGTTTTTATAGACTTGCGCGTGGGAATGCATAAGAGCGCTACGATAAAACAAAACGGCTGCTTCCTGCAAGCTGAATTTGGGGGCAGTATCCGTTCGCCGGCCGGCAGCCTGATCGAGCCGGAGCGAACCAGGGGGGTCATGCCATGCAGACGGGAGTTCTTGCGCAGCTTCGCGCCGCAATCGCTCTTCTTTTGTATACCGGAAATACCATCGGATGCTTTATCACCATCTCCCCCATCATCGTGTTAAAGGCCCTGATCTTCCACGAGGGCATCCGTCACGGCCTGACCCGGGTGCTCATGCGGCTGGGCTTTGTATGGATTGACTTCAACAGCCTCATCCTGCGGTTTACGCAAAATCTCCGCATGGACGTGGCGGGCCTGGACGGCTACAACCCGCAGGGATCCTACCTCGTTATCAGCAACCACCGCTCCTGGGCAGATATACTGGTACTCCAGCATCTGTGGAAACGCCGCATTCCCTTTCTGAAATTCTTCCTGAAAAAGGAGCTGATCTGGGTACCCTTGCTGGGCGTTGCCTGGTGGGCGCTGGATTTCCCCTTCATGAAGCGCTATTCCCGGGAATTTCTGCAAAAGCACCCGGAACTCAGGGGCAAGGACATGGAGACAACGCGCAGCTACTGCGAGCGCTTCAAAAGATCGCCGATTTCCGTGATCAATTTCCTCGAGGGCACCCGCTTTGCCCCCGAAAAACAACAAAAACAGCAGTCGCCATACCAGCACCTGCTTATGCCGAAAGCCGGCGGGGCGGCTGTGGTGCTATCGGCCATGGGCGAATGCCTGGAGGCGATTATCGACGTGACCCTGGTATACCCGGAAAACGAAGCCCCGCTCTCCTTTTGGAGCTTTCTCAAGGGAGAGGTCCCCCTTGTTGTGGTGCGGGCCCGCCGGCTTCCCATACCGCAGGAATTTGTCCAGACCGACTACGTGCAGGACCCGGCTTTTCAGAAGCGCTTCCGCGATTGGATAAACGGGCTGTGGGCGGAAAAGGACCACCAGATCGCCGAAATCCTGGAACAATACGGCAAACGCGGAACCACCCCTTCACCCGGCGGCATCTGAACCCGACAGATGGGCCAGAATGCATCCGGCAGCCAGCCGGTTGCTTTGCCCGTCTTTGAGGGAGACCCGGAGAAACTGCTCCGAAAGTCCGACAAAATTGGCGCAGTTGCGAACCAGCAGCCTGCGGTCCAGCAGGCGGGCTGCTAGTTCGGAGGCGCTCATCCCGTAAAGGCGAAGCAGCAGAAAAGTGGCCTCTCCCGGAAAAACCGTGATATCCGGACAACGCTGCATCGCCTCCATAAAGGCGCCGCGCTCGGCTGCAAGATAAGTGCGGGTCCGGGCAGCATGCGCCGCTGCCGCCTCCGGAGCACCGGCAATATAGAAAACCGCCTCCTGGGCCAGGGCATTGACCCCCCAGGGAGGCAGGCGCCGGGCAATTTTCTCCGCAGCCGCAGGCCCGGCCACGCAGAACCCAATGCGCAGGCCAGGGACGGAAAACATCTTGGAAAGCGACTGCAGCACCACCACGTTATCAAGCCCCTTGTCCGCGATGGAAGCATCGGCGAGGCCCTCGACAAAGGGCAGATAGGACTCATCTATCACAAAGCAGGTATTCGGGCATCTGCAGGCAAGGGCCTCCAGCTCCCCAACAGGAGTGCATACGCCGGTGGGATTGTTGGGATTGCAGAAAAATACGGCATCCACCGCTTTCGCAGCGGCCGCAAGGGCTTCCATGTCCGGTACGAACCCCTCCCGCCCGGCCAGCAGAAAATGCTGGCAACAAACGCCGTGCAGGGTCAGGGCATCTGCGTAGTCGGCATAGGTCGGCCCAACCACGAGGGCTGAAGAAAAGCCCAGAGCCTGCGGTATCTGGTACAAAAATGCGGTTGTGCCGGCTCCGGCCAGCACCCGATCGGGCGCAAGCCCCTGCCACTCGGCATAGGCGGCAGCAGCCCCGGCGGCGGAAACATCCGGCAGTGAGCAGACGCTTGCGATTTTGCCGCTTAGATGGTCCAAAAGGCCGGGCATTGGCCCCAAGGGGTTGATGTTGCTGCTCATGTCAACAATTTCTTCCGGTGCGCACCCGAGCGCTGCGGCAGCTTCCCGGATGTTGCCGCCATGGCCGTGGATCATGTGCGTCCTCCGCTGTCGGGTTTGGCCTCTGTATCCGAACACATTCGAAAAGGCCCGATCATACCTCTTTCTCCGGTTTTTGTCAGCAGCAAATCCGGCCTGGATCCCGGGCCCGTTCCCCGCCGGCGGTCCGGCAGAACCGCGGGCTCCGGCAGCCTCCTGCTGCCGGGATAATCCGGGCTTGACATACCGGTGCCGACATATCATACAGTGGTGTCAGGAAAGGGGCAGGGCCGGCACACCGGCCGGGACGCAAAAACCGTAACGAAGAAGACGGAACGCAAACGTCGCAGAAAGAGCCGCCATGGACACATACACACGGCCTACGCCATTCATGGATTTCGACGCACCTGCAGTAAGGGCATTTGCCAAGCGGTCAGCGGGAGAGACTTCTGATCCGGTAACCCGGGCCGTCAAGCTGTATTATGCCGTTCGCGACGAAATCCTCTACGACCCTTATTCCATAGATCTAAGTGTTCCGGGGCTGCGAGCGAGTACCACCCTGAAAAACGGCCGCGGATGGTGTGTTACAAAGGCCGTTCTGCTTGCCTCCTGCTGCCGATGCATGGGCATTGCGGCCAGGCTCGGATTTGCCGACGTGAAAAACCACCTGTCCACCGAGCGGCTGCGGCAGCAAATGCAGACCGATATTTTCTACTGGCACGGCTATACTGCGATCTATGCAGGGGACACGTGGATCAAAGCCACGCCCGCCTTCAACCGGGAGCTGTGTGAAAAATTTTCCCTGAAACCCCTGGAATTCGACGGAACAACAGACAGCCTCTTTCACCCCTTTGACAGGCAGGGCAACCGCCACATGGAGTACATCCGTTACAGGGGCGAATTCGCGGATGTCCCTCTCCGGCAGATCGCGGAAACCTTTCGGGAAAAATATCCGGCGGAAAAAAACGGCTGGATCGGTGCAAATTCTGATCAGGAGACAAAGCCGCAGGCCCGCCGCTGATCCGCCTGCGCTGCGGCAAGCCGGGCTTTTGCCTACATGCGCCCCGAACTGATCAATGGATCGGCAATGCCGAAGAGAAACAGCTTCACCCAGGCCATTCCCAGCCGCAGCAGGGCCACATCATCGGATTTCAACCGGATCCGGGCATCGGCTTTTACCTTGTAGCGCTTCAGGAAACTGCTGCCCAGGACAAACTCGCGGAACGCGTCTATATTATATGTGGCCATAAATGCCATTTTGCCCCTGGAGCCGGCTGGGCCCTCCCCGCCCCATGGGTCCGCATGAAACAGGCGCACAAGCTCCGCCCATTCTACAGTCATCTGATTGTAGAACTCCGCCTTTTGATCGGCTGCCCAGGAGTCCTTGGTCCAGGCCGTGTCTTCAAACCGGCCCTGGCAGAAATCCGGAGGCCGGAAATAGTGCAAAAGCCGGCTTTTTCCGCTTTCGGCATCATAATAGATCCCGTGTTCCACGGGAAAGGCGCGGCACGTCTGGGGGCGGTCGGGATAGACCCGGCAGCCGGCATCCGTTAGAAAAGGGCAGGTCCTCTCCTCGTTGGAGGCCATGCGCAGCAGTACCGAGGGAAAATGACTGTCCTCGCGGTAGACAAGGTCCGTATAGGTCTCGATGAATTCTCCGGAGGTGATCCCCAGGGACTTGCGCAGCCGAATGATGTCATAGGGATACAAAAACAGGTTCAGGTTCCTGCAGCAGCGATTAAAACAGGAAATCCCGGGATAGCAGCGAAAAAAGAATTGCTCGCCTTCGGCCAGAAGTTTTCCACCGGCCTCCTCGGGCTTGTCGGTCTCGATATATTTCATTGCGCGTTGCTCGCCTCCGTGGGGGTTGTACCGGCATCCGCAATGATTTGGGCAACCGTTTTGCGGACCCGGCTTGTCAGCCCCATATAAGCCTTGTATTCCTGCTCCAGCGCGGCCATCCGGATATAAAAAGGGGTGCGGTCAAAAGGAATATAGGCCCGATCCCCGCAGACCCGCTCAAACTCCCTGCAGCCCGGACCGTAGGTTTTGGGTTTGCCGGGCGCCCGAAGTTCGTGGGCGAGGCCGTGCAGCCGGCATATCATGGGGCGGCAGGGATACAGAATGCACCAGCCGTCCACATTGAGGGGACACATAAGCCGCTCCGATCCGGGCTCACCTGTTTCCTGGGCCGCTCGGACCTCCCGGGCCCGCCGGACCGCCGCCTCATAGGAAGATCCATCCATGCATGATAGGCCATGGATCAGATAAGCGGCTTCAATATGGGTGTGGTGAAAAAAACGCGTCCTGCAGCAGTTGTCCTCGCATCCCGCACAATAAAAACCGTAAGCGGCAGCGGTATCCGCATACTGCCGATCCATATCCGCGTAAAGTTCAGCCAGCTTTTGGAAGAAACCGCCGGCATCCGGCGCGTCATCAGATTTAAAGGGCATAGGCAGGATCAGACCAGGGGCGTTGGGACAAACAGTTCATTATAGAGGTTTAAGACGTAGCGATCCGTCATACTGGCAATAAAATCGCAAATCAGGCGTTTCAGCGATATGTCCTGATGATAAACGGCGGCCATCTCCATGCCGGCGAGCCGGTTTTCCATCACCCCGGGATTCTGTAGAAAATAGTAGTAGATTTCCACGATCATGCGCTTGGCCTTGATAAACTCGGCATGCACGCGTTCGGAACGGTAAACGTTCTCATAGAGAAAGGCGCGCAGGCAGTCCATGGCGGAAGAGACGGGCTCACTCGATTTCAAAATAAACTCGCCGTCTTCCCAGACACTGGAGTATATCAGGTCCCGCATCATGGTGGTAGCCCGCTGGGAATGGCTTTCCCCGAGGATTTCCACGCATTCGGCCGGCACCTGGGAGCGGGTGACGACCCCGCTTCTTACCGCATCATCAAGGTCATGGTTTAAGTAGGCGATAATATCGGCAAACCGTACGATCCGGCCCTCCACCGTGCAGGCGGTCTCCGCGGGATCAGAGGGCATGATATCGCCGAATCCCTTGGAATGCTTGAGAATGCCGTCGCGCACCTCATAGGTGAGATTCAGGCCATGGCCGTGTCGTTCCAGGACATCGACGACCCGGAGGCTTTGTTCATTGTGGCAGAAATCCGGGGAGAAGGCTTCCTGCAGCGCAGTCTCGCCGCTGTGCCCAAAAGGCGTATGCCCCATGTCATGGCCCATGGCGATGGCTTCGGCCAGATCCTCGTTTAAATACAGGGCACGACTGATAGTCCGCGCCACTTCGGCCACTTCCAGGGTATGGGTAAGCCGCGTGCGGTAATGATCGCCCAGAGGAGACAAAAACACCTGGGTCTTGTGTTTTAATCGGCGGAATGCGTTGGAGAACACAATGCGGTCGCGGTCCTGCTGATACACCGTCCGCACCGGGCAGGGCTCTTCGGACTGCAGGCGTCCCCTGGAGCGGGCCGACAGCATGCCATAGGGCGCGATAAAATTGGCTTCCCGCTTTTCGAAATCCTCGCGGATGCTGTGCGAATGCGCCTGCATCCGCCGATTAAATCCGTTTATGCCTGATTGCCGATACATGCCTGCAATGCTCTTGCGGGCCGCAAGGCCCATTTGCCCCGGAATATTCCGGTTAGAAATCTGAAAAATATTATATTATCCTCTGTTTCGCGTTTCTGTAAAGGATAAAAATCGCGAAGCCAGGCGCCTCAAAACAGATTCATATTCGGCTGCGCCGCCATCTCCGGGGCACCGGCGGCGAAATCGCGTACAATACGTCGGATCTCACCGAAATCGGCGGCATTTACCAGCCTTTTATGAAAGGCATGGCCGAAACGAAAAAACGCCGCCATGTACACCGAGGCTTTCCGGAAGCGCCGAAGCGCGGTGGCCAAATCGTAATGCGTTTGCAGCCGGTCGCAGAACAGTTCCATCATCGTGGCAAAAGCCTCCCGGCCGAAGGGCGTGGCGCTTGTCCATTCCGCGAAAATCCAGGGTTTGGCAACAGCCGCCCGGCCCAGAGCCACCCCGTCGCAGCCGGTATCAACAAGCATCCGTTCACAATCTGCAGCCGAAAACACATTGCCGTTTCCAAATACCGGCACAGAAACCGCCTGCTTCACAGCCGCGATATATTTCCACCGCGGCGGCCTGGCGCGGCGGTCCGGGGCCACCCGGGGATGAAAGGTAAGCGCATCCGCCCCGGCCGCTTCAAACTGCCTGGCCAGCGAGACGGCGGGCTCCGGCTGATCCTCCCAGCCGGTGCGGAACTTTACAAAAACCGGAAACGATACGGCCCGGCGAACAGCTTCGACAATATGCACGGCCCGGGCAGGGGTTTTCAGCAATGCGGCCCCGCTGTTGCGCTTGCAGATGCGGGCCACAGAACAGCCGAAATTCAAATCCACCCCGAAAAACCCTTCCGCCTCGATCCTGCGGGCGGCTGCAGCCATCTCTTCGGCATCCGAGCCGAACACCTGGCATACCAGGCGGGAAAGCTCCTGCTCCCGCCAGGAAAACACCCGGGAAACCCGCGGATTCTCCTGGGGGATGCTTCTGGCGCTGCACATTCCGGTAAACATCAGGCCGCATCCGCCGTATGCCGCCAGGACCTCCCGGAAGGCCACATGGCCAAGCCCGCTCATGGGCGCAAGCGCTAGCCGGTTTTCAACGCGCCGGCCGCCGATGATCAAATGCCTGTTGATAAAATCTCGGGTTGCCAGTTGCATACGCAGATATTATAAGATTGCTGGCGAAGAAATCAAGCCGCCGGAGACGCCCGGGAAAAAACCTTGACTTCCCGGGCACATCCATATTTAACCGGAACTGAGCGGTTCCAGTCGGGGAGCCCCTTGCTTGATTTCCCGGCAACGCGGCACGGTTCGGTTTCAATGGGCCATTTGCAAAAATCGGAAAATCCGGAGGAGATAACCAATGCATTCCTACGAATTCTACGAAATCGTCAAAAAGCCCCCGATTGCATGGGTGTACCTGAATCGGCCGGAGAAAAAAAATGCCATGAATCCGCCCGCCTGGAAGGAAGCCCGGTCTGTCTTCCAGGAACTGGACGCGGACAAGGAAGTCCGGGTGGTGATTATCTGCGGCAGGGGGCCCTGCTTTTCCACAGGCATTGATCTGATCGGCATGACCGAAGAACTCTCCGAGCTCATGGAAGAAAAACAGAAAGGCGGCGTGAAATGGCGGCTGCTGCATAAAATCCGGCCTCTCCAGGACGCCATGAGCTGTATTGAATGGTGCAAAAAACCCGTCATTGCAGCTATTCACGGCTATTGTATCGGCGCCGGACTAGACATGGCGACAGCCTGTGATATCCGCCTCTGCTCCCGGGATGCCAGCTTCTCCCTCAAGGAGGCGGCTGTCGGCTTTGTTGCGGATGTGGGCGTACTGCAGCGCGTTCCCCTCATTGTCGGCCAGGGCATTGCCCGCGAGCTAGCCTACACGGCAAAGTTGATCGACGCCGATCGGGCCAGGGATGTACTGCTCGTAAACGAGGTCTTCCCGGACTATGACGCCCTGATGGCCGGCGCCGAATCCCTGGCGGCCGAAATAGCTGAAAACTCCCCCCTTGCTGTTCAGGCGTCCAAGGATGTATTGAACTACGGCATAGGCAAAAGCGTAGAGGAGGGCCTGCGCTACGTGGCTGCCATAAGCTCCAACATCATTCCCTCGGATGACCTTATGGAGGCCGTGGCTGCTTTCTCGGAAAAACGCAAGCCGGACTTCAAGGGGGAATAAGGCGAAAGAAGGGATGCTTACGGGGACACGGGTATACATCAACACCCTGGGCTGCGCCAGAAACCTGGTCGACAGCGAGGTCATGGCCGCAGCCCTGCAGCGCTCCGGCTGCCGGCTTACGCAGGATCCGGCCGAAGCCGGGGTCATTGTCGTCAACACCTGCAGCTTCATCGGGGATGCCATCAAAGAATCCATCGATACCATTCTCGAACTGGCCGGGTACAAAACAGGCGGGCACTGCAGGTGTTTCATCGTTGCCGGCTGCCTGCCGCAGCGGTTCGGCCCCGCCATTGCGGAAGCCCTGCCGGAGGTGGATGTGTTTCTGGGCACGGGGGCCCTCGATCAGATTGTGCAGGCGGTCGCGGGCGAATTCACCCAAGGCGGCTGCATCCTCCCGGAGCCGGCCGCACTTTCCCTGCCAACGCATCAATCCGGCCGCAAACCCTCCACCTATCCCATGGCCTACCTGAAAATCGGCGAGGGCTGCAACCGGCACTGCACCTACTGCATCATTCCCAAGCTCCGGGGTCGCTTGCGCAGCCGCGCGGCCGCAGACATTGTGGCCGAAGCGGAAACGCTGTATGCGGAAGGCATGAAAGAGGTCGTGCTCATCGCCCAGGACACCTCAGCTTACGGCCAGGATCTCGAAACGGGGGAGAACCTTGCCCGTCTTCTCGACAAACTCGCCCGGCGGGCTGCGGCGGCAGGCGACTGCAGGCTCCGCTTTCTCTATGGATCCCCGGATCATACCACTGCCGAACTTATTCGCACGATTGCCGAACACCCCAATATAGCGCCCTATTTCGACCTGCCGGTACAGCACGTGAGCAACAGTCTTCTGCGGCGCATGGGGCGCAGCTACCGCAGCAGCGATCTGCTTTCCCTGTTTGCCGATATCCGGCGCGCCATCCCTGCGGCAACGCTTCGGACCACCCTGCTCGTGGGCTTTCCGGGAGAAACGGAGGCGGAATTCCAGGAGCTTCTCGACTTTGTCAAGGAAGTGGAGTTCGACCATTTGGGCGTTTTTGCTTACTCTGATGCCGAGGATCTGGCCTCGCACCACCTGCCCGGCCATGTGCCGGAGGAGGTCGCCGCTCGGCGCTGCGAGCAGTTGATGGAGCAACAGGCGCAGATATCACGCCGAAAAAATCAAAACCGCGTGGGAGAAGTCGTTTCGGCGCTGGTCGAGGACTTTGTGGACCCGGAGCTCTATATCGGCCGGACCCCGTTTCAGGCCCCGGAAGTTGACGGCGTGACCTATATCGCCTCTCCGGGTCTCGCCGTTGGAGACTTTGTTGCCACACGCATCAGCGAAGCCTATGCCTACGACCTCAAAGGAGAAGCCATATGGCCGGCTTGAAAAACCAACTGATCTCGCGCGTAGAACCGGACCTGCAAAATATTGAAGCCGCACTGCAGGAAAACCTGCGCCCCCATCTGGAGCTGATTTCCGAAGCGGCCGGGCACCTGATTTTCAGCGGCGGCAAACGCCTGCGTCCCTTGCTCAACATCCTCTGCGCAAGGCTTTGCAACTATGATGACCCATTTGTCACGGAGTTCTCCACCATTATTGAGTTTCTTCACACCGCCACCCTGCTCCATGACGATGTTGTCGACGGAGCCACGCTGCGACGGGGAAAACCGGTGACCCACTCCCTTTTCGGCGCTCCGGTGACCGTACTCGTTGGCGATTTCCTGCTGGCCCGCGCCCTCTCCATTGCAGCCCGCACCCGGAACCCCAAAATTATCCGCATTATCTCGGAAATTACTGAGCACATGTGCCAGGGAGAGATTCAACAACTGAGCCGCAAAGGCGACATCAACCTGCAGGAATCCGATTACATGGAAGTCATCCGCTGCAAAACCGGCTACCTCATTCAGGGGGCCTGCCAGACCGGCGCCATCCTGGCTGGCGCGGAAGAGGAGACGGAGAAGCAGCTCTCCGATTATGGTTACCACATCGGGATTGTATTTCAGATCGCCGATGACCTGCTGGATTATACGGCTGATACCAGCACCCTGGGCAAGGCTGTCGGGGCGGACCTGCGGGAAGGCAAACTCACCCTGCCGGTCATCCGGGCCTTGAATCAGGCTGACGGGGATGTGCGCGCAGAAATGACTGCAATCATAACGAAAGAGGATTTTTCCCCGGCGGAATTCCACCATCTTGTAAAAATGATTGATGCCCATGGCGGTATTGCGTATGCTCGGGAAGTGGCGGCGGAGCACGTCCAGGCAGCCAAAACGATTATGGAGGGTTTTCCGCCGTCTGAGAGCAGGGAGCTTTTGTCCCTGATTGCCGATTACGCACTGCACAGAAGCGCATAGGCGCCCGGGAAAAGAACAGCCTGTAGCGGAGGAGGAAAAATGGCAGGGCCAAGCTTTTCGAAACCTTTCTGGATAAGGGCTGCCGCCCCCATTGCTGCGGCTATGCTCCTCGTCTGCACCAGCGTTTCCATCGCCGCAGCTGCAGACAAAAGAGTCTCCGTTATCGGCTCGAGCCAGATCTACAATGACGTAAGCAATGCAAGGGATGCGGCGCTTGCCGAGGGGCTGCTCTCGGCCGTGGAAACGGTGGCCCTGGAGCTGATCCCGCAGCAGAACCTGAAAGCCGATTTTGCCACCATAAGCCGGGCGCTTTATGAAAACAGAAAGGATATCACCCGTAATTACCAGGTGCTCAAAGAGGTGCATACCGGCGATTACTACTGTCTGCTGATTCGGGCTACGGTTTCCGAAGACAGGATCCGAGCCCTGCTTGAGGATATGCAGGTCTCCATAACGCCTGAGGGACTGCCGCGTGTTCTGCTGCTGATCGCGGAAAAACGGGCCGGGAGGACCTCTTATGATTCCCGTTCTGATTCATGGGAGCATCCCCCGGATGCCCCCGCTGCCCGCAATACAACGGAGCAGGCAATTCGGAACGTCCTGAAGAAACAGGGTTACCCCCTTGTCTCCGCCAGCAAGCTTGACAGGGACGAATTCCGGAGGGCGGCAGATGCCGGAGCTGCGCTGCAAACAAAAGAAGCCCGCCGTTTGGGGAAACTGGCGGATGCGGAAGTGGTCGTTTTCGGTACCTCGCAGGCAGGGGAGACGCAAAACCGTCTGCGGGGAGAGGCCAAAACCTTTCAGGCTTCCGTTGCCCTGACCGCGACCGGGGTGGAGACGCAAAAGACGCTTGTCTCGGTCGAAGAGCTGGGCAAATCCACCGGCCGGGATATTGCCGAAGGCAGCCGTACGGCTCTCACGGAAGCGGGCACTCGGGCAGGCTCCATACTGGCCGAGCGCATTGCTCCCGCCTGGCGGGAACTGCTGCGGCAGCGGGATGCCCTGGAAATCCACGTAAAGGGCAAAAAAAATTTTCTCAAGCATCTGGTCCGGCTGCGGCAAGCCATTCGCGGCATCGAGGGGGTTTCCGATCTCCAGATGCGCCGGCGCAGCCGCAACCAGGCCCTGATGAGCCTTCGCTACGAGGGAAGCAGCCGCGGCCTTGCGGACAAAATTGTGTTAAGCACATTCGAGGACTTCGGCATTAACATCTACGAAGTAAACGAAGATCGACTCCGGATCGAACTGCTCACAACAAACCGCTCCATTACGGAGACCGATCTCCAGTAAAAAACGGCTGTCGAGCACTGATGCTGGAATATAGCTTTGCCCACTGCAAGGGAATCGGTACCAGGGCGGAAAGAGCCCTCTGGCGGGCCGGAATCGAAACCTGGGAGGATTTTCTGCTGGCCGCGGACAACAACCCGGCAAAGATTCCGCTGTCCGGGGCGAAAATCCGGCAGCTCTATCGCCATCTCCAGTATTCGCACCAAGCGCTCGAAACAGGGGATCATCAATATTTTTCCGGCCTTCTTCCGCCGGCCGAACACTGGCGGCTTTTCCGGGATTTCCGGCGGACAGCGGCGTATGTGGATATTGAAACCACAGGCCTTGGCCGCGGGGACGACGAGATCACCACGATTGCCCTGTACGACGGCAAAACCATCCGCTCCTATGTAAACGGCCGGAACCTGGAGACCTTCCCCGATGATCTGCAGGCCTATGATCTGCTCATCACCTATAACGGCAAGTGCTTTGATATCCCCTTCATGGCGGAGTTCTTTCAGACCCGTTTTGCCCATTCCCACATTGATCTGCGCTACGTGCTGAAAAGCCTGGGCTTTGGCGGCGGACTAAAGGGCTGTGAGAAGCAGTTCGGTTTGGACCGGGGCGGACTCGACGGTGTGGACGGCTATTTCGCCGTACTCCTGTGGCAGCATTATCAACAAAACAGCCAGTCCAATGCCCTGGAAACGCTGCTTGCCTATAACATCGAAGACGTGGTGAACCTGGAACATCTCATGCACCAGGCCTACAATCAGAAAACGCGGCATATGCCGTTTGCCTCCCGGCTCGCGCTTGCCGTACCCCCAAGACCCCGCGTGCCTTTCTCCCCGGACACCGCCCTTGTCGGACAAATTCTGCAGCGGATGCGGAAAAACCATCCCAGCCGGTATTGATCCCGGCGGCCCGGATTTTTATACTATTGACAGAGCCCCCCGGGCCAAGCGTCCGGAATCGCGATTGGAAACAAACAAGATTTGCCGTATATGCAAAGGCATATACAAACAAGGAGGTCTCTATGAAACTGAGCAGCCCGGCATTCGCAGAGCAGGAAAAAATTCCCTCCCGCTACACCTGCGACGGGGACAACATCAGTCCGCAGATCCACATTGAAGACGTCCCGCAGCAGGCCCAAAGCCTGGTGCTTATCATGGATGATCCGGATGTGCCCGAGCATATCCGGCAGGACGGCATGTGGGATCACTGGGTGGTCTTTGACATCCCGCCCGACGTTCGCGAAATCCCGGAAGCCACCGAACCCCCGGGAACCCCGGGGCTGGGAACCCACGGCGGAACCGGCTATTTCGGGCCCTGCCCTCCGGACCGCGAACACCGGTATTTTTTCAAGGTCTACGCCTTGGACGACAAACTGGGCCTGCCGGAAAAAACAGACAAGAAAAGCGTGGAAGAGGCCATGAAGGGCCGCATCCTCGATCAGGCAGAACTCATGGGCCTCTACGAACGGATATAAAAGAAACAGCGGGCGCGCAGCAGCCAATGGGCGCTGCCGCCCGCTGTTAGCGGGCTTTCCCCGGGCAGCGGGACTTTAGGCATCTGCGACGCTGCCGCCGGCAATCTGCTGCGCGCGGGGCTTGAGGAAAAGGTGGTAGAGGAGCTCACAGTAGCGGTCCATCTTGATCATTCCCTCCTGCGACTCGGAATAGCGCCAGAAGCCGTAGAGCTTGGTCAGCCGGATCAATTTTTCACTGTAGAGGCGCCAGGTGAACTTCTCCCGTACCCGGGCCATGCTGTTTTCCGAAATCTGCTGCCAGCAGTTTGCATCCATTTCACAGTCCTTTACAAAATCCCATAAAACATCGGCGATAAGGCTCGGCTTGCTGGTATTCATCAAAAAACCGCTTTCGCCGTCAATGATGATCTCCGAAGGCCCCCCGAATATGGGGCCGAAGGTGGGGAGCCCGCACTGCATGGCCTCCAGCACGGTCAGACCGAAAGCCTCAAAAAGGGCGGGCTGGACAAACATCCCCCTGCGGTCGGCGAAAATGCGGTAGACCTCGCCGGTCTCCTCCTTGGGCACGCTGGGCAGCCAGCGGATATGACCGTGGAGCCCGTAGGTGCCGATAAGGTCATACATGCGCTGAATCTCGCCGCGCTCCTCATTGTCCGCTGATTCCGCCATATGAATGGTGCCTGCCGCCACAATGAGATTGCAGTACTTGCGAAGTTCCGGGTGCTGACCGAATGCCTCCACCAGTCCGGTGATATTCTTGATGCGGTCGAGCCGGGCCATGGTAAAGACAGGGATCTGCTCCGGCTCCTCGAGGTAGCCGTAGATGTCTTCGGATTCCTCCTCGAACAGGCGTTTCTGCCAGTACCTGGTTCTGCTTTCCGGACGCTTTTGCTTGTCATGATAGGGGAAATAATTGGATTCATCCACCCCGGGGGGAACCACGTTAAACTTGGGATTGAACAGATTGATCCCGCATACCACCTGGTAGAGACCGGGCATGGTGTAGAACTGGTAGGATTCATACTGGCCGAAGCGGTTTTCCGTGCCCGCGATTTCCTGATAGGTGCTGGTAATAATGAAATCGGATTTGTTCATGGCGATCAGGTCCGCGGTAAACTGGCAGGAAAAATGGTACTCGGATTCCAGGTCGCTCCAGTACAGATCCGAAAACAGGTACTTGGTCTTCTCCAGGGCATGGGCGATGGTGCACTGGATGACGTCCATGCGGTCAGAGAGCAGCGTTGCCACGAGGTTTCCGTCCGAATAATTGCCGATGATCAAATCCGGGCGCCCCTGGAACTCCGCCAGCAACTCGCGCTCGGCATCCACCGCAAAACGATCGAGATAGGGCCAGATCCGAAACCGCGAAATCCAGTCCTGCACCTGCCCCTCGGCTTCGTCATAGAAAGGGATGCGCAGGATATAGGAATTGCGGGTGCCGATGATGTCCTCTTTGGGCTGGTTGCAGGAAGTGTTGCCGGCGTTGGGAATAAGCCTGGTAACCACGATCACCCTTGGCGTGACATCAATTCCGGCCAGCGCAAACTCGTTCT
This sequence comes from uncultured Desulfobacteraceae bacterium, assembly GCA_964635265.1. Taxonomy (GTDB): domain Bacteria; phylum Desulfobacterota; class Desulfobacteria; order Desulfobacterales; family Desulfosalsimonadaceae; genus M55B175. Next base: position 28,286 of record CAZWNV010000001.1, read on the forward strand.
GCAGATGCGCCTCCAGGGCGCGGACCTGATCGAGTATATAAATCACCTGGCCGCCCGTATCCGGCTTTCCCAGCACGTTTTCCTGGCCGAACCAGCCGTGCGGGGAAATCACGGCCACCTTGGAGATCATGGGGACCCGGGAAATAAACGCTTCCAGACCGGAGCTGCTGGGTTCGTGGAACAGATCGTACAACAGCTGCATGGTCTCCAGGATACGCCCGGCATTTTTCCCCCATCCCGGCTCAAACCCCCGGCTTTTGAGCTGCGGCTCCAGGCTGCTGTAAGGGGTTTCCGGATCCAGCCGCTCCAGGTCCTCGATCATTTCCTCAAGGGCCCCCAAAAAGTCCTCCATCACGTTCAGGATCGCCGCGTTTACCAGGAGCTGCTGGCCGTTGATCCGGTGGAGCCGGAGAAAGGCAAACATCTTGTTGCCCCACTGCGCCGCGTTTTGAAACATGCTGCTGGACATGTGCTTATTCAAAAAACTGATGCCGTTGCCCACGTTTTTCACGTCCCGGATTTCCGGGGAATAATCATAAAAAGGCCGAAAATCAATTTCCAGCGTGTTCTTGTTGGCTGCGGCCCGGTTTCCCAGCACATAGGCGTCCTTGTAGTCCAGATACCGGCTGACCGAGATCTCCTCCATGTAATCGCAGGAGGGGGCACAGCGGTATATCCGGTACCGGGCCATGGTATGCCGGTAGAGAAACAGAATGATGTTTTCCAAAAACAGCATTTCCGGCGTCTTGTTCAGGAATCTGGCAATAGCGGAATTTTGGGTGAATTCATGCCCCTTTTCATTATCCCGGCACCACTGCAGCCATCTCAGCCAGATATCATTGCGCAGAAAATACTGCATACCGGTACTTTTCAAAACAAAAACAAAATCGGCAAAATCCCGCTGCTCTGACTCCGGTATCAGCTTGGTCATGACGCATTCCACAATGGACTCCTTTCTTCTTACAGCAAGGCGTTGCATCGCTTCCGGATGCTTTTCAGCCTTAATCCGATACCGAGGCGCAAGTCAAGATCGAAAAATTTTTCCGACGCCCTGCCGCCCCCTGCATTTCCCCATCGACCTGCCCATTGACAGGATTTAATCAAAGCCTTAAGGTGCATGTAAAAGACCGCATCACTGGGAAGCGGTCATCCATCAACAGGAAAGGGGGCCATAATGGGAAAAAAAGTTGTGATTGACCAGGATGAATGTGAAGGCTGCGAATCCTGCGTGGAAATCTGCCCGGAGGTGTTCGGTTTTGACGAAGACAATGAAGTTGCCTATGTCAAGAAACCCGAAGGCGGCCCGGAGGATGAAATCGAGGAAGCCATGGACAACTGTCCGGTAGACTGCATTCACTGGGAAGAGGATTAAGCAGCCTCGCTGCTTGCAGCCCTGTATTTCCAAATAACGCCCCCGGTCGGGGGCGTTTTTACGCCTCTGCAGAGGCAAGGAGTGCCCATGATCAGCACACGCATCACCGATTTCTTCGGGGTGGAGCGTCCCATTGTCCAGGGCGGGCTCATGTGGATAGCCCGCGCGGAGCTCACCGCCGCCGTGGCCAATGCGGGCGGTATGGGCTTTCTCACCGCCCTGACCCACCCGGATCCGGAGGGACTCCGGGCGGAGATTCAAAAATGCAGGAAACTGACAGATAAACCCTTTGGCGTCAACCTGACCTTTCTGCCCACCTTTCATCCCCCCGACTATCCGGGCTATATACAGGTCTGCATCGAGGAGGGGATCCGCTTCCTGGAGACCGCGGGGAGAAACCCGGAGCCCTACATGGAACAGATCAAATCCGCCGGAATCCGGGTACTGCACAAATGCACGTCGGTTCGCCACGCGCAGAAAGCCCGGCAGATCGGCTGCGATGCCATCGGCATCGACGGTTTCGAAGCCGCGGGACATCCGGGCGAGGATGATGTCACCTCCCTTATCCTGGTACCGCTTGCCCGGGACGCGATTGACCTTCCGCTTATCGCCTCGGGAGGGTTTGCCGACGGCCGCGGGCTGGTCGCGGCTCTCGCCCTGGGGGCCGACGGGATCAATATGGGCACCCGGTTTGTAGCTACCCGGGAGGCACCGCTCCATGAAAATCTCAAAAAAGCCCTTGTGGATGCAAACGAACGCGACACCCGCCTGATTATGCGCAGCCTGAAAAACACGGAACGGGTCATGCAAAACCCGGTGGCGGACAAGGTGTTGGAGATCGAGAACCAGCCGGGACAGACCCGGATCGAGGATATCGCCCCGTACGTAGCCGGCGAGAGGGGCCAAAAAATGCTCGAGAGCGGGGACACGGAAAGCGGGATCCTGGCTGCGGGCCAATGCGTGGGCCTGATCCGGGGCATTCCCACCTGTCAGGAACTGCTGGACACCATTATGCAAGAGGCGGAAACGATCGCCAGAAAACGGCTTCCGGACCTGTGCAGCAGATAAGACGGCTGCAGCAAGGCAGACTCCATATCACCACCGGGCAAACATTTGCCCGCCGGATCATGGAACTGGAAGTGTGAACAGGGCGGGACCGGAGCGCAACAACACAAAAGGGGGATAGTCGCCATGATGCAACGCCTTGTGGCTGCCGGATGGTTTTTCTTTGTGGCCTCGAGCTCGGTTCTGTTTTTTCTCCTTGCGCTTGTGCTGCGCATCATTACCCGGCCTTTTGACCGCAGGCTCGTGCTGCTGCAGCAGTTCACCTGTTTCTGGGCCTCTCTCTACACCTGGATCATTCCGGCCTGGCGGATCCATATCACGGGCCGGGAGCATCTTCCCGGCAAAACACCCCACGTGGTGGTCTCCAATCACCAGTCCCTGCTCGATATCCTGGTTTTGTTCAACCTGTTTTTCCATTTCAAATTCGTATCCAAAATCGAAATATTCAAAATCCCGTTGATCGGCTGGAACATGTATTTGAACCAGTATATCCGGCTGCGGCGCGGAGATCGCAAAAGCGTCGCCCAAATGATGGCCGACTGCGAAACCGCCATTTCCCGGGGCAATTCCGTGCTGATCTTCCCCGAGGGCACGCGCTCGCCCGACGGCGAAATCAAGGACTTCAAGCCCGGCGCCTTTATTGTGGCGCACCGGACAAAAAGCCCCATTCTGCCGGTTGCTATCGCCGGAACCAATTCGGCGCTCCCCAAATACAGCCTCAACTTCCACGGCCGGCACGATATCCGGATGCACGTGCTGGAGCCCATTGCCTATGAGCGTTTTGCCCATCTTTCCGTGGAGGATACCGCGGCCCTGGTGCGCCGGATTATCCGGGAGAGCCACGAAGCAATCCGCCAGCAGAGTTCGCAGACCGGCGGTCCGGGAACTCAGCGAATCTCCGCGTGATACTCCTGCAGGGCCTTCGGCAGCGCCGCTCCGGCGCGCCTGGCCTGGATGCCTTTGGCAGCGGCCATGGCCGCTGCAGTGGTGGTGATATAGGGAACCTTGTAGTTGATGGCCGCCTTGCGGATGTAGGAGTCATCATCCTGGCTTTCCCGGCCCGAGGGGGTGTTTAATACGAGCTGAATCTGCCCGTTCTTGATCCCGTCCACAATGTCGGGGCGGCCGTAGCCCAGCTTTTTCACCGGCTCAGAGACAATATCATGCCGGCCAAGGAACTCATGGGTCCCTTTTGTGGCCTGAATCGTAAAGCCCAGGTCGGTAAACAACCGGGCCGGCTCCAGCACGGCGGACTTATCCCCGTCCGCCACGGTGATCAGAACGCTGCCCGAGAGCGGCAGGGGCACCTTCGTGGCTTCCTGGGCCTTGAAGAACGCCAGGCCGAACGAATCCGCCATGCCCAGAACCTCGCCGGTGGATCGCATCTCCGGGCCGAGCAGGGGGTCGACCTCGGGAAACATATTAAAGGGAAACACCGCTTCCTTGACGCCAAAATGGGTGATGGGCCTGCGCTCCAGCCCGAAATCCGGCAGAGCACGGCCCATCATGATCTGGGTGGCAATGCGGGCCATGGATACATTGCATACCTTCGATACCAGGGGAACCGTTCGGGAAGCCCGGGGATTGGCCTCGATAATGTAGACGGTGTCATCGGCGATGGCATACTGAATGTTCATCAGTCCGACCACTCCCAGTTCCATGGCAATCCGCCGGGTATAGTCATTAATGGTTTCCACATGCTTGACCGGAATGCTCACCGGCGGAATCACGCAGGCGGAGTCCCCGGAATGGACGCCGGCAAGCTCTATATGCTCCATTACCGCCGGCACAAAGGCATCCCCGCCGTCGGCAATGGCGTCAGCCTCAGCCTCAATGGCGTCTTCCAGGAACTTATCGATCAAAATCGGCCGTTCCGGCGAGACATCGACGGCAAGCGCCATATAGCGCTTGAGCATCTCCTCGTCATGGACGATCATCATGGCCCGGCCGCCCAGAACATAGGAAGGCCGCACCATCAGCGGATAGCCGATACGCCGGGCCACTCCCAGGGCCTCCTCCTCCGAGCAGGCCATATCCGATTCCGGCTGTGGGATACCCAGCTTGCGCATGAACTGACGGAAGCAATCCCGGTCTTCAGCCTGCTCAATGGTTTCCGGGGACGTGCCCAGGATCCGAACGCCTGCATCTGCCAGCTCGCGGGCAATATTCAAGGGGGTCTGCCCCCCGAACTGCACGATCATCCCCTCGGGTTTTTCCTTTTCGTATATGCTCAGCACATCCTCCACGGTCAGGGGCTCGAAATAGAGCTTATCCGAAGTGTCATAGTCTGTGGAAACGGTCTCCGGGTTGCAGTTGACCATGATGGATTCAAATCCCGCATCCCGGATGGCAAATGCTGCATGCACGCAGCAGTAGTCAAACTCTATGCCCTGGCCGATCCGGTTGGGGCCGCCGCCGAGCACCATGATCTTCCTGCGGCTGCTCACCTCCACACGATCCGGGGCATTGTAGGTGGAATAGTAATAGGCGGCATTTTCCACGCCGCTTACCGGCACCGGCTCCCATGCCTCGACCATGCCGAGCCGGGTACGCTTCTCCCGGATGTCGGCCTCGGGCACCGAAAGCAGCCTGGAAAGATATTTGTCCGCGAAGCCGTCCTTTTTCGCCCGGATCAGCAGCTCATCGGGCGGCAGGCTCCCGGCGCAGGCGAGAATCTGTTCTTCCAGCAGCACCAGCTCCCGCATCTGCTCGATAAACCAGGCCTTGATCCGGGTCTTTTCATGGAGCACCTCCACGGAGGCCCCCTTGCGCAAGGCCTCATACATAATAAACTGGCGTTCGCTGGACGGCGGGTTTACCATCGCCAATAGCTCATCAAGGGATTTCTCATGAAAATCCCTGGCAAACCCCAGGCCGTAGCGGTTGATCTCCAGCGACCGGATGGCCTTCTGCAGCGCTTCCTTGTAGGTTTTGCCGATGCTCATCACCTCGCCCACAGCCCGCATCTGCGTTCCCAGTTTATCCTCGACACCTTCAAACTTCTCAAATGCCCAGCGGGCAAACTTCACCACCACGTAATCGCTCTGGGGGCTGTATTTATCCAGGGTCCCGTCGCGCCAGTAAGGGATTTCATCCAGGGTCAGACCGCCCGCCAAAAGAGAGGACACATGGGCAATCGGGAACCCCGTGGCCTTGGAAGCCAGGGCTGATGAGCGCGAAGTGCGGGGATTGATCTCTATTACCACGACTCTCCCCGTTTCCGGATCATGGGCGAACTGAATATTGGTGCCGCCGATTACCTCAATGGCCTCCACGATGGCGTAGGAATAATCCTGGAGCCGCTGCTGCAGCTCCGGGGATATGGAGAGCATCGGCGCGGTACAGTAGGAATCACCGGTGTGCACGCCCATGGGATCCACATTTTCAATGAAGCAGACGGTAACGATCTGATTCTTTGCATCGCGCACCACTTCCAGCTCCAGTTCCTCCCATCCCAGAACGGACTCCTCCACCAGCACCTGATTGACAAGGCTCGCGGAAAGCCCTCGGGCCGCGACCGTCCGCAGCTCTTCCACGTTGTAGACGTGACCGCCGCCGGTGCCGCCCATGGTGTAGGCCGGCCGGATGACCACCGGGTAACCGACCCGGTCCGCCACTTTTTCGGCATCCGCAACGGTGGTCACCGTCTGGCTTATGGGCATTTCAATACCGATCCGGTCCATGGTTTCCTTAAAGGCGGTCCGGTCCTCGCCCCGCTCAATGGCGCCGATATTGACACCGATGGTCTGCACCCCGAATTTCTCCAGTATACCGGCCTGGTGCAGTTCGGAGGTCAGATTCAGCCCGGACTGGCCTCCCAGATTCGGCAGAAGGGCATCCGGGCGCTCCTTTTCAATAATCCAGGCCATGGTATCCACGTTGAGCGCCTCGATATAGGTCACATCCGCCATACCGGGATCGGTCATGATGGTCGCGGGATTGGAATTGACCAGCACGATTTCGTAGCCCAGGCTGCGCAGGGCCTTGCAGGCCTGGGTGCCGGAGTAGTCGAACTCGCAGGCCTGGCCGATGATGATCGGGCCGGAACCGATGATCATTACCTTCCGGATATTTTCATGCTTGGGCATACATGCTCCTTTTTGTTTCGCTGCAAAACGATGGAAAAAACAGCCTTAGAAGTACCCGCTCCCGTCCCAGCAATGGGTACAGAGACTTTCCTTGGGCAGGCCGATGGCCTCAACCGTATCCTCCAGCAGCTGGAACCTCAGGGAGGTAAGCACCAGTTGCTCCCGGATCCTCTCCACCATGGCCCGGTTCCTGTCGGAGCCGGATATCGCGTATTCGGCCACGGCATCCATGTTGCCCCCTTCGAGCTCGTAAATCACCTTTCGGCCGAGCAGATCCAGCGAGGAGCGGGAAGGGGAAAAATTCAGAAACTCGCAGGGGTAAATCAGCGTGGGGCAAGCGGCCCGCATGTGCACCTCCCTGGCCCCGTAATCAAACAAAAGCTGCGCGTTGTCCTTTAACTGGGTGCCGCGGACAATCGAGTCATCGCAGAACACCACCCGCTTGTCCGCGATCATCTGCGGGATGGGGATCAATTTCATCTTCGCCACCAAATCCCGCATACTCGCATCCTGGGGCATAAAGCTCCGGGGCCAGGTGGGCGTATACTTGACAAAGGGGCGTTTGTAGGGGATCTGCTTGCGATTGGAATAGCCGATGGCATGGCCGATTCCCGAGTCCGGGATGCCGGCTACATAATCCACCGCGGTCTCATCGCGGTCCGCCAGGGCCCACCCGCACCTGTAGCGGACCTCCTCCACATTGATTCCCTCGTAGCTGGAGGCGGGGTAGCCGTAATAAACCCAGAGAAAGGAGCAGACCTGGAGTTTGTCGCCCGGAGCCTTGCGCTGCTCATAGCCCTCTTCCGTAAAAAAGACGATCTCGCCCGGCCCCAGGAACTTCTCCGTCTCATAGCCCAGATTGAAAAACGCGCAGGTCTCCGAGGTGGCGGCGTAGGTGCCTTCTCTTCGCCCGATCACGACGGGCGTCCGGCCAAGCCGGTCCCGGGCCGCATAGACACCCTGCTCGGTCAGCAGCAGAAGCGAGCAGGACCCCCGAATCATCTCCTGGGCATGGGCGATCCCCTCCTCATAACTGCTTTTCTGATTGATCAGCATGGCCACAAGCTCGGTGGGATTGACCGCTCCCTCCGAGGCCTCGGAGAAATGCATGCCCCGGCTGAAGGCCTGACGGGCAAGTTCATGGAGATTGTTGACCTTGCCCACCATGACGAGCCCGAAAGTCCCCAGGTGAGAGCCGATAATCAGAGGCTGGGCATCTGTGTCACTGATCACCCCGATGCCCTTTCTCCCGCTCAAATTCGGCAGCTCAGGCTCCAGCTTGGTACGAAAATAGGTATTTTCAATATTTTTAATTGTTTTTTTCATTCCGCGGCGGTTCTGGAAGGCCAGGCCGCCCCGTTTTGTCCCGAGATGCGAATGATAGTCCGTTCCGTAAAACACATCAGTTACACAATCCTGCCTGGATACGCACCCGAAAAAACCGCCCATACAAAAACCTCTCCGATTCGCTGCCACGCTGCCGGCAAGCCGCAGCAACCGCCTCCGTCGACTACAAATGAATACGATACTTTTTCAAAAAACCGATCGGATTATAGGAGAGCTTGGCTTTTCGCAAACCCTCATCCCCGGCATCCTGTTCCCGGTTAACCTGCCGCACCTGCTGCTCCGGCTGCTGCTGCAGAAACAGCTGGTTAATCGCCTGGTAAGCCCCTTTATATTCCGGACATCCCTTCTCGAAATGAATCAGCAGGGTATCGGCCGTCAGCATCTCCCCGATGGTATAGGCGACAATCAGATCCTCCACGAAAATACAGCCGCCCATCAGTTTCTCAAGCGCCCCCCAGTTTCGAAGGGTTTTCATGATCGCCTGGTTTTCCGCGCTAAGCTGGCTGGAAGAATCGCAGAGCCGCCAGGTGCACCAGTCATCCTGCAGGGCCATGGCCCGATCCGCCATCTCCGCGTTCATCTCCACGTAGGCATAGCTGTTTTTCCTTTTAAACTGGTTCACCAGGTTTTTTTTCTTGTGAAACCGATTGCCGGGAAGATCCCGAAGCTCGCGGGCATCATAGAGATAATCGAACTGATCCGGCTCCGGTTCCGCCTCCATGCGGCTTCCAAAGACCTGCTCCCAGATATCGCAGAGTTCCTGCGGAACACGGGTAAAGTGCCTGCATTCGGCCGGGAGAGCCGCCCGCACGGCCTTCCAGTCCTGCCCGGCCCAGTTGCCCACCGGTGCCCATAATAGCGTTTCCGGCTCCTGCTGCCGGATCCATACAAGCTCCCCGGTCCATGCCCACTGCAGCCCGTAGACCTCCGACCAGCTCCAGAGATTGGCAAAACTGTAGTCCGAGCAGACCTGGGGGCAGCTCTGCAGACGGGCCTGGTACTCCGCCTGGCGGTCCAGTTCGATAGCCTGAAAGGAAAGCCTCATACCTCCTCGCGAAAAGACTGTGCCAGGGTGCTTCCGCGTTCGTACGCGGTCTCCATGGCCTCGGGCCGGTGCAGCACATCGCCGGCAAAATCCACGCCCCGCACCAGAAGTGAATCCCAGAGTTCCATATCCAGCACATCAAAAAAATATTTCATCGTCAGCAGAGTCCCGTCGAAAAGCTTTTTGCCCCTTGTCGCGCCTGCGGCAATTACAAGGCCCCGCCGCACCGGCGTCCATTGATTATACGGCGTCCCCTCAATCCAGTATTTTTTGACCCACAAGGACTGGCATCGGTCCATGAACAGCTTCAAATGGGCGCTTACGGTATAGAAAAAAATCGGCGTCGCCACGATCAGCCCCCTGCAGGCCAGGATCCGATCCCGAATTTCCTGAAAATCATCTTTAATAACACACTCGCCCGCTTCTTTGCATCCATAAATTTCCAGGCAGGGCGAAATGCGGAAATCCCGCAAAATGATTTCATCCACTTCTGCTCCGGCATCCCGGGCACCTTCCACCGCGCGCTTGACAAGAGCGGCTGTGTTGCCCTGCCGCCGAGGGCTGCCATAGACCGCTGCAATATCCCCCATATCTCCCCTCTCCCCTGATCTGTTCCCGCATCCGGGCCCCGCCCTCCCTGCGCCGGGGCTCTGTCACCGCCTTTTCCCTCCTGCTACTGCTTGACAATCAAGCCCACCGGGCAATGATCCGAGCCGGTAATGTCGTCTGCAATAAAGGCCTCCCGGATACGGCCGTTTGTTATCATGTCTCTTGTGACGAAAAAGTAATCAATACGCCAGCCCGCGTTCCGCTCCCGCGCCCTGGAACGGTAACTCCACCAGGAATACTGCACCCGCTCCGGATACAAAAAGCGGAAGGTATCGACGTAGCCCTCCGCCTCTATGGCGTCCAGCCAGTCCCGTTCCACCCGCAGAAATCCTGAGGTTTTGGCGTTTGCCCGGGGATTTTTCAAATCAATCTCATGGTGGGCTGTATTGTAATCCCCTGTTATGACCAGGCTCCTGCCGGCCCTCTTGAACTCGGCCGCATAGGCAAAAAAATCCCGGTAAAATTCCAGCTTATAGGAGAGCCGCTCCTCGCTCATCTGGCCATTGGGGAAATAGATATTAAAAAGAAGGAAGGAGCCAAGGTCAATCCCCAGAATCCGGCCCTCCGCATCGTAGTCGGGGATGCCGATGCCGTAATGGACAGCCTCCGGAACAGGTTTGGACCAGGCCGCCACCCCGGAATAGCCTTTTTTGACCGTACAATGCGACCAGTAGGAACGGTAGCCCGGGATCTCCTTTACAGCCGGATCCAACTGATGCTCCTGGAGCTTGGTCTCCTGAACACAAAAAACATCAGCATCCATGGCTGCAAACACCTCCATGAAATTTTTTTTCAAAGCCGCCCGCAGTCCGTTTACATTCCAGGAGACGAGCTTGAGGCTATCCTTGTTCTGCTGTTCCATCCGCTGCCTCCTGCTTCAGGCCCGGCGCCGGCAGCCGGTTGCCCGCGCAATCATGCTGCCCAGTTCCCGGTGGAGCTTGTCATAGGAATAATAGCCGGCCGCCACCTCATAATTGTGATTGACCACGCGTTCCCTGAGGTCCGGATCATCCAGGATCCGGCGGGTGTCGTGCACCGCCTGCTCCGTTACAAAACCGTCGAGTTCAATCACGGAAAATCCCTTGGGCCGGATATCCACGGCGTAAATGGAGTAGGCGTTAACGACGATGGGTTTTTTAAAATACACGGCTTCCAGAAACGCATTGCCAAAGCCCTCGTATGTGGAGGGGTAGGTCACCAGATCAGCATGCGGATAAATGTCGTAGAGGGGGTAGATTTTGCGGCCGTCCGCTGTCCATCCCCTCTGATCATGAATCACATCGGAGACAAAAATGGTGTCCACCCCCATCATCCGGGAGTACTCCCGGATGCGCTGCTCGTATTGATATCCCTCGTCGCCCGAGGCATGCGATATCACCAGCTTTGCCGGCATGGCCAAGCGGTGCACCAGTTCAATGGCATGTTCGATGCCCTTGCGCTTCACCACCCGCGTCGGCTGCAGTACAAACAACTCGTCCCCGCCTATCCCCAAAGCCCCGCGTACGTCGGCAGCGTATGCCGAAGGAGGGGGAGGAGGCTCGGCAAAGTTCATGACATTGGGAACAATACGCGAGGAAATACCGGTGCGCAGGCTTAGCTGATCGGCAGCCGCGGAGCTGATGACCGCATGCTCAATACGGGGAAGATGCGGCGGGAAGGCCATTTTCAAATAATCGTAGACGGCATTGGTCAAAAACCGTTGCCGCTCCCAGTAAAAATCATGATGATGGGCTATGGCGGGGATGGGAATCTCGCACAAAAGCTCGGTTATAGCCAGTCCCAGCGGGATGTTCAGGGGAATGGCCAGAGCGTTTTCCACCACCAGAAGATCCAGCTGAAAACGGGAGACAAAATCATAGAGGCCGTCCTTGATCCTGTTCTTGATCGACTGGATCTTCTCGGTTACAAAGCGGCCCCGTTCGTAGACACCGAAGACACTCTCATGGATTTCCGCAATCTCCGGGTGCCGGAAGTCGGCTTCCGGGCACACATAAATGCGATCCGCCGGTCGATCCAGCTGGCCGGCAAAATAATAACAACCGAAGCCCTTGTCTTCACAAGCCTCCGCCCATTTCACGGTCTCCAGAGACACCCCGTCTGTACCCGTAAACCGCGTAGAGATGAAGCCCGCATTGTGTGACTGCCCACAATAACTGCAATATGCCATCGTTTCAGAAGGATCGAATTGTAAAATAATACCAATAAAAAGGAAAGGTTATAATTGTATTCTGCCCTATATCAGGACAACAGACAAAACGCAACGGCAAAATGGCATAAAGAACAGGGCAAGGGCCGCCGACAAGAATTGTGCCTTGACAGTGTGTCCGTTTTCATTCTAAAGGCTGTTTATTCGGATGGTCTGTGCAACTTTACCAAAACCGGGAAAGACAGGCATATGCTGGATGTTCGCGTTAACCTGATCAAAAACCGGCTCTACCTCACCCTGGGCTGGACCCAGCGGGACAAACTCAACAAGGCCTTCCCGGCCATTGCAAAAGCCGCAGACAAACTCAGTCCGGGCTTTTCCTGCATCACCCGGGTCATTGACGCCCGGGGGATACAGAGCTCGGATATCAGGGAGATCCAGAAGGTACAGCAGTATCTGATTGACTGCGGAATGCGCCGGGTCGTACGCGTCGGCGAAGAAACCGGCAAAAGACTCCTCCGGTTAGCCGGCATGCAGTACGAATCCATCTGCACAGAAGCAGCCTCACCTGAAGAAGCGGAGACCCTGCTGGATGCAGGGCTCCCGGCCCGGCCCTATGGTTTTCTGGGCAGCAAGGCAGGCGAGAACCCGGTTTCCCTGACCGGCTGAAGCTTTTTATTGACTCCCGGCGGCGGCGATATTATAAAGAAGTATGCAATGGGCGGATCCTTTGCCAACCCTCCAGCATCCGGCAGATGGAAGTTATGAAGGAAGAACCCCAAATCGAAAAATTCCTACCGGATATCAAGAGCGTCAAAATCTTCCACTGGCTCGACGAAATCGAACTCCGAAAACTTCTGGCCGTCTCCCGCCTCCTCTACTTTGAAAAGGATGAAACCATTATCAACCAGGGGGATGTGGGCAAAAATCTCTATGTCATCATCCGGGGCGCGGTCGAGGTTTCCATTACCAACAAGCAGCAGCAGAAAGTGGTGATATGCACCATCGATCCCGGTGAAATCTTCGGCGAAGCGGCCATTTTTCTGGCCTCCAGAAGAACCGCGACCATCGTCTGCTTAAATGATACCACAGCCATGGAAATCAGCAGACCGGATTTGATCCATTTCTTCAAAACCTACCCCACAGCCGGCAACAAGCTGTTGATGCTCATCGTGTTAAGCCTTCTGGAGAAACTGCGGCATGCAAACGAGGACCTGATGCTGGAGAAACAGACACAGGTGAATTTTGGCGAAGCCAGTGAACTCATCCGGGAATTTATCCGGGAAAGCGGGAGCCCGCCGGACGCGTCCCAATAGTTATGGAACCGGTTTACCTACAGACCGCCAGAAGCGGAAAACTGGCCGAAAAAGCCCGCAAAAGCCGCGAAATCCTGAAAAACTGCGCACTCTGTCCGCGAATGTGCGGTGTGGATCGCACTGCCGGGGATACAGGTGTTTGCCGGACCGCGGATACCGCCTGGATTTCCTCTTTTAATGCGCACTTCGGCGAAGAGGCCCCCTTGGTTGGCCGCAATGGATCCGGCACGATTTTCTTCACCTTCTGCAACCTGATGTGCTGCTTCTGCCAAAACTTCGATGTCAGCCATGAAGGGCACGGCAGCCCCGCGGAACCGGAGGAACTGGCATCGATCATGCTGGCAATCCAGAACGAGGGCTGCCACAACATCAACCTGGTAACGCCGACCCATATCGTGCCCCAGCTTCTTTCCGCGCTGGAGATAGCTGTCGATGCGGGGCTCAGACTCCCTATTGTATACAACTCCAGCGGCTATGACAAAGTGGAGACCCTGGTGCTGCTCGAAGGGGTCGTCGATATTTATATGCCGGACTTCAAGTTCTGGGATCCGGTTGTTGCAGAGGCGGCCTGCAGCGCTCCCGACTATCCGGAAGCAGCCAGAGCCGCCATATCGGAAATGCACCGCCAGGTCGGCGATCTTTTTATCGACACGGACGGGATCGCCCGCTCCGGCCTTCTGGTGCGCCACTTGGTACTGCCGGAGAACCTGGCAGGAACCCGGGAAATCATGCGGTTTCTCCAGGAATCCATCTCCGCCGGCACCTATGTAAACATTATGCCCCAATACCGGCCCTGCGGCAATTATCACCAAGTAGCGGGGCTCAACCGGCGGATTACCACAGCCGAATTTCAGCAAGCCCTGCAGGCGGCAAGGGAGGAAGGAATCACCCGGCTTGACCGAAGGTAAAAAATCGTCCACCAGCTGGCCCCGCCCGCCCGGCATCGATACCCAGGCCTTCGGATTTCGCCTGGCCACCACCTCCTTTATTTATCCGGACCGCTATATCCCCAATGTCCGCATGCTGGCCCCCCATTTCGACGAAATCGAACTGTTGTTGTTCGAGTCCGGTCCCGACAGCCTGCCAGGCAAGGCTGAAATCGACGAACTGGCGTCGCTTGCGGCATCCTTTGGCACCTCCTACAACATTCACCTGCCGCTGGATGTCTCGCTTACGGCACATGATCCCGGGATGCGCGATACAGCCGTGGAGATCATCGCCGGCATATTGGACCTGGCAGCCCCGCTTGCACCGAGCACCTGGACCCTGCATCTGCCGGAAGAAGATGCGTTCAAAAACTTCGATTTCTGGCATGAGCGGGCTGCAGAAAGTATCAGCAGGCTCTGCCGCTACATCCAGGGGTCCCGCCTCTCTGTTGAAACCCTTTCCTACCCCCTGCAATGGATCGATGATCTCATTGCCCGCTTCAACCTCTCCATCTGCCTGGATATCGGCCACATGGCCGTTCACGGTCTTGACTGGAGCACCTTCTACCAACATTATCGCTCCAGGATTCCCATCATCCATCTCTATGGATTCGAAAAGTCCCATGAGCATCTGAGTCTGGATCGAATGGCCCCGAGGCTGCAAGACCGCGTGGGCAGACTCCTGTCGGGGTTTTCGGGCACCCTGTGCCTGGAGGTGTTTTCCTACGAGGACCTGGCCGCCTCCCTGCAGATCCTGCCGGAAATGATACAACCGGATAACACTTGACCTTCCCTGCATGCTGTCGTAGAGTAGCCGCAAATTTGCGAAAAGGTTGATCAGTGAACGGAAAACGGTGCAAATCCGTTGCGATCCCATCGCTGTAACCCGGAAGCGCGGACTGGTGTCTCTTAAGAGGCGGCCACTGCGGGCAGCCTGCCGGCGGGAAGGCCTGATCCGCTGCATTGCCGGCAGCCAGAAGACGAACTGACGACCTTGTTGTGCAGAACGTGATGGTAAAGGGTTCTGGCGGAGGCTTGTTGCTCCTGCCGGAACCCTTTTTTATTGGAATGACTCCGCCAGGCAGCCCGGACAGCCCTCGCAATACAGAAAAGACCGGCAATGCCGCTGCTGGCTGTGTGGCTTGCCAGGCTGCCAGGGAGCAAAAACGCAAGGAGTGCGCCATGGCCACATTGTACGAAACAATCGCCGGTATCCGCCCGATTGAAAAAAAGGCCTATGAAGATGCATGGGCGCGATTGGCGGCGCAAGCCCGGCCCGCAGGCAGTCTGGGAATGCTCGAGGAAGCCGCAGCACGGCTTTCAGGCATCAAAAAAACACTGGATGTGCAACTTCCCCATAAACACATCCTGACATGCGCGGGAGACCACGGAATCGTGGAGGAAGGGGTCAGTCTGTTTCCCCAGGAGGTAACCGCCCAAATGGTCTATAATTTCATCGGCGGCGGTGCCGCCATTAACGTGCTGGCCAGGCATGCCGGGGCCCGGGTCCTTGTGGCCGATTTCGGGGTCAACCACGATTTTCCCGCTGAACTGCCCATTTTTCATAAAAAAATTCGCAAAGGCACGCACAATTTCGCCAGAGAAGCGGCTATGAGCAGAGATGAAGCAGTTGCTGCAATGGAGGCCGGTATTGCCCTCGTGGAGGAAATCGCAGGGGGCTCCCGGGCGGACATGATCGCAACAGGGGATATGGGAATCGGCAACACATCGCCCTCCACCGCGATCATCGCCGCCTTCTCGAAAATCCCCGTTAACGAATTGACCGGCCGCGGCACCGGGCTCGATGATCCGGGCCTGCTGCACAAAACCGCGGTGATTGAAGCCGCTCTGAAAAAACACAGTCCGGATCCGGCAGACCCCCTGGATATCCTGTCCAAGCTCGGGGGCTTTGAAATTGCGGGCATCGCGGGAATTGTCCTGGGTGCTGCGGCCTGCAAAATCCCCATTATCTCCGACGGGCTGATCTCCACCGCCGGCACTTTGATCGCCACCGAAATGGCCCCGGCTGTAAAGGACTACCTCTTTACCGCCCATCAGTCCGAGGAAAAGGGACATCAGTACATGCTCTCCAGAATCGGGATCCCGCCGCTTCTTCGCCTGGGCATGCGGCTGGGGGAAGGAACCGGCGCCGCCCTTGCCATGGAGATTCTCGATGCGGCCACCCGGGTACTGGCAGAAATCAAAACCTTTGACGAGGTTGCCATCCGGAACGCACAGCGGGCCTGAAGATCCGTTTACGGGCGCAAAAAAAGGGCTTGCTGCTGCCTGTGTCTGCAGCAAGCCCTACTGCCTTGTTATACTGCTGCCTGGTGCAGCATGACCGCGGGTGTTATCCGCCGGCGCCTGCCCTAGAGCTCCGCCAGCGCGTCGCCGACCACATCCAGGGTCCGCTTCTCGACAACCTTTTCGTAAATCTTGTTTTTCACTTCCCGGGGAAGGAGCTCAATGCTGCCGGTTGTGGAAGTGTCATGCTTGGCGCCGAATTCGTTGACACAGCGTTTTGCCTGCTCATCATCGGCGTGGACAACCAGGACCTTGAGCCCGGCCAGTCGTTCTTCCGTATATTTGGCCAGCCCGGCTTTTTCCAATTCATCGTAGCGCTCTTCATTTATCCAGATATAAATGGGGTTTTTCCCTGCCATTGTGATGACCTCCTGTTGCTGTTAGTGTCTATAAAGGCTCGATATCAAATACCGGGGATCTCTTTTCCAGGTACTCCTCAGTGACAAAGGGGGATCCCTGCCCGTATTTTTCTGCAGATTCCATGATCTTATCAAAAACTTCCGGACGGATGATCAGGCGGGGCGGTTTGACCCCATCGGTAACAATGCTGCGGATCAGGGTACCGCTGAACTTCTGCTGCTTGTCGCCATGGTTGCAGAGTCCTTCACTGGTAATTTCCCCGCAGATCGGGCAGTACAGCCAGTTCATGGAGTAGACGGGGGTAATATCAAGTTTGTCCCGGACGCTGTCGAGCAGGTGATGGGCCTCATAAGCGCCGTAGTAATCTCCGACACCGGCATGATCGCGGCCGTACATATGGTGCGTAATGCCCAGGTTGGTCCGCAGAATAGCATGGAATATGGCCTCCTTGGGTCCTGCATAGCGCATATCCCAGAAAGTAAGACTTGTAAGATGGTTGTGCGGCCCGAAATAGCCGGCTTTCTCCAGTTCGTCCTGGCAGAGCACAATGGCCTCGTCGATATAGTCCTTCACCCGTTTTTCGCCGATAATGGCGTTGACTACAACCCCCACCTCGGGTTTCTCTATCGAGGAGTCGGCATAGGTCTGGAAGAAAGCCCCCTTCATCAGCCACTCATGACCGGTGTGCGGTACGTTTCTGGTCTGGTGGGCCACCGTTTTGCTCCAGCCCTTTTCCTTGATAATCTTGCGCATCTTCAAGGGAGGGAGGAAATAGGGACCGAACGGTTCATTGATTTTGGGCTCTTTCAGAAGAGTTACTTTGCCACCGATAAATTTGTCGTTATACTCGTAAGTCCGCTTGCAGCCGGGGTGCTTTTCCTCAGAAGTCCCGAAAACAGATTCACACATGGCCTTTTTGTCATACTCAAACACCTCTTCCACCTCAAAAAGGGCCATGGGATTCCCCTGGAATGTCAAAACGACCGGCTTGCCGGCCTCCACGCCGTAATCCGCCACTTCCTTTTCTGAAAGATCAAAAAGAATCGGAATGGACCAGATCGTTCCATCGGCCAGTTTCATGTCCTTGACCACGGAATCGACATCAGCCTTGCCCATGAAACCTTCCAGGGGGGAGAAGAAGCCGTAGGTCAGCCCGATGATTTCATTGGCAATCTGCTTGCGCACCGGAATCTGCGGGAGGCCTTTGATCTTCTCCTTGGCTTCACTCGGCTGCAAGATCCTCTCTTTGATTTCCTTTCCGCCGTGTCCTATTTCGGCCATGTTTCATCTCCTTTTTTTTACGTTTATGCTTTACGACCCCATTATTGCACAACTATAGCCTTGATGGCACATGACAGCCCCATCGCCTTGCCCGCTTCCAAATTTATGTTTAAAGGATTTATCTAATAAGAAAACAAGGCTTTTGTCAAGGCCAATTCAGCCGGGTTTAGAGAAATTTGCGGCCCCGCTGTTATGCTCCGAGGGGCAGGTATTGCTCCAGGTAGGCCATGCTTATTTCAAAGTCTTCTTGATAGTGCGGCTCCAGAGTAAGAACAGGACTCGAACGGCAGGCTGTCAGAAAATCGAACAGGGGCCGGAAATCGATGCTGCCCCTCCCCATACCGAGATGGGCATCAAAATCGCCGTGGTTGTCGTGTAGATGAAGCTGGCCGATATAGGGACGAAGTTTCTCAAACCATTCGCCGAGTGCAACAGCGCTGAAAACCGCCTGATGGCCGACATCCAGGCAGCAGCCCAGCAACTCCGGGGAAAATCGTTTCAGCACGGCCAGCAGTTCCGAGGGATCGCGTTCGTAGACATTTTCCAGCATCAGCCGGGCGCCGCGCTCTTGTACAGCGGCAGCCAGCCACTGCCAGGTATCGATGCTGTTTGCAATCCACTGCTCCCGGCAGAAATCATAGCGGGAAGCATCGTAGGCGGCGTGACAGACGACAACAGCAGGCCGGAACACCTCGACAGCCTGAAGCATCTGCCGAAACCGCTGCAGGCTTGTGTTGCGTATGGCCGTATCCGGGGATCCGGGGGAGAGATCCAGAAACGGGCCGTGAATGGTGACGGAGCAGCCCCGCTGATGCAGTTTTTCCGCTACATCCGCGAAATCGGCCTTTGTATAGGTATCCAGAACGCCTGCATCCAGGCCGATTTCCGGGTTAATGGGGGTAGACAGCACCAACTCCTGATAATACGCCTCCATCAGCATCCCAAAGGGGATATTCACCTGGACCCGTTCCAGCACCTGCTCTCTTCTGCCGCTATTTTCCCGGTCCCTTTCCTGCATCTGCCAACCCATTTCCCGCTGCAGCCCGGGACACGCTGCCTGCCGCAGCCGCTGTCCCCGGCTAGATTGTCACCTGAAAGCGCCGGTTAAAGCTTTCAATGACCGGAATGAAGGCCTCGGGAAGGTGGGCGTATACCTTTTTCACGATCCACTCCGGTATGGTCTGATAATAGGCCTGGGCGATACCGCCGGTCATGCTCGCTATTGTGTCGCTGTCGCCGCCCAGGGAAACGGCTTTGCGAAGGGCATCCTCCACATCGTCGGACTCGAGAAACGCGATAATGGCTTCCGGCACCGAACCGCGGCAGGAGACGTCGAAGCTGTAGCCGGGCCTTATCGCATCCAGACTCCGATGCAGATCATAGCCGAAGCGGCCCTCGATCTCCCGGCGTATCCCTTCTTTTCCCGTCCCGTTTTTCGCCATATGGACCGCCAGGGCCACCGCCTGGGCCCCTGCAATCCCCTCCGGATGATTGTGGGTGACCGCCGCGCTTTTTTCCGCCTCGGCCAGAACGGTATCCGGATTGTCAAACGCAAACCCCACGGGACTGACCCGCATGGCCGAACCGTTGCCCCAGGAATTGTAGGGAGCACTCTCTGCAGAAAACAGCCAGTTAAAAAACAACATCCCGAACCCTGCATCCGGGAAGGCCTGCCCGTAGGTCTTCAGGGCACTTTTGTAGTCATTGTTTTTCACGATTGCATCGGCAATCGCAACCGTTAAAACCGTATCATCCGTAAAACGGGACCGGCTCTGAAACAGGGAAAAATCCGTGGTTTTTATCGGCTGATGTTCATAGACCGAACCGATTATATCGCCTGCAATGGCACCCAGCATCTGTTTTCACCACCTTCTCGCCCGCACCGGAGCTTGTGTCGCCGGCACCGGGCGTAAGTTGTATCAGCCACCTCCTGCAAAACAGAAATCTCGTCCATTTTCCTTGCACAAACCGGACCTGGAAGCAAGATTTTTCTTGAGCAATAAGAAAAGCCGGGCGCCCCGGTGCCCGGCTTTTTCCTGAGAACATATCGTTTCCCGACCGCAGAGGGCAGGCAGATCCTACTCGGTTTTGGCCTCCCGCTCGGAATATTCATTGTAGCCCATCGCAACGGTCCTGTACACCAGATGCGCCAGCTTGGAGAAGGGGAGAAAGGCGATCAGGTTAAAGACAAACATGAGATGGATGAAGTAAATCAGATAAGTCAGAAACGCCGCGTCCGCCAGCCGGGTAAGCTCCGCCAGCATGCCGGTTGCGCCCACGCCGAGCACCATCCAGAGCAGGTACCAATCCTGGTACGCCGATACCTGATCCGCTTTGGATGCCCGCTGCCGCATGAGAAGAATGGCGCCGATAATCAGCGCGATCCCCGAAACATTGGCCAGAATCTTGACCGGGTTGAGCTGGGAATAGGGCCCGTGAACCCCGAATCCATATAACACGATAAAGAATATGCCGGTCACAATGAACAGACCGATAAAGGAAAACAGCACCATCAGGTGCGGGGTGGCCCGTTCATTGTTTTCGCCGCATTCCGAGAACTGCTTGTGTTTTAAAATGGTGGGAATCACCCGGCCGATGGCCTTGATAAACGCGCCCGTTTCAATGGTTTCTTTACGGGTTTTGCCTTCACTCACGGCATTTTCGTGGATATCGCCGATAAAACGCTTCAGCCCCAGGGCGAAGACAACCACCACCCATATGGAAAGCGGGATAAAGACAAGATCGACCAGCCATGTGGAAAAAAACATATGATGGGCGATCTCGCCGTCGGCAAGTTCCGGGGTCAAATCCAGCAGCCCGGTGATAAGACCGAGGACGAGGAAGACCACGGCCGGAATCGCTGCCAGGATCGGCAATTTTTTGGGATTGTTGACCGCCTTGGCCAGCGACTTCGGAGTGGCGTATTCCTCTATCGCCGCCATGCGTGCGGCAGCCATCACATCGCCGGGTTTGGCGCCCCGGGGGCACTGGGTGGTACAATCGCCGCAGTTGTGACAGAGCCATATATCGCCGTTTTTGAGAATTTTATCTTTAAGACCCCAGGACGCGGCAATCATTTCCTTCCTTGGAAAAGGCCGGTTGTCCGGGGCAATCGGGCAGGCTACGGAGCAGGTAGCACATTGATAGCATTTCTTCAGCGATTCGCCGCCGAGTTCGCCAAGTTGCTTTATAAAATCTACATCTGGTTCCACCAGAATTTTTTCCGCCATTTCCTTACCTCCTATTGACCTTGGCTGTTTCCGCCATTACAGTGCATAACCGAGTTTCCGCCGGATGCCGCCCGGGAGCAGGCCGGCATCCGGCGGAGAAAGAATTTAGAAGCCTTTAAACGGGTTGGGGCCCAGCTCCTCGATATGTTCAACAAACTCGTTGATGATACCGGGGATCTTGTCATAATCATCAATGGCCACCTCATACTGGGCAACCCGTTCCTCTTCAAGGGCAAGGCTCGCCAGCGCTTCACCGATCTTCTGCATCCGGATCTGGGCCAATTCCGAGCCTTTGACAAAATGGCACTGATAGTCGTCACCCTTTTTGCAGCCCAGCAGAAAAACACCGTCCATCCCTTGGGACATGGCATCCTTGATCCAGATCACATTGACCGAGCCCAGACAGCGCACCGGTATAATCCGCACATCAGCGGAATAGGACTGATGGTGGAGGCCGACAACATCCAATGCCGGATAGGCGTCATTTTCACAGACCAGGCCGAGAATCCGGAGCGGCGGCTCATCATAATCGTCTTCCGATGGTACTTCCACAGCCTTCACCATGGAGCCGATACTGTCAATATTGTAGTCGGGAAAGCCGATGATGCGCTCGGGGCATGCGCCCATACAGGTCCCGCAGCGGCGGCAGCGGGTAATGTTGGGCTTGGGCGTGCCTTTTGCATCGTCATCCAGCGCGCCGAACGGACATTCTTCCGTACAGCGCTTGCACTGGGTGCAGCGCTGAAAAAAGAATTCCGGGTATCCCATATCCCCGGAACGCGGATGCACCGAGACACCGCGATTGGATGACTCCAGGCACTGAATCGCTTTCAGGGCTGCACCGGAGGCATCCTCGATGGATTCATCGATGGTCATTCCCCGTCGTACGGCGCCTGCTGCGTAGATTCCTGTACGCTGGGTCTCGTAGGGGAAGCAGATAAAATTGGAATCCGCATACCAGTCAAAAATGTCGTTGTCGCGAAATCCCGGCCCCTGCCGGTATGCCAGGTTCACCGTGGGGTTGTCGGCGGTCACCGGCACCATTCCGGTGGCAAGAACCACCATGTCCGCCTTCATCTGAATGGCCCCTCCCAGGAGGGTGTTTTCGGCATCGACCACCATTCCGTCACCGTTTTTGGAAACGCCGGTCACCTGGCCCTTTGTCATGAAAATGCCGGGATCCTCCTGCAGGGCTTTGTAGAAATTCTCGGAAAGCCCCGGCGTGCGCATGTGCTGATAGACAATGTAGGCCTTGCCGTCCGGGTAGTCTTCACGCAGGTACTTGGCCTGCTTGAGCGAGACCATGCTGGTAACCGCTCCGGTATAGGCAAAATCGCTGTCATCCTCTTGGGCGCCCGGGCTCTGTACAAACACTACAGACTTGGCCTCCCTGCCGTCCGAGGGCCGGGTGATTTTGCCCCTGGCCGCGATTTCTTCATACTGATAGTTGGTCACCACGTCCGGCATCTCCCCGTAGCCCAGATGCGAGAATTCGCCGTCTTTCGGCTCATAGGGACGCCAGCCGGCCGCCAGCACGACCGATCCGAACTGCTCGCCGTTGGGATCGATGGTGAGAATATCCTTGCGCCCCTCATTATATTCCAGGTATTTCTCCATCAGGGCTTCGTTATCCAGTTCCTTGCCGTTTTCATCAACCTTCATCTCTTCCGGCAGGGGATAGGGCACATCGAACTCGATACGCTCACCCGGTTTTTTCAGTGTTACCGTAAACTCTCCGGGCTGGCCGGCGATCCGGGCGACCACTGTCTCGGTTTTCACCGTGATTTTGGGATCGTTCTCCACCTTCCGGATCATCTCCCCGACTTTGCTGGGAATCAGGGTGTCGTAGGGCGGCTGGACCGGAAGCTGCTTGCGCCACTTGGCGGAGTTGCCGCCGAGCTGGGCCTCCTTTTCCACGATGGTGACCTCGTAGCCCAGGCTGGCCGCATCCAGGGCCGCGGTCATGCCGGTCACACCCCCGCCAAGGACCAGGATCCTTCTGGAAAAGGTTTCCGGCACGTAAGGCTCCGGCAGGCGGACCTTCTCCACACCGGCCATGCTCATCCGGAGATAGTCCTCGGCCATCATCTGCACCGTGTCAAATTTCTCCTCATCCTCCTTTTCCTCCTCGGTCAGGGCGGGAAATTCCGAGCGGGGATGGGACCAGGCCACGCCCTCGCGCAGGTTGACCCGGTCTACGATGCAGCCGGGAAAATGAAACACGTCATGGTTGACCCGTTTGGAGCAGCCGGCGATAATGATGGTGTTGGTGCCGTTTTCCTCGATATCCTGCTTTATCTGCGCAACCCCTTCTTTTCCGCACAGAAAGCCGTGGGTTTTGCACGGCAGCGCTTCTTCCTCCACCACATCACACAAAGCTTTTATGTCCAGGGCATCACCGATGCCGCAACCTGTACAGATATATACACCATATTTTTTACTCATGGTTACCTCCTACCGCTTCACCAGGGTTTGAATCGCTTTGAGAGCCATACCGGTTGCGTTCTGGTTGGATGAAACCACATCGGCCGGCTTGTTGGCGCAACCAGCGGCAAACATGCCGCCCTTGTCAAAATCATTTATGATAAATCCGTCTTCCGTATACTGTAAGTCGGCCGGCAGTTTCGCCTTGGCGGCGGTGGGCTGCATGCCGGTGGCCAGTACCGCCATATCCACCGTCTGGCGAATCTTGTCGCCGCTTAAGGTGTCCTCGGCCACCACGGTTACCTGCTCGCCATCCGGGCCTTCTTCCACCTCTGCGACCTTGCCCTTGATGAAAAAGACGTTTTCATCCTCCTTGACCTGGTTGTAGAACCTTTCATAGCGGTATCCCGGAGAGCGGATATCAATATAGAAGATGTAGATTCTGGCATCCGGATACTGCTCCCGGAGATAGGTGGCATGCTTGAGAGAAGCCATGCAGCAGATGTAGGAGCAATAGGGCAGATGATTCTCATCGCGGGAGCCGGCGCACTGCACAAAGGCGATGGTCTCCGGCGCCTTATTGTCGGAAGGCCGCAGGATCTGGCCCTTGGTCGGCCCATTGGGCGCGGCCAGGCGTTCCAGCATCATGTTCGTGATCACGTTGGAGAAACGGCCATAGCCCAGGTGATCGAGATTTGTTGGATCATAGGGCTCCCAGCCCGTGGCCCAGACCACAGCACCCACTGCCAGGTCAAAGGTCTTGGGCTGCATCTCCAGGTCCACCGCGTCGTAGGGACATGCCTCCTGTACGCGCCTGGCATCTTCTGTGCCCAGGATTTGCGGCGATATGACGTAGCGAGCGGGGAAAGCCATTTCATGAGGCAGATAGGCGCCTTTGCTCTTGTCCATGCCGAAATTGAACTCATTGGGGATCTCCAACTGACAAGCCTCTGCGCAGGCTCCGCAGCATGTGCAGTTTTCGTTGACGTAGCGGGGATTTTTCTTGATCGTGACGGAATAGTTGCCCGGGCCGCCTTCCACACTCTCGACTTCGGCCATTGTGTAGACATGGATGCGCGGATTGTCCTTGATACGCCGGAAATTGATCTCGAGACCACAGGTGGGAGGACAGAGCTTGGGGAAATACTGCTTCAACTGAGCCACTCGCCCGCCTAAATACGGGTTCTTTTCAATAATGAAAACTTCGTACCCCACTTCGGCGGCTTCGAGGGCTGTTGTCA
>CAZWNV010000002.1:0-29782 GCA_964635265.1 uncultured Desulfobacteraceae bacterium
GCCGTCAGGAGCATGCAGAACAAGCGGCGGGAGGATTTTATACGGCTCTTCTGAAGGGCCTCTCTGCGCTTCCAGGTAGAAACGGTCTGCGGGTTGTTTCGGCTTGAAATGCACCATCCGCTCCCTGCGCGCTGCAAAGCCGAACCTGCGCAGGCAGGAGTGCACCTCCTCCCTCCGGGCTGCCGGATACATGGTGGCGAGCCTGCCTCCCTGTTTCAGCAGGCGGCCGGATGCCGCAAACAGATCGGCAACCGTCATTGCAATCTCGTGTCTCGCGATTGCCCTTTGCTGCTGCGGGTTGACGCGGCCGCAGGCCCGGGCCGTATGTGGGGGATTGCAGACAACGCAGTCAGCCGGTCCTGTCTGCAGGACGGAAACCTCCCGCAGGTCCTGCTGCAGGATCCTGATTCGTTCTGCGAGACCGTTTGCCTCTGTGTTGGCTGCAGCCAGCGCGGCCAGTTCCTCCTGGATTTCAATGCCGGTGATCCGGATGCGGGGACAGCGCCTGGCAAGGATCAGTGCAATGACCCCGCAGCCTGTGCCAAGATCCACAACCCTGTCCCCGGATTGCGGGCAGAGGTGCCAGGCAAGGATCAGTGCGTCAATGGAGAAGCGGTAGCCGGATGCGGGCTGCTGTATGCGGAGGCCTTCCGTCACGGTTTTATCCGTGATCCCTGACTTTTCCGACCTTGAACTTGATGCTGCGGATCGGTCGGGCTTGTGACGGGGCATTGAGTTGCTGCTTGATTTCCTCTTTGAAAAACCGGAGCTGCTGGGTTACCGGAGAGCTTGCCACGTGGACCACCAGAACATCGTGTTTCAGCGCTTCCGGCTGGGCATTTTCCGTGACTTCGGCCGGAAGAACCCGATTCCATATCTCTCGGATTCCGGCCATCTGCGCGTTGCTTTCCCGCCGGTCCCGGGGCAGGACTGTATCGATAATTCTGCTGATATGGGTAAACTCCGAATTGTCGCGATTTGATGGCGGCATATCCCGTCCATGGCAGTTTTTGGGGGGTTAATCCCAATGCGGTTTCGCTGTTTACAGACTGGAAACAGTGTCTGTCAGGATACCCGGCATACCGGAAGGCCCCAGGCAGCCGAAACCGCTTGCGCCATTTTTTATTGACTTGGCCTTCTATGTCAATTATTTATTTGGGGATAACGCACAGAGGCCGGTACTCGGAGGGCTTTGCCGGCCTGATGGCGAACCATTTGTTCTGTCAGCAGAATCCATTAATGCATTAACAACGGGAAGAAATTATGAGCTGGGATTGGGAAAAATTGCAGCAGCGGCAGCGCGAGCGGAGTTCCGGCTCCGGCTCCGGCGGCGGAGGGGGTGGCAGGCCTCCGCAGGTGGATGAAATCCTCAACAAATTGAAGAATTACCGTTTCTCGGGCGGTTGGCTCCTTGTAATAATCGTCCTTGTTCTCCTGTTCTTCGGATCTTCCATGGTCTTTACCGTGGACGTCAACGAGGTCGGCGTGGTCCAGCGCTTCGGCAGATATGTCCGCACCGTGCAGTCCGGACTTCATTTCAAGCTGCCGGCGGGCGTGGAGAAGGCGACCATGGTTAAGACCAAGCGGATTTACAAGGAAGGCTTCGGCGTGGAGGAGAGCAAGGTAACCGACACCCGCAAAACCTATTCCGTGGGGCAGGAAACCATTGATGTCTCCCTTATGCTGACCGGCGATCTGAATGTGGGGGTGGTGCCCTGGATCGTGCAATACCGCATCAAGGACGCCTATAATTATCTGTTTAAAGTGCGCGATGTGAAAGGCATCATCCGGGACATGTCCGAGGCCACCATGCGCCTGGTGGTCGGCGACCGCAGCATCAATGAAGTGATCAGCAGCCGCGAGGAGATTGCCAATGCGGCGGAAATCCGGCTGCAGGATGCCCTGGACAAGGCCGAGACCGGGGTCGACGTGGTAACAGTGGAGCTGGGCGATACCAACGTGCCGGGCCCGGTGCAGGATTCCTTCAACGAGGTTAACCAGGCCTACCAGGAGAAAGAGCAGATGATCTACGAGGCCCGCAAGGAATATAACCGGGTGATTCCCAAGGCCCGCGGCGAGGCGGAGCAGACCATAGAATCCGCCAAGGGCTACTCCAAGGAGCGGATCAACCGGGCCCAGGGGGATGCCGCGCGATTTATGGCCCAGTACAAAGAGTACGCCAAGGCCAAGGACGTCACCCGCCGCCGGCTGTACCTGGAGACCATCAAGTCCGTTCTGCCGAATGTGGGCGATATCTATATTATCGATTCGCAGCAGAAAAATGTATTGCCGCTTCTCAATCTCAAAAATGCGTGGGGCGTAAAAAATGAAAATTAAATATATTGTAGTGATTGCGCTTGTCGTGGTTGCGGGCTTTTTGTTCTATGCTTCGGCCTATGTGGTCGATGAGACGGAGCAGGTCGTGATTACCCAGTTCGGCAAAGTGGTGGATGAGCCCAAGACCGAGCCGGGTCTCTACTTCCGGCTTCCCTTTATTCAAAGGCCCAATTACTTCCTGAAAAACATCCAGGCCTGGGACGGGGAACCGGGTCAGATTCCCACCAGGGACAAGACATACCTGTGGGTGGATGCCTTTGCCAGATGGCGCATTGATGATCCGGTGGCCTTTTTCAAAACGGTTACCGACCGGTTCTCAGGGCTTAAACGGCTGGATGACATTATTAATCCGGCGGTACGCAATGCCGTGACATCGCACGAGTTGATAGAGACCGTGCGCAACAGCAATCGGTCCATGACCACGCTGGAGGGCAAGGGCTCATCGCAGCCCGATCTGATTACCACCGGCCGGGAAAAGCTCAATGACATGATTTTAAAGGCGTCGCAGCCAAAGCTTAACCGCTTTGGCATTGAACTGATCGATGTCAAAATGAAGCGGGTCAATTACGTGAAGCAGGTGCGGGATTCTGTTTACGGACGCATGATTGCCGAGCGCAAGCAGATGGCGGAAAAGATCCGCTCTGAGGGCCAGGGCGAGGCCAAGCGCATCATGGGGCAGAAGGAGCGGGATCTGCGAGAAATCCGTTCGGAGGCATACGAGAAGGCAGAGGAAATAAAGGGCGACGCCGATGCCAAAGCAACCGAGATCTATGCCGAGGCCTACAACGCGGATCCGGAGTATTATTCCTTTACAAAGAGTCTTTCCGTGTATCAGGAGTCGCTGGACAAAAAGAGCAATCTGGTCTTGTCCACGGATTCAGAGCTGCTCCAGTACCTGAAGGGGTTCTCCCCAATGGCGGGGGCCGAAAATTAAGGGCCTGCTGCAAAAGCAAAAAAAACCGGAAGGGCCGTTTTTCCTGCGGCCTCTTCCGGTTCCTGCCTGTTACGGTCGCCGGTATCATTGCTTTAGCCCTTATTTCGCTGATGTCGCGTTCTGGCTAAAAGTTTGCGGTGTTTGTGCTTGCGCATTTTTTTGCGCCGTTTCTTGATTACGCTGCCCAACAGATCACCTCCTTTCTCCTCTGGATTGCGGTGGCAATAAATCCGCTTGCCAAAATTTATCGAAACAGATAACAATATTTTATACCATGTTCAACAAGAGATTGGCAACAGTTTTTCCAATTCCTCCGTATTTCTGAAAAATGTGTGCACAGCAATACTTTGACCGGAATCAGCTGGAGATGGTGACAAGGGCGGTGGAGATGTCCGAGGAGCTAATCAGCAATTATTATAAGCTCTCCTCCAGTCAGCTGAGCCGGTTGAATTATGATGTCAAGACCTGTGCGCATCTGGCTCCTTCCGAAATTGTATCCGAGCATTTTGCGCAGATTGTGAAATACAAGCTAAGGAAGAAAAATGCCCTGCGGGAGACCGAGGCGGAGGACTTCTACCAGATATGCCTGCAGGACCATGCTATTCTGCAGGCGCTGGAGGATCACCCGGAGTTGGCGTTTTTGGAGTTTCTGCTCTATATCGTCTGCCATGAACTGATCCACGTGGTGCGGTTCAACCGGTTTCTCCAGCAGTTTAACGCATCCGCGGAAGAAAAGATGGCCGAAGAGCGCCGGGTCCACGCACGGACCCGCGAGATCCTGAGCTGCGTGTCCATGAGCGGAATCGCTCCGGTACTGGCTTTTTACGGCCAATGGCAGGGCCCGCCCCGGCCTCCTGGCAGCGGCTGAAAAAAATACGAGCCGGGCCCCTTGACAACCGGCAAAGCTTGACTATATTTGGTATGATCCAATTCATGGATATATATTTGTAGCTACTTGTTATTGTTCAGGAAGCAGGAGTTCTGAAATGCCGATCTACGAGTACGAATGTCAGGAATGCGGACAGGTTCATGAGATCATGCAGAAAATGTCGGACGAACCTTTGACGGTATGCCCCAAGTGCTCCGGGAAACTCCAGAAGTTGATTTCCAACTGTACATTCCATCTTAAGGGAAGCGGCTGGTATGCCACTGACTATGCCAAGGGCAATACCGGCGCTTCCGCGAATGAATCCAAAGATTCGAACAAGGCCGCCGAAAAATCATCAACAGCCGAAAAGGCATCAACAAGCGAAAGCACCAGCACTTCATCGGATGCATGACCCCGACGCCCCCGCCGGGCATTCTCGATGGGTGCGCAAAAAGCAGTTGGTCGGCCGATTTCGGTGGCATGCTTCACTCCGGTAGAAAACGAATTCTCAGCTTAGTTTTGTAGATCAGCAGTTCAGGAAACGGCGCTAAGGTGCCGGATGGTTCCAGACAGTGGAAGTTTATAGTTTTGCGACGGATTTGTATAACCCCATTAAACGGTTATTGATAAACCCGAAAAAAGGAGAGTGGAAATGAAAATCAGACCATTGCAAGATCGGATTTTGGTAAAACGGGTTGAAGAGGAATCCAAAACCAAGGGCGGCATTATCATTCCTGACAGCGCCAAGGAAAAGCCCGCTGAAGGAATCGTCAAGGCTGTCGGCCAGGGCAAGCGCATGGAAGACGGCACACGGATGACGCCGGATATCAAGGAAGGCGACCGGGTCTTGTTTGCCAAATACGCCGGGACGGAAGTCAAAATCGACGACGAAGAGCATCTGGTTATGCGTGAAGATGATGTGCTTGGAATTATTGAATAAACAAGATTGGAGGTTGAGCATATGACAGCAAAAGATATTCACTACGGGATGAAAGCCCGGGAAAGAATGCTTGCCGGGGTTGACAAGCTGGCTGATGCGGTCGCCGTTACCCTTGGGCCCCGCGGAAGAAACGTGGTTATTGAAAAATCCTGGGGCTCGCCTACAGTGACCAAGGATGGTGTCACTGTCGCCAAGGAAATCGAGCTCGAGGACAAGTTCGAGAACATGGGCGCTCAGATGGTAAAAGAAGTTGCCAGCAAAACCAGTGATATGGCCGGCGACGGAACAACCACCGCCACGGTGCTTGCCCGTTCCATCTATCAGGAAGGCCTCAAACTGGTAGCAGCAGGCAACAGTCCCATGGCCATCAAGCGCGGTATAGAAAAAGCCGTGGAGGCGGCCGTTAAAGAACTCAGCAAACTCAGCCGCTCCACCAGCGAGCAGCGCGAGATTGCCCAGATCGGCACCATCTCTGCCAACAATGATGAAACCGTCGGCAACCTGATCGCCGAGGCCATGGAAAAGGTCGGAAAAGACGGTGTCATTACCGTGGAAGAGGCCAAATCCATGGAGACCAGCCTGGATGTTGTCGAGGGCATGCAGTTCGACAGGGGCTATGTTTCGCCCTATTTTGTCACCGATTCGGAAAAAATGGAGGCCAACCTCGAAGACCCCTATATTCTGATCCATGAGAAAAAGGTCAGCAATATGAAGGATCTGCTGCCCATTCTGGAGCAGGTATCCAAAACGGGCCGTCCGCTTCTGATCATTGCCGAAGAGGTAGAAGGCGAAGCCCTGGCAACACTGGTGGTCAATAAGCTGCGCGGAACCCTCAACGTGGCTGCTGTGAAAGCCCCTGGCTTCGGAGACCGCCGCAAGGCCATGCTGGAGGATATTGCGGTGCTGACCGGCGGCCAGGTGGTCTCTGAAGACGTCGGCATCCAGCTCGACAGCATTACCCTGGATGATCTGGGCCGTGCGAAGAACATCTCCATTGACAAGGACAACACCACCATCGTAGACGGCGCCGGCTCGAAATCCTCCCTGGAGAACCGGGTCAAGCAGATCCGTACCCAGATCGACGAGACCACCTCCGATTATGACCGCGAAAAACTCCAGGAAAGGCTGGCCAAGCTGGTAGGCGGTGTTGCGGTGATCAATGTCGGCGCTGCCACTGAGACGGAGATGAAAGAGAAAAAGGCCCGGGTGGAGGACGCCCTGAATGCGACACGGGCTGCAGTGCAGGAAGGCATCGTTGCCGGCGGCGGCGTGGCGCTGGTTCGCTGTATTGCTGCGTTGGAGAAAGTCAAAGCCAAGGGCGAACAAAAGCTGGGCGTCAACGTGGTTATACGGGCACTCGAAGAGCCGCTGCGGCGGATCGCGGGCAATGCCGGTGTTGAAGGCTCCATCGTTATTGACAAGGTGAAAAACAGCGAAGGTGCACACGGCTATAATGCGGAAACCCATACCTATGAGGATCTGATCGAAGCCGGTGTTATTGATCCGACCAAAGTGGTGCGGTTTGCCATTCAGAATGCCTGCAGCGTTGCCTCGCTGATGCTTACCACCGAGGCCATGATTGCCGAGAAGCCCGAGGATAATGAGTCCGGTGCCGGTGCCGGCGCGGGCGCCGGCGGCATGGGCGGCATGGGCGGCATGGGAGGCATGGGCGGCATGATGTAGCCCCTCCCGTCAACGCCTTTATCGTATCAAAAACGCCTTTGTGGACGGCCTGGCTGTCCACAAAGGCGTTTTTTTTTCGCCACAGCCCCTTGTTACCGCGGAGATTTCCACGAGCCGGGGGAAAACGTATTTATCTTGACACCGCAGGTCTTGTCGGCTACTTTCGGTTGTAATCAAAAATCAGGTCTTCCCGGTTTGCGGATTCGCGGCCACGCATCTCCCGCCCCCGCTTTCCCCGCCGGGGAAAAGCGGCCTTTGCACACGAGCCGCAGCGGCAGCCGGGTCTTCTTAGCATTGCACGGATGGAGTTGAAAAAGAATGGCATCTGAAAATATCAATATCATTGCCATGATATTGAATGCCGGACCAATGGTGCAGTTTGTGATGCTGCTGCTGTTTGTGTTCTCGGTGGTCTCCTGGGCCATCATTTTGATCAAGTACCGCCAGATCCGGCGGGCTTATCGGGAATCAGCGGATTTTATCGAGTTTTTCTGGCAAAAGCGGGATTTTTCGCAAGCCTTTTCCAAGTCCAAGGAACTGGCCTACTCTCCGATTGCGCGGGTTTTTCGGGTTGCCTATATGGAGCTGCGAAAATTGGGAAGCGAGGCCGGCCGGCAGCAGCAGCAGTTTGCCCATGAGCAGGACGGGGATTTCGGCTTTCCCTCCACGGCCCGGGGATTTGAAAACGTAAAGCGGGCCCTGGAAAGATCCAGCAACACGGAGAGCCTCCGGATGAGCCAAATGGTTCCCTTCCTGGCAACAACAGGAAATATTGCCCCTTTTATCGGGTTGTTTGGAACAGTATGGGGGATTATGAATTCCTTTCACGGCATCGCTTATAAAAAAGGCGCGGCCAGCATTGCAGCAGTTGCCCCGGGCATTTCCGAGGCCCTTATTGCCACAGCCGCAGGGCTGGCGGTAGCTATACCGGCTGTGATCGGATTCAATTATTTCAACCGCAAGATTCGCATTATTGAATCGGAACTGGACAGCTTTTCCTCGGATTTTTTGAATATTGTTGAGCGGGAACTGCTTTTGTCCCAGGAGGCTGCGGCATGAGATCTTCCAAGGACAGAAGTGATGCCGCGCTGATGTCAGACATCAATGTCACGCCCTTCGTGGACGTGATGCTGGTGCTGCTGATCATTTTTATGGTCACCGCGCCCATGATGGTCCAGGGCGTGGATGTGTCGCTGCCGGAAACCAGCCGCTCCAGCCAGCTGTCTACAGAAGAGGATCAGCTGGTTGTGACAATTGATCAAGACAACAGGGTCTATATTAATGATTACGAGGTAGGCCTGGAAAACCTTCAGGAAAAACTGGCCAAGATTTTTGAAAACCGCCATTCCCGCGCTGTTTTTTTGAAAGCCGACGAGGCCATCTCTTACGGCCGGGTGGTTGCCGTGATGTCGGCGGTCAAAGCCGCCGGCGCCGAGAAGCTCGGCATGGTCACCCAGCCGGCTGACGAACCGGAAAAATCCTGAAGTTTTTGCGACCGCCGGCGGAATACCATGCAGGCAAACGGATTTTTATATCATCAAGCGGATGCGCCGGGCACATCCTGGGCCTGGTTTGTGGGGGCTTCGTTTCTGCTTCACGTGATATTGTTTGCCGTTATCCTGTTTTTTCCCCACACTTCCGCTTCCAGGCACAACGCGGCAGATCATCGGGTTATAGAGGTGGATTTGGCTGCAATCAATCCCCAGCCGCCATCGGCCTCCGCGCCCGAAACCGCTAAGAAGCCGGAGAAAGCGCAGCCCGGGGATTACGCCCCCAAGGCCCGGCCGCCGGAGGAGAAGAGCCCGGAAGCTGCGCCGCAGGAGCAGGCTGTCGAGGTCAAAAAGGCACCGCAGAAGCAGTTTGACCCGTCCGACTATGTGGTGGAAAAGCCGCGGCAGAAAGTCAAGCAGTCGATGAAGAAGAAGACGATCCGGACAGCAGCCGTCCGTAGCAGCGCCGTGGAAAAGCTGCGGCAAGAATCCAGGGCCTCGCGGCCCCAAAGCGTCTCCGAGCGGATTAATGCAATGAAATCCGAGGTGTCCGGGCAGGACCGGAAGCTTTCCAACAAAAGCGCCGGCCGGTCGGGACGGTCCGGCGGCGGAGGTGCGGCCGGGGACATGTCCCGGATGGAGGTCTACCAGGCGGAGGTGGCCGTAGAGATGAAAAATAACTGGGTGTTCTCCGAGAGTCTGGCGGGAGGGGATACCAAGGGCCTTGAAAGCCGGCTGGTGATCAAGATCATGCCGGATGGTTCGATCACGGATGTCTGGTATGCCAAGCGCTCCGGCAATACCTATCTGGACCAGTCCGCTTACCGCACCGTGAAGAAGTCGGATCCGCTCCCCCCGCTGCCGGATGGATACCCGTATTACCACTTGATGCTGGGCTTTACCCCCTCCGGGCTCAGCCGATAATTGCACAGGCAGAACAACAGAGCGATATTTATGAACAAGAAACCCATCTGTAGGCTCGGTCTTGCTCTTCTGGCTGCCGCATTCCTCTGGCAGGCATGGGGACCTCCCTTGTGCCGGGCCCAGGCGAAATATGACTACATCAATATCAGCGACCCTTTCTTGCGCAAGATCCCGGTGGCCGTGCCGGAGTTTCGATCCATGACAGAACCTGAAACCGAGGCGAAGGCGAGCGCACGGGCAGCTGATATTCTCACTGATGGCCTGACTTTTTCCGGGTATTTTGAGATCATTGACAGGGGAGCGTACCTGGAGGATCTCCAGGAAAAGGGCATCAAAGGCCAGGATCTGAACTTTGACAACTGGTCTGACATAGGCGCCGAACTCCTGATTACCGGCGGCCTCTGGCGCTACGGCGACGCAGTACGGCTGGAGCTGCGGCTTTTTGACACCATCAAGGGAGAGCTTCTCTTCGGAAAGCGCTACAAGGGCCGCATTGCAGATATGAGGCGGATGATCCACCGATTCTGCAGCGAGATGGTGGAGCGGTTTACCGGAAGAACCGGGCTGTTTGACAGCCGCATCGTTTTTATCCGGAAACATGGGGGCGACAGCAGTATCACCGTTTGTGATTTTGACGGGCACAACCCGGAGCAGATCGTCTCGAACAAGGCCATTACCCTCTTTCCCGCCTGGTCCCCTGACGGCCGTAGAATTGCCTACACCTCCTATGCCCGCGGCAAACCGGAAATTTTCGTAAAAGAGCTGGGCGCCGGAGGCAGCCCGCGAATTTCCTATGACGGCGTCAATATCACGCCTACCTGGGTGCCCGGTACCGGGGGGAAAATGGCAGCCACACTGTCGGTAAGCGGGGATGAGGAAATTTATCTTTTGACCGACTCGGGCAAAATTGATAAAAGACTAACTGATTCCTGGGGCATTGACGTATCTCCATCGTTTTCGCCGGACGGGAGCGAAATGGCATTTGTCTCCAAACGCTCCGGAAGTCCCCAGGTATATATCCAGGAGCTGGGCAGCGGGGATGTACGGCGCCTGACCTATGAAGGCAGTTATAATACCGAGCCGGCCTGGTCCCCGGAGGGCGACCGGATTGCTTACTCCTCCATGGAGAACGGCAGGGCCGATATCTGTGTTATCGGTGTTGACGGCGGCAGCAGGCAACAGCTTACCCGGGATTCGGGCAGCAATGAATCGCCTGCCTGGTCTCCGGACGGCTCGCTCATCGTCTTTAGTTCCACACGGTCAGGAAAGGCAAAGCTGTATGTGATGACCGCTTCGGGCACCGATCAGCGGCCGCTTCTGGACATGCCGGGCGAGCAGGTACTGCCGGATTGGTCTCCGGCAGCAGCCGCGGAATGAACATTGCATCTGCAGCAATTTTGGATGAGAAACAAGGGTATCCTTTCAATTTGAACGCCTCAGGGTAAAGGAGAACGAGATGAAAGATCAGCGCTTAGGGTTGTATGTGGGTCTTGTATTGGTGATCGTATCGCTTATTTTCATGGTGTCCTGCGCCAAGCACCGGGATGTTTCCGAAACTGCGGGCGGCGAGTCCCGGGAGGCGGTTGAAAAAGCCGGCGAAAAGGCCGGTGAAGCAGGTGAGGCGGGTGAGGCCGCGATATCCGAAGAGGAGCTGGCTGCACGGAAGAAGGCCGAGGCCCGGCAGGCAAAGGAAAAGGCTGCAAAAGAGAAATTCGTTAATGAAAATGTGTACTTCGGCTTCGACGATGCGTCTCTGACCCGGAAGGCCCGCAGGATTCTCTCCGATAAGGCCGAGTGGCTGCGCGATCATCCGGAGCAGGAAGTGGTGATCGAAGGCCACTGCGATGAACGCGGCACCAAGGAGTATAACATGGCCCTTGGCCAGCGCCGCGCTGAGAGCATCAAAAATTATCTTGTCAATGCGGGCATAGACTCCTCCCGGATCGATACGATCAGCTATGGCGAGGAGCGCCCGGTGGATCCCCGGCATAATGAAATGGCCTGGGCCAAGAACCGCCGCGGCGAGTTCAGGCTGAAATAAGTGCGATGACTCCATTTATTCGTCGATACAGCTTTCTGGCAATAGCCGGCTGCATTCTGCTGGCCGGCTGTGCCACCACTGCAGAGGTCAATCACCTGGAAAGTCGGGTCAATACCCTGTATAAGCGCAATCAAGCGCTGGAGAAGCAGATCACGAGCCGGATTGAGCAGCTGAACCAGCTGATCGAGAAGCGCAAAAAACAGGAAAACCGCCTGCGGGATCTGTTTGCCGGCCAGGATGCCGAGTTTTACAAGATGCGAGGCGAGCTCCGGGAGCTCTCCGGCCGCTTCGAGGAGATCGAACATCGTTTTGGCCGAAAGCTGCAGGAGATGTCCGGGACCCTGGAGAGCAACCGCAGCAAACTCGGCTCCCTCTCCGAATCCGTGGAATCCAATGATAAACGGATTTCCCGGCTGCTCGGGTATCTGGGCATTGAATCCACGGAAAAGCTTAGTGCTGCCACGGAGCCCGGAGCTTCCGCCGGAGCATCCGGCGGTGAGGCCGGCGGCAAAACCCGCTCAGCGGATAAACTCTACGGGTTTGCCAAAAAATCCTTTGATCAGCAGAATTACGAAACGGCCCGGGATGCTTTTGAGAAGTTTCTGGAAACCTATCCGGAGTCGGACAAGGCGGACAACGCCCGGTTCTGGATCGGAGAGATCTATTTTAACGAGAAGTGGTATGAAAAGGCCATTGTAGAGTACGAAGAGGTCATTAAACAGTATCCCGAGGGCAACAAGGTCCGGGCCGCATACCTCAAGCAGGGGATTGCCTTTCAAAAGCTTGGGGAGACAGGCAACGCCAGGCTGATTTTTAAGGATTTGACCCAGAAGTATCCGGATTCCAGTGAAGCTGCGATCGCCAAAAAGAAACTCGACAAACTCGAATAGTTCAGGCATCCATGAGTAAAATCGTGGGGATAGATCCCGGCCTTGCCGCTACCGGTATTGCGGTGGTCGAGGGGGAGGGCCTGTCTGTCTGCAACTATTCCTTTGGATGTATTCAGACCTCTTCCCGCCACGAACTGCCGGACCGCCTGAACCGGATATACAGCCGGCTGAGTGCTTTTCTGCAGGAGCAGCAGCCGGACTGTATCGTTGTCGAGGATGTCTTCTCTCTCAATCGTTACCCCAAATCCGGGATCGAACTGGGCAAAGTCACCGGCATTATTCTGCTTGCCGGATGCCGGCTTGGTATGCCCATACGGCAAATACCGGTGCGTACCGCCAAGCAGATCCTTACCGGCAGCGGATCGGCGGAGAAGAAGCAGCTGGCGGAAAGTGTGCGGCAGCGCCTGAACCATCCGGAACCCATTCGGCCGTATCACGCCGCCGATGCCCTGGCCCTGGCCATGGCCGGATTGTTCAGGGGATACGAACCGGCGGAATACAAGCGGTTGAACGCTTCTACAGGCAGGAAAACGAAATGATCGCGTACCTGGAAGGCGTGTTGCTGAAAAAGGAAGCCGACCGCATCATTATCCTGGTCAATCAGGTCGGCTACGAGGTGCTGGTTCCCGCCTTTGTAATGGAGAGCATCCATCCGAAAGCGATCGGCGACACCCTTAGCCTCCATATTTATTATCATCAGACCGAGCGTCAGCCAAAGCCCGTTCTTATCGGCTTTAACCTGGAAGCAGAGCGCGAATTCTTCCAGCTCTTTATCTCCGTTGAGGCGATAGGGCCGTTAAAGGCGGTCAAAGCCTTGAATTCCCCGGTTTCCGAGATCGCCCAAGCCATTGAATCCAAAAATGCCGCTTTTTTAAAGCGTCTGGAGGGCATTGGCGAGCGCACTGCCCAGAAAATTGTGGCGACCCTGCAGGGAAGAACGGAAAAATTCGCATTGATAAGCGACGGTGCGCAGCAAAAGGCGGAACCTGCCGCGCAAGGGATGGAAGAGTTAAGCGAGCAGGTGATTGCCGTGCTTACCGGCCAGCTCGGCCATAAGGCGAATGAGGCCCGGGCGATGGTGGATGCTGCGCTGCGCCGGAATCCGGCGATAGCCACGCCGGAGGAGCTTTTTGAGGAAGTCTACCGGGGAGAGGTTGTAAATGGCGGATAATATATTGAAATACCAGTCGGAGCGGCAGGGGCTGGTGGCCTCTTCGCCGCTGCCCATAGACAATGAGCCGGATATTATCTCCCTGCGCCCGGAGAAGCTGAGCGACTATATTGGTCAGAGCGAGGTGATCGAAACCCTGCAGATCGCCATTGAGGCGGCCCGCAACCGCAATGAAGCCCTGGAGCACGTCCTGTTCCATGGTCCGCCCGGGCTTGGCAAAACTACACTGGCCAACATCATTGCCAATGAGATGGGGACCAATCTGATGGTAACCTCCGGGCCGGCCCTGGAGAAGGGCGGTGATCTGGTGGGCTTGCTGACCCATCTGGAAGCAGGGGACGTACTTTTTGTGGACGAGATCCACAGAACCCCGAAATCTGTTGAGGAACTGCTGTATCCGGCCATGGAGGATTTCTCCATTGACGTGATTTTTGACAAGGGGATCCATGCCCGCAGTCATCGTTTCCGCCTCAAGCCCTTCGTATTGGTGGGGGCAACCACCCGGGTCGGTCTGCTCTCCGCCCCCCTGCGGGACCGGTTCGGCATTTTTCGAAGCCTGGATTTTTATGAGCAGCAGGATCTGGAGCGTATTGTCCGGCGCTCCGCCGGTTTGCTGGAGCTGCCCATAGCAGCCGATGGCGCTGCAGAATTGGCCAGGCGCTCGCGGGGCACGCCCCGGATCGTCAACCGCCTGCTAAAGCGGGTACGCGATTTTGCCCAGGTCCGCTCCGACGGCAGAATCAGCAAAATGGCAGTGGAAGGGGCGCTGTCTCTGGAAGGGGTGGACGGGATGGGCCTGACACCACTGGACCGGCGCTATATCAGCACGATTATTCACTACTATAAGGGCGGGCCCGTGGGTATTGATGCGGTGGCTGCGACGCTTCAGGAGGAAACCGATACCCTGGTGGACGTGGTGGAACCCTTTTTGTTAAAATCCGGCTTGATACTGCGCACGTCAACTGGCAGAAAAGCCTCTGAGGCGGCCTATCGGCATCTGGGTATCGATCCATGTCCGTCATAAGCTTTTTAACCGATTTCGGCACAAGCGATCCCTATGTGGGCATTATGAAAGGGGTTGCTCTCGCCATTGCTCCGCAGAGTACGCTTGTGGACCTCTCCCATGAGGTGGATCCCCAGGACGTTCAGGGGGCGGCTTTTCTCATTGCCTCCGCCTACAGCTGGTTTCCGGAAAAAACCGTGCATGTCCTGGTTGTGGATCCCGGGGTTGGCAGCAGCCGCTCGATTCTGGCTGCAGAGGCGGACGGCCATTTTTTTCTGGCGCCGGACAACGGGCTTTTGACCCGGGTTTTGGAAATCATGCCCCCGACAGCGCTGGTACGGGTGGAAAACCCCGGCTATTTCCTGCATCCGATAAGCAACACCTTTCACGGGCGGGACATATTCGCCCCGGCGGCCGCTTATATTGCAACCGGTGAGCCGCTCGCAAACCTCGGTCCTCCGGTATCCACCACGGATGTGGTCAAACTCTGTCTTGCCGCCCCCTATACCACCGATTCCGGGGATCTCGGGGGAGCAGTGGTGGCGGTGGACCGTTTCGGCAATTTGATCAGCAACATTGACGAGGACAGCCTGCGCGGCATGAGCCAAACAGGCGATATGACGGATCTGTGCGTTCATGTCGGGGAAAGCGTGGTCAAGGGGCTGGCTTTTTCCTACCAGGACGTTGCCCCCGGCCGTCTTCTTGCAATTATCGGAAGCCGCGGATTCCTGGAGATATCGCTGAACAGGGGAAATGCGGCTACATGGCTGGGGCACGGAAAAGGCGCTCCTCTTACGGTGAGCTGCTGCGGCCGGCCTCGAAATTCCTGATCTGCGGCTCCATCTCGGCGCGGGCAATCCGCTCGAAATTGGCGAAGGTCACATCGCTGAATGACAGCCCCAGCGCCGCCTTTATCTGTTCAAAGATTTCCAGATAGTTGGCAATGATTCGATTCCGCCAGGCGAGCCCCAATTTCCCGGCAACTTTCCGGATGCTTTCTTCGGGGCCCTCGAGTTCCAGGAAATCGCCGTAGGGCATGGTGTCAAGGCAGAGCAGGACATCCTCCAGCCGGTAGCTGCTGCGGTGTTTTTCGTAGATCTGCTCCGGATGAAAGCCTAAAGATTCAAGAATGTTCTGCATCATGGCAAAGTCGTCCACGGATACTTCATATTCCCTGTGGATCTTGCAGTCTGTTTCCTGCTCAGGGGCCTCGGACTTAAACGTCAGTGTCACGTGCTTTGCCCTGCGCAGCCGCAGAAGCTGCCTGCGCCGGAAGAGGGCACAGTCATCGGTTTCATAGCGGATGTTTTTCTCATCCTCCGCATGGCAGAATACGGCCTGGATATGCTGGATTCGTTTTTCTACTTTTTCCCTGTCGGCAAGGAAGAACTTGACTTCGATTTCCAGTGCGGGCATAGTGGAAAATCCTTTTGCCTGGTTGATATGCATCATTAATCCTGCGCTAAGCTCCGGCATGCTGTCAATACAGGAAAGTGCGCAGCAGATTGGCCGGAGTTGCCAGTTTTTTCTTGACATCGGAATCACTTTTCATTACAAATTGCAAGTTAATTTTCAGCAAGGGAGCGAAGACATTGAAAAAATATACCTACAGTGCAAAATCAACGGATAATCAGGGGAAATGGCTGCTCGTGGATGCCCGGGATGTCGTTCTCGGCAGACTGGCCACCCAGGTGGCGCACCGGCTTCGGGGAAAACACAACCCGCTTTATACGCCGCACGTTGACTGCGGAGACTTTGTTGTCGTTATCAATGCAGACAAGGTGCGACTGACCGGGCGCAAGGCCGAGCAGAAAATGTACTACAGCCACAGCGGCTATTTGGGCGGTTTGAAATCTATTAATGCGGAGAAACTGCTGCAGAAGCGTCCGGAAGATGTGGTGCGCCATGCGGTAAAAGGCATGCTTCCCAAGAACCGGCTGGGCCGCAAACTTTATAAGAAGCTGAAGGTTTATGCCGGCAGCGACCATCCGCATCAGGCCCAGCAGCCTCAGGTCGTTGAATTATAACGGCATCGGAATTATAAGGCCATCGGCGAAGAAGCCGTTTGAGCAGCTCAGTTTCAACACGTGTATACAGGGAAATACTTCAGTATAGCGGGGGATTGATGGAAAGAGAAAATGTATATTATGCTACGGGCAGGCGTAAGACCGCGGTGGCGAGGACCTGGCTCAAACCCGGAAGCGGGGAGATCGTCATCAACAACAAGCCCATGGAGGATTATTTCCGCCTGGAGGCCGCCCGCCGCGTGGCAAGGCAGGCCCTGGATCTCACCAATACGACCGGCGACTATGATGTCAAGATAAACGTCAGGGGCGGCGGGACATTGGGGCAGGCAGAAGCCGTCCGGCACGGCATTACCCGGACGCTTTTTCGAATGAACCCCGAGTTCCGCCAGATTCTGAAAAAGGCCGGCTTTGTCAAGCGCGATCCCAGAAAGAAAGAGCGGAAAAAATACGGACAGCCCGGTGCCAGGGCGCGTTTCCAGTTTTCCAAGCGTTAATCTCACCCTCTTTTTTTCGTCGTATATTGCATTCAGGGTGCAGACGGTTGCTCTGCGCCCTTTTTTTGTGTGTACCCGGCCGGCGGCGGCGCACGTGTAAAGAAAAAGGGTGTTTATACAGCCCCTGCGGCATTTTTGCGGAAA
This sequence comes from uncultured Desulfobacteraceae bacterium, assembly GCA_964635265.1. Lineage (GTDB taxonomy): Bacteria > Desulfobacterota > Desulfobacteria > Desulfobacterales > Desulfosalsimonadaceae > M55B175. The sequence goes on from CAZWNV010000002.1 coordinate 16,947, forward strand.
GGAAGATGGTGCGGTAGGGCATGGAACGCATTGACTACTTTGTAAAGCGGTTTTTGCTGATTATCCCGACCTTTATCGGCATTACGGCCTTGTGTTTTCTGCTGATCCAGTTCGTCCCGGGAGGCCCCGTGGAGCAGGCGATCATGGAGATGAAGGGGTTCGGCGCCTCTGAAACGACCGTGGGCCGGGGTGATGCCCAATCCATTACGCAGGAGCAGCGGGACGCCATAGAGAAATACTACGGTTTCGACCGGCCCATCTACGAACGCTATTTCAACTGGCTGGTAGTCAATCGGGTGGGCATGCAGATGCCCTCCTACAGGTTTCCCCATAAAACCGCCTGGGAGCTTATTCGGGGGCGTTTCCAGGTGTCTTTGATATTCGGGCTGACCGGATTCATTCTCTCCTACATGGTCTGCATTCCGCTTGGCATCATCAAGGCCCTGCGCCACAACCGGATGTTTGATCTCGCCTCCAGTATTATTGTTTTCGTCGGCTACGCCATCCCTCCCTTTGCCTTTGGAATGGTGCTGAAAATGCTCTTGTGCGGCACTGTGGAGGGCTTCTGGGATATTTTTCCCATCTCCGGCTTCCACTCGCAGGATTATGCCAGCCTGTCGGTTTTCGGCAAAATCTCCGATATTTTCATGCATATGGCGCTGCCGGTCCTGTGCTATGTGATCGGCAATTTTGCCGTGCTCACGCTGTTGATGAAGAATTCGCTTATCGAGCAGATCAGCAGGGATTATGTCCGCACGGTAGTGGCCAAAGGCGGGAGTTTTACCCGTGCCGTCTGGGGCCATGCCGTGAGGAACTCGCTTATCCCCGTTGCAACCGGTATGGGCGCCATCCTGACGGTTATGTTTGCAGGTTCTGTTATTATCGAGCAGGTGTTTGAAATCCCGGGCATGGGCCGCCTTAGCCTGGAATCCATTGTCGGAAGGGATTATCCGGTGTTTATGGGCATTCTGGCACTGACTTCGATCCTGGGGCTTCTGGGCAACATCCTCTCGGATTTTCTGTATGTCATCATTGATCCGCGGATTAATTTCCAGGAGATATGATACCGCAGCCATCCCATACCACCTTTTTATCCCCTGGCGCGGCAAAAGGGTATGCGCCGGAAGTGCGATGGCTGCTATGATTGCTCGCCTGTTTCGCAATCCAATGGCGCAAAAGCGCTACCAGCGGTTCAAATCCATGAAGCGCGCCTATTTTTCCTTCTGGGCGCTTGTCCTGCTGTATGGCATCAGCCTCTTCTCCGAGCTGCTCTGCAATTCGGTTCCATTATACGTGCATTTCAACGGGCAGTCCTTTTTCCCGGTTGTGCAGTTTTATGCCGAAGACGTCTTTACAGGCTCCGGCAGGCACACCCGGCCCGACTATAAGGAACTTGCGAAGCGTCCGGCCTTTGCCGATAACCCGGACAATTATATGGTTTTTCCGCCAATCCCCTACGGGCCTTATGAAGATATCGACCCTGCCGGCCTTTCTGTCTCGGAAAATGTGACGCTCCGTCTGCGGCCGGTCCCCCATGTGGGCAGCGTGGACATTGGAAAAAATTATTCGGTGGTGCGGGCGAATTTCTTTTCTTTTTTCGTGGACCGCGCCGCTGGCCGCATAGCCGGCCTTCGCCTTGACCGGTGTTTTGATTTTCCCCCGCCGCTGCAGAAGGCCCTGTCCCGCCGCTTTGCCAATAAGCCGGCCCCCCGCAGGCGCTTTACCATCGAAAGCCCCGGAAAACCGGCGGTAAAGGTTGTGCTCGCCGCTTACAGCCCGCGCGAGCAGCCGCCGGATTCGATTCGCCTGCTGTTTGAAGAGCTGCCGGATAAGAGCCGGGACCCCGTGTCCATCTCCTTTGCCCCTTCCCTGCATCCTGAGCCGCCGGTTGCGGATATATGGCAGAAGATCGGGGAGGATGATAAAGGTGTGGTTTTAAGCCTCGTGGAAAAGCGGTTTGAACAGGCAGTGCCGGATTATCGGCTTCTGGTCGGCAAGCGCCAGTATTTGGCATCCTTTGTCAAGGAAGAGGTGCAGTTTCCCTATCCGCCGGTGGAAGGCCATATCATGGGAGTCGACTCTGCCGGCCGCGATGTATTGGCCCGTATTCTCTATGGCCTGCGGATTTCTCTGAGCTTCGGCCTGCTGCTGGTGGCTTCCACCATGGGACTCGGCATACTGGCGGGCGCGGTCCAGGGCTATTACGGAGGCCGGATCGATATCACCGCACAGCGGCTGACCGAAATATGGAGCGCGATCCCCTTTCTTTATGTCATGATCCTGATGGGGTCGATATACGGCCGCAGTTTTGCGCTTCTGCTGGTATGCTACGGCCTTTTCAACTGGGTGGGGATCTCCTATTATGTGCGCGCGGAGTTTTTAAACCTGCGCAGCCGGCCTTTTGTCGAGGCGGCCAAATGCATGGGGGTTCCGTCCTACAAGATTATCTTCAAACATATCATGCCCAATGCCCTTGTGCCAGTGATCACCTTTTTCCCGTTTTCCCTGGTGGGGGCCATTGGAGCATTGGCAGCACTCGACTATCTCGGCTTCGGTCTCCCTCCGCCAACGCCGTCCTGGGGAGAGCTTTTATTTCAAGCCCAGCAGTATCGGTGGGCCTGGTGGCTCATCCTCTATCCGTCGCTGGCGCTTTTCACCGTCATGCTCATGGGCGTTTTTGTCGGCGAAGGCGTACGGGATGCCTATGACCCCAAGCAGTATACCCGGTTGGAGTAAACAGGAGACAAATGAACGGCGGGAACCAGGAAAACCCTTTGCTTACAGCCCGAAACCTTACGGTTGCCTTTAACACGGACGAAGGGCGGTTTCGTGCGGCCGAAGATGTGAATTTCCGTATCGGCCGCGGTGAAAGTGTGGGCCTTGTGGGGGAATCCGGCTGCGGCAAGTCTGTCACTGCACTGGCCCTGACGCGCCTGATTCCTTCCCCGCCCGGCGAGATTGCGAGCGGTAAGGTGTTTTTCGAGGGAGAAGATCTGCTTTCCATGAAATCGGCGGATTTGCGCAGGATACGGGGCAACTCCATCAGCATGATATTTCAGGAACCCTTTTCTGCGCTCTCCCCCCTCCACCGCATCGGCAGGCAGCTGGTGGAAGCGGTTATGTTGCACAGGCGGATTTCCCGGAAGGAGGCCTGGGGCTTTTGCGAGCAATGGCTGCAAAAGGTGGGGATCGCGGATGCCGGAGAACGGATGTATAGCTACCCGCATCAGCTTTCCGGCGGCATGCAGCAGCGCATCATGATTGCAATGGGGCTGATGCTGGAGCCCGCCCTGATCATTGCGGATGAACCCACGACCGCCCTGGACGTCACCACGCAGGCCCAGATTTTTGCCCTTCTGGGGAACATGAAACACAATTTTTCCTCATTGCTTTTGATCACCCATGATATGGGTGTCGTCTGGGAGATGTGCGAGCGGGTAATGGTGATGTATGCCTCCCGGATCGTGGAGACCGGAAGCCGGGAGGCGGTCTTCCGCCATCCGGCGCATCCCTATACCCAGGGACTGCTGGATGCCATTCCCCGGCTCTCCGGAGGCCGGCAGCGATTGACCGACATTCCGGGGCAGGTTCCGTCCCCCTTTGCGTACCCCAGAGGCTGCCGTTTTCAGGAACGCTGCCGGTTTGCGCGGGACCGCTGCCGCAGGGAGGATCCCCCTTTGTTTGATTGCGGCGGCGGCCAGCAGGCGGCCTGTTTTCTGGCAGACCCGGCAGAAAAGTAACAAGGCGGGATGGAATATGGAGAATGCGGCCATGCATACCGGACAAAGCGGAGAGGCCCGCGGGAGCGGACCGCTGCTCTCTATTGAGGACTTACAGACCTGGTTTCCGATAAAGCGCGGGTTTTTTTCCCGCAAGAAGGAATATATCCGTGCAGTCGACGGGGTTTCCCTCTGCCTTCACGCCGGCGAGACACTGGGGCTGGTGGGGGAGTCCGGATGCGGCAAGACAACCCTCGGCCGTACCCTGCTCGGACTGGAGCAGGCAACCGGCGGCCGCATGGTTTTTCAGAACGTGGTGCTCAACCGCATCGGCAAGAGGGAGATGAAGCGCCTGCGCCAAGGGATCCAGGTCATTTTCCAGGATCCCGTGTCTTCGCTCAATCCCCGCATGAGCGTTATGGATATCGTGACGGAAGGGCTTGTTCAGTTCCGGCGGATTGAAGGATCCAAGATGGATCACGCCAGGCGTCTGGTAAAAGAGGTGGGGCTTTCCGCGGATGCCGTATATCGGTATCCGCATGAATTCTCCGGCGGCCAGCGGCAGCGGATCAATATCGCGCGGGCCGTATCGCTGCGTCCGGATTTTATCATTTGCGACGAGGCTGTAAGTGCCCTGGACGTCTCGATTCAGGCCCAGGTCCTCAATCTGCTGATCGCGCTCCAGGAGCGTCACCAGCTGTCCTATCTGTTTATTTCCCATGATTTGAGCGTGGTGAGCAATATTGCGGACCGGATTGCGGTAATGTATATGGGCCAGATAGTGGAGATGGGAAAGACTGCGGATATCATTCATGCCCCGGCCCATCCCTATACCCGCGCGCTGATTGCTGCGGTGCCGGTGCCCGGGCAGGAGAGGCTTGCGGGGAATAAGCCCATCATGGGAGAAACCCCCTCTGCCGCCAGTCCTCCCCAAGGCTGCCGTTTTCATCCCCGCTGCCCCGAAGCCACGGAGCTGTGTCGCAAGACGCCCCCCCGGCTCCGGGTATTCCGGGACAGAGAGGTGGCATGCCACCTCTGCCGTCCCGGCTGACAATCCTTTTATTCGGAATTCTTTCCTGTTTGCCGGGAGCCGGATTTTTCTGCTGCCCGGGCTTTTGCCTCCTGGCCGCTCTTTTGGCCCTCCGGCTCCTGCGGCCCTGCTTTGCTGCCGGCTTTTTGTCCGGACCGTTGTTGCTTCTGCCTTTCCTGCTGCTGCTGCTGCTGCAGGGATTTTTGTACAGCCTTGACTTCCCGGATCTCCTGAGTTACAAGCTCTTTTTGCGATGGCGTGGCTGTGAGGTCCCGGGCCTCGCGAAGGTATTGAAGGGCCTTGTCACAGCTTTCCGGGGTGCCTCTGCCGGCCGCGATGTCCGCCTTGTTGAGGAGGAAGGTAAATTCCATGTGGTCGAGCCGGTTTTCCACCTTCTGAACCTGCCCGCTGGTTACTGCATATTTCCCGGCTTTTGTGAGCTGCTCCCGGATGGCCGTGAAGTCAGGTGTCCCGGGTTTTTCGGCGAGTTTTTCCGCACGCTGCATGAAATAGTCAAAGGGCAGGGAATAGGCTTTCCGTTTGGAAGTTGGGCCTTCCCTATTCCGGAGCTCCTCCGGAACCTCGACGTCTTTCAGGGATACCACCTTCTTCTCGCCCCGGGGCGCAAAATCCCCCTTCCAGATTTCGACTCCGGATTCCGTGGATCGGATGTAGTATTTGCCGGAATTCATGACACTGGCCACGATGATGAAGGCAAAAACCACTGCCAAACCGATGATGGCGAGCTTGAGGGTGTTGCTCAACATGGGCTCGCGCGGCGGCTCTTCCGGTCCGCTCGGTCCTCCGGGCGGCGGCGGTTGCGGCGGTTCGGGCGGACCACCGCCCAGGTCTTCGGGCGGCTGCTTGGCCTTTTCGTCCGTATCCGGGGCTGCTGCTGCACTTTCCGGGGCTTTGGGCTTTTCGGATTCCGGGGGTGCGGATGCCGCGGCAGCTTCGGGCTGGGCAGGCTCCTGTGCAGCCTCCTGCGCTTCAGCAGGCGCGGGTTCCGATGGTGCAGGCTCTTTTTGTTCCGTCGGTTGTTCGGTTTTTGTTTCCGCGGGTTCGGGTTCCGCGGGTTTTTCGGTCTCCGTCGCAGGTGCCTCGGTTTTTTTCTCCTCCGGTGGTTTGGGAGTCACCGTGGAGAGGTCGAACTCGCGGAACAGCAGTTCTCGGAAGGCCTGGCTGTCCGCCTGCTCGTGAAATGGCGGGGCGGCGAAATTCCCGTCGGTTTGGGCAGCGGGAACAAAGGGTTTTTCCGGCTGCCACCGGGCAAACTGTTTGGCGAGGAGTTCGGCCTCGGTTTTTTTCTCCTCCGGCGGTTTGGGAGTCACCGTGGAGAGGTCGAACTCGCGGAACAGCAGTTCTCGGAAGGCCTGGCTGTCCGCCTGCTCGTGAAATGGCGGGGCGGCGAAATTCCCGTCGGTTTGGGCAGCGGGAACAAAGGGTTTTTCCGGCTGCCACCGGGCAAACTGTTTGGCGAGGAGTTCGGCCTCGGTTTTTTTCTCCTCCGGCGGTTTGGGAGTCACCCTGGAGAGGTCAAACTCTCGGAACAGCAGTTCTCGGAAGGCCTGGCTGTCCGCCTGCTCGTCGAAGGCGGGCGCGGCATATGCTGCGGTTTCAGCCGCCGGGGAAAACAGGGTGTCCGGGGCCCATGTGCCAAAATCCTTCTGGATAAGCGTCTTTTTTGCCGGCGCCTTTTTGGCACCGGTTTTCGGGGCGCCTTTTTTGGAAACACCGGACTTTGCGGCGGTTTTCTTAGCGGATTTTGCGGCGGGTTTTTGTTGCCCCTCAGCCGGACCGAACTGCTTTGCAAGCAGGGTGCGCAGCTTCTCCTTCGTCCGGCTGTCCTCTGTATCTATGGAGGGCGGGGCGGAGTAGGCGCCGGTTTCTGCTTCAGGCACAAAAAGCGTCTCGGGTGTCCATACGCCAAAGTCTTTTTTGCGCAGGGATTTCAAAGTCGGTTTTTTATTGCTAGTCTTTTTCTTGGTGGACTTTTTTTTGCTCGTGGATTTTGTCAGACTTTTTTTTCCCATAACCCCCTCTTTTACGCTGGTCCGTGATTTGCTATGTGTAGGCCGGTTAAAAATAAATTTATATAAAATTCTGTTTTTTTTGTAAACCGTTTTTCCATAAAGGAAAATACAGCACCTTAATATTATTTTATAATTCAACATGCCGCATTTTTTTTCTCAAAGATGACGACTGCCCGGGAGTGCATCCCGGAGCGGGCGAAAGGAGGGCCGTGATGATGGATCCGGAGAAAAAACAGAAGCGCCTCTTTGCCGACCTTGGCCGGTATTCTTCCCTGCTGGTGGCCTTCTCCGGGGGGGCTGACAGCACGTATCTTATCTATGCCGCCCGCAGGGTCCTTGGCAGGGAGGTGCTTGCTGTTACTGCCCTGTCCGGACTGCATCCGGAACGCGAAGCCGCAGCAGCAGCGGAAATTGCCGGGGAGCTGGACGTCGCTCACCGCTTTGTTCATACATCGCAGCTGGAATCCCAAGATTTTCTGCAAAACAGCCGCAAGCGCTGTTATCTCTGCAAAACGATCATGTTCTCCAGGTTTTTGGAGGAAGCGCGCCGCTATGACATCGAAAGCCTTGCCCACGGCTCGAACAGCGAGGACGAAGGAGAGTTCCGGCCGGGTCTGCAGGCGGCAAAGGAAATGAACGTGGCGGCGCCGCTGGCCGAGGCAGGACTGAAAAAGGCCGATATACGGGAATTGTCCAGGAGGGCAGGGCTGCGGACGTGGGACAAACCCGCCACCGGATGCCTGGCCACCCGGATTCCCTATGGCACGGCAATCACGCCGGAGCGGATTTCCCGAATTGAGAAGGCGGAGCAGTTTCTTGCCGGCGAGGGCTTCTCCAGTCTGCGCGTTCGCCTTCACGGGGGTCTGGCCAGGATCGAGGTTGCGGAAACGGAAATGGAGCGGTTGATAGCACCGGGCACCCGCAGCCGGATCGTTGCGGCTTTTCAGGAGATCGGGTTCTCCTACGTGGCTGCGGACCTGGAAAGCTTTGCATCCGGGCGCATGGATCGGGGCGGGAGAAAACCGGATCAGGCGGGCTGAAAAAATGAACAGAGGGATTGACGCTTTTGCCGGGGGGATTATTTTTGCAGAAAGCAAACCATCAAAATCAGGGAGATCCCATGAAACAAATAGACAAAGACAGTCTGGCGGAAATCGAGTTTGTGCTGGACTGGCGGAGCAAGGAAGGCCGGCATACAGACCGCTCGGTGAAGCTCGTCAATTTCTGGCGCGATATACTGCCCGATGCCGTTGCGCGGGGGCTTATGGGGGCCTGTTCGGGAGAGCGCAAGAGCTTTCGCCTGAAGCCGCAGGACGGGCTCGGTCCGGCTGAGCCGGGGCTTTACTGCCGTCTTGCCCGGACCCGGTTTGACGAGACAATGGCCGAGCCCAGATACGGCCGCTTCTATCCCAAGGGCATTCTGCGGGATTTCTACCATGTATTTCCCCAGAATGTGCGCCCCATCCGATGCACAGGGGTAGATCCGGAGCAGGTGGAGGTGGATTTGAATCATCCCCTGGCGGCTTACGAGTTGGAGCTTACGGCCGTGGTCCACGATATCATGGAAAAGCCATTTGACCGGGGCGGTCAGAGCCGGGATATGCTCGCAGAGGCCGCCGAAGGGCCGGGGATGCAGGCGCGGTGCAACGGCAGGCCGACGGATTTCGGGGGGGCGGATGCATACCGCCGCCAGGACGAGACAAGCGATGCCCGCTTCTATGCAAGACCCCGATTGGTCACCCATATGGATGACCGGGCGCTTGCGGAGATATCGGGCCTATACGGCCGTTTTGCGAAGCCGGGGATGGCCGTGCTGGATCTGATGAGTTCCTGGCGCTCTCACATGCCGGAAGAGACAGGGCTGGATCGGCTGGTCGGCCTTGGCATGAACACTGCCGAGATGGCAGAAAACCCGCAGCTAAGCGCGTACCTGGTCCATGATATCAATGAGGATCCATGCCTGCCCTTTCCGGACGCCGCCTTTGATCTGATCATCTGTACGGCATCGGTGGAATATATAACCCGGCCGGATGAAGTATTCTCCGAGACCGCACGGGTTTTGAAGCCTGGAGGGGCCCTTGTGCATACCTTTTCCAATCGTTGGTTTCCGCCAAAGGTGGTCAATGTGTGGACCGAGCTGCACGAGTTTGAGCGAATGGGCCTGGTGCTGGAATATTTCACCCGGTCCGGATGCTTTGCGGAGCTCGGTACATTTTCCTCCCGGGGATGGGATCGGCCCAAGACCGACAGGCACTACCCGAAGTTTACCCAATCGGATCCCGTCTATGCCGTATGGGGGTGGAAAACAGGCTGACGGCTGCCGCCGGAGCGCCGCCTCGATAGCTTCGAGCTCCTGGACCTTCAGTTCCACAAGCGCAAGGGCCGCGCTTTCCCGCAGATCCTCCAGGGCCTTGTCGCCGTGCTCCCGCATGGTGTCGAGAACCGCCCGAGGTTTTTCACCGGCTTCGTTCTCGAGAATCATGCCGGATATTGTCTCTCACCTCCTTGTACCAGGAAATCGTGCCGTAAAACGCCCTTTCCAGGCCAACAGGCTTGCCTTTGCAGAGGTTTTTGCTTATATAGGGCATGAAAACAGAAAATCCTGCATCAATTGTGCCCCGGTTTGGATCAGCGGAGGAAGAGCGGATGCCCATATACGAATTTTACTGCCAGGACTGTCATACGGTTTTTCATTTTTATTCCAAAACCGTCAATACCCGGAAACGACCGGCCTGTCCCAAATGCGGAAGAGAGGAGCTTGAGCGCAGGATGTCGCTTTTCTCCATCAGCCGCGGGGGGGAAGATGCGGAAGAGTCGGAATTGGGGGTGGATGAGTCGCGGATGGAGAAGGCCATGGAATGGATGGCCAGGCAAAGCGGGCAGATCAGCGAGGACGATCCCCGTCAGGCCGCACGCCTGATGCGGGAGTTTTCCGATATGACAGGCGTGGAGCCGGGTCCCGCCATGCAGGAAGCCCTGAGCCGGATGGAGGCCGGAGAGGATCCGGAGCAGGTGGAGTCTGAAATGGGCGAGGCCCTGGAAAACGATGAACTCTTTATCGCTGCGGGCAGGAAAGGGAGCAGACAACCCGGCCGGCAGCTTCCGCCGAAAACCGATGACACCCTTTATGAACTCTAAGCCCGAGCTCCTCAGGAAGGGGTCTTTTTATAGGGCTTCCGCTAATTTTCCTGTTGCGGATCAATCCGGATGCGCCAGCTCCGCGTGCCGCCCGGAGGCACCGCTTTGTCCCCCTCCCTGCCCGAAGCGGAGCCCCGCGTATGCCACCACCAATCGTTTGCCGCCACGGGGTCGGGGCAGCGGCGGCTGCCGTCTATAAACACGGCGGGACTGCGCTGGAGTTCGTCCCGGCCGCAGCGCATGAGCCGATCGCAGGCCATCATCCAGCCAATCAGGGGGCCGTGCTTGTCTATGGCCTGGAGGCTGTAGCTGGAGCAGCCCGGGTGCATGGGGCAGGAACCCGTGCGTACACTGTTCAGGTGATCCAGGGGACCGCGGTAGAAGGCAATTGCCATGCGGAAGGGCCCGGACCCGCCCTCCGCCGCCCTTCCGGCAGGGCTGCAGCTCGCGGTGGCAGCGAGCATTGCCATAACTGCGGCCGCCCACAAGCGGGACCGGAGGTGGTTTCGCCCGAAAAGAAGGGATCTCATAATGCATTTTCCTTTTTTTTCGGCATCAGCCGCGGGATCAGGAAGTCCCCTGCCAGGGAAAGGAAAAAACCGCCTGTAGCCACCAGGATGATGGCGGCCCCGGAGGTGAGATTGAAGGTATAGGCCAGCCAGAGTCCGCTCAGGTTGAAGATCATGGCAAAAACTGTAGACAGGGCCATCATCATGAGCAGGGAGTTGGAGTATTTTTCCGCGATAAAGGGCGGGATCGTCAGAAGGGCGATAACCAGAATGAGCCCCACCACCCGGATGATAATGACAATGGAGACGGCAACCAGGCCGATAAAAAAGAAATAGAGAAGATTGACCGGCACCCCGCGGAGGCGCGCAAACTCGTCATCGTAGGAAATGGCCAGCATATCCCGGTAAAAGTAGCCGGCGGAAAAGATGGTAACGGCGCTCAAAGCCAGCATCCACCAGATATCGGAGCTTGGTACAGCCAGTATGGAGCCGAAGAGAAAGCTCATGAGATTGACCTGATAGCCCGGTGTCATGTCCAGCAGGATGATGCCCGTTGCCATGCCAACGGCCCATAAGACCCCGATAAAGGTGTCTGCCCGGTTTTTGGCCTTTAGTACCACGGCTGTCATGACCAGCGCCGCCACCAGGGAGAATCCGAGGGTGCCGAGAATGTAGGGGATGCCGAAATAAAAGGCGATGCCGATGCCCCCGTAAGCGGCATGGGCGATACCGCCGCCCAGGAACACCAGGCGGTTGACAACCACGAAGGAGCCGACAACCCCGCAGATGAGACTGGCAAAGAAGCCTGCAAACAGGGCATTTTGCATGAATTCGAACTGCAGGGCTTCGATCATGGCTCATCCTCGTGGGTTTTGAGGATGCGGTGCGGAACACCGTGGGCGATCAGTTCGACCGGGCAGTGGTAGCCGCCCTCGATCATTTCCTCTGTGAGCTCTGCAGCTCCGTGATAATGCACGCTCTTGTTGACACAGGCAACAGAGGAGATATAGCTTGACAGCACCATCATATCATGGGTGACCACCACGATGGTTTTGTCTTTATTGATTTCCTTTAATATGGCGTAGAGCTCAGTGCGCCCGGTATTGTCCAGGCTGGCTGTCGGCTCATCCAGAAACAGGATATCCGGATCCGTGGCAAGGGCCCGGGCAATAAAGACCCGCTCCCGCTGTCCGCCGGAGAGATCATCAATGCGGCGATTCTGGTAGTCCAGCATTTCCAGCTCGGAGAGCACCTCCCGGGCGGCTTCTTTATCCGGGCGCTGTATCCTGGATCTTCCGTGGAAGCGCAGCCTGCCCATCAGAACCACATCCAGCACCGATATGGGAAAAGCCTTGTTGAAGGCAATATTCTGGGGGACATAGCCGATACGGTGGGCGGCCTTATCCGGCGGCATGTCATAGATCCGGATTTTCCCGCTATCCGGCTTGATAAGGCCCAGCAGCAGTTTGAGCAGGGTTGTTTTCCCTCCCCCGTTGGGGCCGATAAGGGCGAGGAACTCCTTTTCCCGGACCGTAAAGGATACGTTGGTAAGCACCGGGCGGCCGTTGTAGGAAAAGTTCATGTCTTCCACGGAGATTACAGGTGTCTGCATAAGCCTTCACTGGTTCTTGATGGCCTCAGCCACGGTTCTGAGGTTGTGTTCCCAATTTTTGGCCAGGGGGTCTGCCGCAACCAGCCGGGCACCGATTTCTTTGGCGATAATACGGGCCTGGCGGGTGGAGAATTGGGGCTGGACAAATATCTGCCGGAGCTCGTAATGCTTTGCGGTCTTGATGAGCTCCTTGACCTTTCGGGCTTTCGGGGCCTTGCCCGCAACCTCGATGGGGATCTGCCGCAAACCGTAGGCATCGGCAAAATAGCCCCAGGAAGGATGGTATACCATAAAACGGGGGTTGGAAACTGTCTCCAGCTGTTGCATCAGTTCCGCATCCAGGGCCGCGAGATGCTGAATAAAAGCCCGGTAGTTTTTCCTGTAGTCGGCACGATTAGCCGGATCTGCCGCGCAAAGGCCGGCAAGGATGCGGCGGGCCTGCAGCATGACCAGCGGCGGGGAAAGCCATATATGGGGGTCTTTGATTCGATCTTTCCCCTTCTCCGGCCCTTCTCTGCGGCTTTCGTCTTCATGGCTTCTCCGGATCGGCTGTTTGGCAAGGCCCTTTTCCGTGTGGATGATCCGCATATCCGGGTTGGCTGTGGCGAAGTTCTCCAGCCAGGAGAACTCAAAGGGGACACCAATGGCAAAATAGATCTCTGAGCGGGCCAGTGTTGTCATCTGTCTGGGTGAGGGCTCATAGGAGGCGGGGCTTTTCTCGGGCCGGACCATCACGGAGACATCGACATGGCCTCCGCCAATGGCTTTGACAAAACGCGCTTGCGGCGGTATACT
>CAZWNV010000002.1:29882-50494 GCA_964635265.1 uncultured Desulfobacteraceae bacterium
GATGCCCGGATCGGGCCGAAGCAGCAAAAGGCCATTCCGATGCAGACGGCAAGGGCGGTTATGATGCTCTTTCTCACTTCGTGCATCCTTTCGGGGCCTATATATTGATAATCATACGTATTATCTATAACACAGTCGCGGCCGGATGCAAACAAGCCAGGGGCATTTATCTGCGCAGCCGCGAAAACAGCCTGCAGGGCAGCCGCAGAAACCGGTGTTTCCGGCGGGAGAGGGGATATGGAGGAAAAAAGCGACAGGATGCAGGTGCAGATCTTTACCCGCAACTATCAACTGGTAGGCTATGTCAGCATTCTCTCCGGTGTCAGGCTTACCGATTATATGAACGAATCCAAGTCCTTCGTTCCTGTCACGGATGTCAGGGTACACGACCACGGCGGCCGGTCGGTCTTTGCGGCTGCATTTTTGAATGTCCGCCGCGATGCGATTGAGCTGATTGTTCCTGCCTCCGAGATCGACGCATAGAGGCGGTTCGCCGGCTGTCATGGATTGATTGGGCTATAGAGCGGAAAAATTGTGTTTATGGCGAGGCTGGACAAAGTTTTCAAGGCTGCAGCGGATCTAAACGCCTCAGATGTTCACGTGGCTCCGGGAGAGCCTTTTGTCGTCCGCCGACTGGGGCGGCTCAGAAAACTCAAAAGTCCGCCGCAGCCGCCGGAGACCTGCCGGCAGCTTATTTCGGAGCTTTTGGATGAGCAGCAGAAGACGGAGCTGGAACAGCGCTCCCAGCTGGATTTTGCCTATGAAGCCCCGGAGACCGGCCGCCTGCGGGGAAGCGCCATGATGCACCAGAAGGGATTGAGCGCTGTCTTCCGCCTGATCCCGCCCGAGGTGCCCACCCTGGAGTCACTGGAAATGCCGGAGGTCGTCCGCAAAATCCTGGACTCGCATCAGGGGCTGATCCTGGTAACCGGCGGCACCGGCCACGGCAAAACCACAACGCTTGCCGCCATGGTTGATCATATCAATACCCACCAGCCGCATCATATCCTGACTATTGAAGACCCGATCGAATTTATTCATCCGATGCGCCAGGGTGTTGTCAATCAGCGCGAGATCGGTGCCAGCACCCGCAGCTATACCAATGCCCTCCGCAGTGCCCTTCGCCAGGATCCGGATGTGATCGTAATCGGGGAGTTGCGCGATCTGGAGACCATTTCCATGGCCATCTCCGCTGCCGAGACCGGGCACTTGGTTATCGGCACCCTCTCGACCTCGAGTGCGCCCAAAACCGTTGACCGGATCATCGATTCCTATCCGCCGACCCAGCAGAACCAGATCCGGGCCATGTTGAGCGAATCCCTGCGGGCCGTCATTACCCAGCGCCTTATCCCGCATGCCGAGCACCAGCAAATGGTGCTGGCTACCGAGATCCTGATCGGCTCCACCCAGATGGCCAACCTGATCCGGGATTCCAAAACCTTTCAGATTCCTTCCATGATGCAGACGGGGAAAAAACAAGGCATGCAGTTGATGGATGAAGTCCTGCTGGAGCTCTGCAAGGCGGGCAGAATTTCCGCGGCAGACGCTGCAGCCAATGCGGCCAATCCGGACAAACTAAAGCCTCAGCTCAAATAAAGGAACATCGGCTATGGCGGTGATCGACCAATTCTTCAGGCAGATGCGCGAGCAAGGGGCGAGCGATCTGCACATGGCGGTGGGGTATCCGCCCCTGCTCCGTCTGAAAGGCCGTCTTACCCCCCTTGACCACGAGCCGCTGACAGCCCGGAGCAACCGGGAGATACTTTTTGAGATCCTCACTCCGGAGCAGCAGCGGGCTGTGGACAGGGATATGGATTTCGACATGGCCTATGAAATCGAAGGCACAGGCCGCTTCCGCTGCAATATCTTTTACCAGCACAGGGGTATCGGAGCCGTATTCCGACTCATCCCCACCGAAATTCTGACACTGGATGCGCTGCATCTGCCGGAAGTGCTGAAAACCGTTTCCGCCTTCCGCAAAGGCCTGGTGCTTGTTACGGGGCCCACCGGCAGCGGCAAGTCCACAACTCTCGCCGCCATGGTCAATTCCATTAATGAGAGCCGCGACGGGCATATCATCACCATCGAGGATCCGCTGGAGTTTGTCCACGCCAACAAGCGCTGTCTGGTTACCCACCGCGAAATCGGCACCCATGCCGCCAGTTTTGCCGATGCCCTGCGGGTGGCCAGCCGGGAGAACCCCGATATTATCATGGTGGGAGAAATGCGGGACCTGGAGACCATTTCCCTGGCCCTGACCTGTGCCGAACTGGGCATTCTGGTCTTCGGCACCCTGCACACCAACAGCGCCGCCAAAACCATCGACCGGGTCATCAACGCCTTTCCTTCCGACCAGCAGGCGCAGGCCCGGACCATGCTCTCGGAGTCGCTCCGGGCGGTTGTCGCCCAGCAGCTTCTGCGGACAAAGGACGGCAGCGGCCGCTGTGCGGCAGTCGAGGTGCTGATCGGTTCCCAGGCGCTGGCCAGCATGATCCGGGAGGGAAAAATCTCCCAGGTCAGCTCCCTTATACAAACCGGCACCGCCGCCGGCATGCAGTCCATGGACCAGCATCTAAAGCAGCTGGTGGCCGAAGGCCGGATCAGCAAGGATGCCGCATATGAAAAGGCCATGGATAAGAATATGTTTTCCTAAACCGCATGTCGGGGTCTCCGACCGCAGAGGCGCTGGAACCCGGCAGCATCCGGAACTTGCGGGAAGAGCATGCAGCGCATAGCAGCCCTACTGGAGAAAACCGGGACCCGGATCATGGGCATCGCCCTGTTGATTATCCTGCTGTTTATGCTTTCTTTTTTTCTGTTTTTGTTTCCCATGGTCGAGGAGGAGCTTTTCGATTCCCGGAAAATGGCGGCCAGAAACCTTGTGGAAGCCGCTTATAACCTGGCTGCCAATTACGCACAGCGTGCGGAGTCGAGCGACATGAGCCAAGCCCGGGCAAAGCAGCAGGCTATTCGCGCCATCCGTTCCATGCGGTTTTCGGATCGGGGCTACTTCTGGATTAATGACACCACCCGGCCCTACCCGCGCATGATCCTGCATTCGGCACTGCCCGGGCTGGAGGGCCGGGTCATGGATGATGCCTCCTATAATATGGCCACCAGTATCCAGGCCGATCTCGATTCGGAAGTTGTAAAGCTCGCCAGGGGCGAGCGCCATTTGTTTCAGGTTTTTTTGCGGATCGCCCGAAAGCACGGGGAGGGCTTTGTCACCTATGACTGGCCGAAGCCGACAGCCGATGGCGGCACGGAGGAGCTCTACCCCAAGGAATCCTACATCAAGCTGTTTGCACCCTGGGGATGGATTATCGGCACGGGCGTTTATATCGACGATATTCACCAGGATATCGCCCAGCTCCACCGCGCGGTGGTGTATGCAGCCATGGCCATTCTGCTCGTTGCCCTGCTTTTGGTTTTTCTGCTCATGAGCACCATCACCCGCCCGATCAAGCAATTGGTTGCCTTTGCCGGCGATGTGGCCGGGGGCAACCTGGAGGCCCGGGTCAAGGGGCGCTTTCGGGGTGAGCTGGGCGAGCTCAAGGCAGCCATCTCCCATATGGTGGAACAGCTCCAAAGCCGGATGCAGGAGGCGGAAAACAAGGCCCAGGAAGCGGAGAACGCCAGGCAGGAGCTCCGCAAAAACGAGGAAAAATACCGGATCCTGGTGGAAAATGCCCACGAATCGATTGTCGTGGCCCAGGACGGGAGGCTCCGCTTTGTCAATGGCCGGACATGCGAACTGACGGGGTATTCAGTGGAAGAGCTTGCCAACCGCTTTTTTGATTCCCTGGTTCATCCCGGGGACCGGGGGACGGTCAAGGAGCGGCATTTCAAGCGCCTCGAAGGCTCTGTGCCGGATGATGCGGTCTACACTTTTCGCGTGCTGGACCGCGAGGGCAGACAGAAATGGGTCGAACTCAAAGGGGTTGCCATTGAATGGGAGGGCAGGCCGGCCACTCTGAATTTTCTGGCCGACATCACGGAGAAAAAGCAGGCGGAACAGGAGCGTCAAAGCCTGGAAGCCCGGCTTAGGCAGGCCCGGAAAATCGAAGCCCTGGGCACCCTTACCGGCGGAGTGGCCCATGACTTCAACAATATTTTAAATATTATCATGGGCTACAGCGAACTCGTGGAAAATGAGCTGCCGGACACCTCTTCGGCAAAAAAGGGGTTAAAGGAGATTCAAACCGCGAGTCTGCGGGCCCGTGACGTCATCCGACAGCTTTTGACCTTCAGCAGAAAAGGCGATGAGGCGCATACCTCCCAGCAGCTCGTCCTCATCATCAAAGAAGGCTTGCGGATGATGCGCCACACCCTCCCGTCTTCGGTTGAAATCCGGGAATGCATGGACCGGGACCTGCCCCTGGTGATGGCCAGCCCCACCCAGATTCACCAGTTGATTGTCAACCTGTGCAAAAACGCAGCCGATGCCATGGCCGAAAAAGACGGTGTTCTGGAGGTCAGCCTGCAGGCGGTGGTGGTCTCTGAGCAGGAGGCGGCTTCGGATCCGGATTTGTCGCCGGGCGAGCATGTGAAGCTGACGGTCAGCGATACCGGCCACGGGATTGCGGCCGGGCACATGGAGCGGATTTTTGATCCCTATTTCACCACCAAGGACGTGCATAAGGGGACCGGACTCGGCCTCTCCGGGGTTTTGGGGATTGTGAAAAGCCATGGCGGCGCCATCCGGGTAAGCAGTGAACCGGGAGAAGGGACGCGGTTTGAGATATTTTTCCCGGCCGCCTCCCGTGAGACGGAGGGCGTGCAAAGGCAGAAGATTTCCACCCTGCCCGGCGGGGCGGAGTTTATTTTGTTTGTGGATGACGAGGCTTCTGTTGCCCGGTTGAATATGCAGCGGCTGCAAAATCTGGGCTACCGGGTACACATAGAGACCGATCCGGAAGACGCGCTGCGGGCTTTTGCCGCCCGTCCGGAGCAGTTCGACCTCGTGATAACGGATATGACCATGCCCCGGATGACCGGGGACAAGTTGAGCCGGAAGATAATGGAGATCCGGCCGGATGCAAAGATTATTCTGTGCACCGGCTACAGCGAGCGGATCAGCGAAGAAGAGGCATTGGCCCTGGGGATTGCCGGGTACATGGAAAAGCCTGTGGATATGCAGGCTCTGGCCGAAGCGGTAAGGGCTGTTCTCGATCGGGAAAACACCTGATGCGGTTTTTTTCCGGCTTCTATCGGGTAGGACAGGCGGCAGGGCTGGCAGGACCGCTTTTCATTACCTGGCCGGGCAGGCTGCGGCCAAGCGTTTTCTCCAGCATGCGGGCCGCATGAATCAGGTGTGTAAGATCGATTCCTGTGTCCACCCCCATGGATTCGAACAAAAACACCACGTCCTCCGTGGCCAGGTTGCCCGCTGCACGGGGTACGTTCGGGCAGCCGCCGATACCGCCCAAAGAAGCGTCAAACATGCGCACCCCCGCCTGGTAGCCGGCATAGAGGTTGGCCATGGCAAGCCCGCGATTGTTGTGAAGATGCAGGCAAAGGGCGGTATCCGGAAGGTGCTCCCGGAAATCGGCAATCCTTTCCCGGATCTGGGCGGGGTTGGCCAGTCCGGTTGTATCCGCAAGCGTGATGCGCTCTGCCCCGGCCCGGACCAGCCGGCGTGCAATGTCGCCCACCGCCTGCCGGGAGACCCGGCCCTGGTAGGGACAGCCGAAAGCCACGGCGATGGCTGCGCCTGCAGCAATTCCGCTGTCGGCTGCCAGTGCCAGAACCTCCTCCAGGTCTTCAAGCGATGCAGCAATGCTGCGGCGCACATTTTCCTGATTGTGGGCCTCGGAGGCAGAGATGAATACGATCAGCCGGTCGGCTCCCGATTCGATGGCCTTCTGCGCCCCTTTCCGGTTGGGCACCATGACTTCGTGGACAAGCCCCCCGCGCCGGACCCGGGCCATGAGTTCCGCGGCATCCCGGAGCTGGGGAATGGCTTCGGGGCTTACAAAGGAAGTGGTCTCGAGATACCGGACCCCGGCATCGCCGAGGGCTTCCACCAGTTCCAGTTTTTTCTCTGTCGGGACGAAGTCTTTTTCCGCCTGAAGTCCGTCGCGCAGCCCCACTTCCCGGATCACAACCGATGCCTGGCTCATATCCGCCCCCTTTTGATGGTTTCTTCTTCAACTCTATATCCTTTTGCAGCTGTCTTCAAAACGAAAAATGAGCCGTGCATGGCGATCCCGGATTGCAAACCCGGGCCGTTCGGTCTATACTATCCATTGACTCGGCCATTGAGAGCCTCTCGATTCCGGCATAATCGGATTTTGGCGTTTTTGAACAGAATCGGCTGTGCTAGAAAAAGGTGGCAGACGGGATGAGCCTTCAAAGTGTCGTCGGTTTTTTTGTTTTTGCGGCCCTTGCCTGGTGTATCAGCGAGGAGCGGCGCAAAGCCTGCCTGCGCACCATCTGGGTCGGCATGGCGGCGCAGTTCGGATTGGCCCTGGTACTGCTGAAATTTTCCTTCTTTACCCGCGGCTTTGTCTATCTCAACCGCGCCGTTCTTGCCCTGGAGGAATCCACACGGGCAGGTACGGCATTTGTCTTCGGCTATATCGGAGGCGGAGACAAGCCCTTTGCCGTAAGTGACCCGCAGGCGACATTTATCCTGGCCTTTCAGGCGCTTCCCCTGGTTCTTGTCGTTAGTGCTCTCTCCGCGGTTCTTTTTTACTGGGGGGTGCTTCCGCGCATTGTACGGGGTTTCTCCTGGCTGCTGCAGAAAAGCCTCGGCATCGGCGGGGCAGAAGGGCTTGGCGTATCCGCCAATATTTTTGTGGGCATGGTGGAGTCCCCCCTTCTTATCCGGCCTTACGTGGCGGGGCTTTCGCGAAGTGAGCTCTTTACCGTGATGACGAGCGGCATGGCAACCATCGCGGGAACCGTGCTGGTTCTGTATGCCAGCATCCTGGAGCCGGTGATCCCCAATGTCACGGGCCATATCCTGACCGCCTCCATCATCAGCGCGCCGGCCGCCGTGGTGGTATCCAAAATCATGGTCCCGGAAACCGGGCAGACGACTACCGGCGGACTCAAAGAGCCGGAGCCCGCCCGCAGCAGCATGGATGCGCTTACCAGGGGAACCCTGCAGGGCATTGAGCTTCTGCTCAATATCATCGCCATGATTATTGTGCTGGTCGCTCTTGTGCACATGGTCAATATCCTGCTCGGGGTTTTGCCCGATGTGCTGGGCAAACCCCTGACAGTGGAGCGGGTATTCGGCTGGATGCTCTCTCCCGTTGTCTGGCTGATGGGGATTCCCTGGCAGCAGGCGCCGGATGCCGGCGCCCTTTTGGGGACAAAAACCGTGCTCAACGAGTTTATTGCGTACATGCACATGAGCCGGCTGCCCGAGGGGACCCTCAGCCCCCGCAGCCTGCTGATCATGTCATATGCCCTCTGCGGCTTTGCCAATCCCGGCAGCCTGGGCATCATGATCGGCGGTCTGGGGGCAATGGCCCCGGAGCGGCGCGGGGAAATCGCCTCTCTGGGGCCCCGGGCCATTGTCGCGGGCACTATTGCCACCTGCATGACCGGTGCGGTTGTGGGGGCCCTGCATTTTTGACGGCCCGAAGATAGCGGCAGAGCTGCATTTTTTTGTTTACGCACCCTTTACAAATTGCTAATTTTTCTTCTTTTTCCAATCCTTCAGGCCCTGCCCGGCGACGCCGGAGACACGGGCCGTTCCGATGGGGGCGGAAGGCGGAAGAAAACAAGCAGCGGAGCGGGACTATGACAGGCCTACTGAAAGGCAAACAGATCGTTCTGGGGGTCACAGGGGGCATTGCTGCCTACAAAAGCGTTGAGCTGCTCAGGCTCCTGCAGAAAGGGGGGGCTGATGTCCGGGTGGTCATGACCCGTAACGCCGAGTGGTTTGTGGGGCGCATGACTTTTGCGTCCATCTCCGGCCATGACGTGTTTGTCGATATGTTCGGCCGGGATGCGGATCCCCACATGCGCCACATTAACTGGGCGCAGGAGGCGGATGCCGTGGTCGTTGCCCCGGCAACCGCGGATATCATCGGCAAACTGGCCTGCGGCATCGCTGATGACGCCTTGTCCACGTTCATGATGGTGGTAAGGGCCCCGCGGCTGATCTGCCCCTCCATGAATACCGCAATGTTCGAGAGTGCGGCTGTGCAGCGAAACCTGCAGACGCTCCGGGACGACGGCTTCTGGATTGTCGCGCCCGGCGCGGGGGAGCTGGCCTGCGGCACAGTCGGTGCGGGCCGCCTGCCGGAGCCGGAGATTATCGTGCAAAGCGTGACGGCAAGCCTTATACAAAGGGATCTGGCGGGACGGCGGGTACTGGTTACAGCCGGGCCGACTCGCGAGCCCATAGATCCCGTGCGCTTTGTGAGCAACCCCTCATCCGGGAAAATGGGCTACGCAGTGGCCCGTGCGGCTGCAGCCAGGGGGGCGCAGGTAGTGCTTGTTGCCGGCCCCACAGGCCTTACCGATCCGTCGGGGGTGGAGCTTTGCCGGGTGAGCACGGCAAAGGAAATGGCGGAGGCCGTTTTTGAGGCTATGGAAGACGCGGATCTCGTGGTCAAGGTGGCCGCGGTTTCGGATTACCGGCCCGTGGAGGTCTCCTCCCAAAAGATCAAGAAAAATGCGGAGGAGCTTGTTTTGCGGATGGAGAAAACGGGGGATATCCTGGAGGCCGTCGGCCGGCGGAAAACGCGTCAGGTACTGGTGGGCTTTGCAGCCGAGACGGAGGAGCTGGAGAAAAACGCCAGGGACAAACTGGAGCGCAAGAACCTGGATCTGATCGTGGGCAACCTGATCGGCGCCCCGGACTCCGGGTTTGCCTCGGAGACCAACAAGATGACGCTTTTTTTCCGGGATGGAAGCGTGGAGGCGCTGCCGGTGATGGAAAAAGACCAGGCCGCCCATATTCTGCTGGACAAGATTGTTCCTCTGCTGCCGGTATCATGAGCAAAAAACGGGATAAGCTGAACGCAATCGCCGCCCGGGTGCAGGACTACCTGGCCTATCTTGCGGATCAGGGTTTTACCGGGGTGGAGTGCAGCCCCGACACCCTGGAGCGGGTATTTTCCTGGGGCGGAAACCCGGACGCCATTGCAGCGGCCGTAAAGCACTGCAGGGGCTGTTCGCTGGCTGCCAAAGGTGTGCAGCCGGTGGCGGGCGCCGGTGATCCGCGGGCGCGGATCATGTTCGTGGGCGGCTGGCCGGAGCCGGAGGATTCGCAGAACAATCTTCCCTTTTCCGGCCGGGCCGGCCGGCTTTTGGGCCGGATGATCGAGGCCATGGGCTTTCGCCGGGATTCCGTCTATATCAGCTTTGCCCTGAAGTGCCGCCCGCCCGGTGACAACAGTCCGGGGTTCCGGGATATACAGATATGCCGGCGTTTTCTGGAAAGAGAGATTGCTGCCGTACATCCCGATGTCATCTGTACCCTGGGCGATACCGCCCTGCAGGCGCTGCTCGGGGAAAGCGCCTCCTGTGAAACGGATAGGGGCCGTTTTGCCCGTTTTCGCGATACCGTCCTCATGCCCACCTATTCTCCGGCCCATCTGCTTGCCGAACCCTCCGCAAAACGCCGGACATGGCAGGATATGAAGCAGGTCCTGGAGTTTCTGGGCCTCAGGCCGGCCACCGGTCCGCGGGATGGTTCGGCGGGCGGAGCGTGAAATAGTTATTGACAAAAAGAGAAAAATTGTATTATAGGTACAATTTTAAAGATTTATAGGATGTAAGCGGGGGCAGCAGACCTCCGCTTTGTATTTTGAAGCCATACATTGCTATTTTCGTCATGGAAAAGGAGGGGACTGCAAATATGGGCAAAAAGGAAAAACAGGCGAAACACAAGCCCCTTGACAAGATGACAGCCACTGAGCTGCGGGAGGTGGCCATTGAAATGCCGGAGATTACCGGTGCCAGTGGCATGAACAAGACCGAGCTGCTCAAGGCCGTCAAAAAGGCCAAAGGCATCGAGGAGCAGGGCAAGAAGAAGGAAGCCAAGGTATCGGTTCGGGAGTTGAAGGAGAAGATCCGGGATCTCAAGAAAAAGCGGCAGGCCTCGGTGGAGGCTGATGACAGGAAAATGGCGGATATCTATCGCCGCCGCATCAGCCGGCTTAAGAAGAAAACCCGGAAAGTGGCCTGATCTCCCTGCTTTTGCCTATGGAAAACAACCCGAAGTTTCCGCCGCAGAAACTGGCCTTTGATATCGACGGGGTGTTTGCCGACACCATGACGCTGTTTCTCGATATTGCCCGCCATGAGTTCGGTCTTGACGCCCCCGCATACGAGGACATCCGGGAGTATCATTTTCCGGCGGCCGCCGAAATGGACGAGACGGTGGCCACGGAGATTCTGGTTAAGATTGTGGAGGGAGATTACAGCCTTCCGCTAAATCCGATGCGCGGGGCGACCCGGGTAATCCGACGGTTAAACCGGCTCTACCGCCCCACCCTTTTTGTAACGGCGCGGCCTTCGGCCGGCCATATTCATCATTGGCTGCAGGAGGTGCTCGCCGTGGGCGCCGGGGATATCGAAGTGGTGGCCACAGGCTCCTTCGAGGACAAGCAGGGTGTGCTCCTGAGCCGCGGGATCGAGGCGTTTGTCGAGGACCGCCTGGAAACCTGCTTTCTGCTCAGGGAAGCCGGCATTTCTCCGATCGTGTACAAACAGCCCTGGAACCGGCGGCCGCATCCGTTTTTCGAGGTAGAAAACTGGCAGGATATCGAAACCCTGATTGCATTTGAATGAATGAGACATCCATAAATCGGCTGATACAGCGTTTTGTTGATTACCTTTCGCTGGAGAAGGGCTATTCAGCAAACACATGCCGGGCATATGCGCATGATCTTGACGATTTCCTGCAGTTTTTTCTCCAAAACAGGGCCCTGCCCATGACCGGTGACGAGGAGCCGGGAGATGCGGATGTAACCGATGTCGAGGCTGCCGGCAGCCTGATTCTGCGCAGTTATCTGGGCAGCCTGCATAAGCAGAAGCTGAAAAAGACCTCCATCGCCCGCAAGATTTCCGCTATCCGTTCCTTTTTCAGTTTCCTGGAAAAGCACGGTGTAATCCGGCAGAACCCGGCAGAAACGGTTTTGACACCAAAGCAGGAAAAGCCGGTGCCCTCCTGTCTGACCGTGGACGAAGTCTTCCGGCTGCTGGATGCCATTGATACGGCAACCCTGATGGGCAAACGCAACCGGGCGATTCTGGAAACCCTTTACTCGACGGGTATCCGGGTTTCCGAACTGGTGGGGCTGGATGTTTCAGACGTGGATTTTTCCGCAAAGACACTTCGGGTGCTGGGAAAGGGCAACAAGGAGCGGATCGTTCCCATCGGGCAGAAGGCCCTTGACGCCATCGCGGACTATCGGCAGAGCCTGCAGGGGCAGAATACAATTGCTGCTGCAGGCGGGGGCGCCCTGTTTTTAAATAAGAACAAGGGGCGGCTCAACACCCGGTCCGTGGCCCGGATGCTGGATAAGGCCGCTGTTGCTGCCGGGCTGTCCGTTCCCGTATCGCCGCATGATCTGCGCCATTCATTTGCTACGCACATGCTGGATGCGGGACTGGATCTGCGCGTGGTTCAGGAGCTACTGGGGCACAGGCAGCTTTCGACAACGCAGAAATATACGCACGTCAGTATTGACAGTCTGATGGCGGCCTATGATCAGGCGCATCCGCGCAAATAGCATGCAAAAAGGCGGAGAGCAAATGGAGATACGCGCGACAACGATTCTGGCGGTTCGTTATAAAGGCAAAGTAGCGGTCGCCGGAGACGGTCAGGTAAGCCTGGATACTTCGGTAATCAAACACCACGCGAAAAAGGTACGCAGAATCTATAATGACCGCATTATTGTGGGCTTTGCCGGGGCAACGGCGGATGCCCTGAACCTTTCCGAGCGGCTCGAGGGCAAGCTGGAGCGCTATAACGGCAACCTTATCCGGGCTGCAGTGGAACTGGCCCGCGACTGGCGTACCGACAAGTATCTTCGCAGGCTGGAAGCCATGATGATTGCCGTTGATACCGAGCAGATGCTGTTGATTTCCGGCAACGGCGATGTGATTGAACCGGATGAAGGGGTTGTGGCCATCGGCTCCGGCGGGGTGGCCGCGCATTCGGCTGCTGCGGCGCTTATGCAGTACACAGAGAGGCAGGATTTTGATGCCCGCCAGATTGTGTCCGCTGCCATGAACATTGCGAGCCGGATCTGCATTTACACGAATGATTCCATAACAATCGAGGAAATTTGATTTTCTCGGTCCAAAGAAGGCGATATCGACAGTCATATGAGTGATTTGAAACCCAGGGATATTGTAACAGAGCTCGACAAATATATTATCGGCCAGGACAAGGGCAAACGTTCGGTGGCCATTGCGCTGCGCAATCGCTGGCGCAGGCGCCAGGTGGATCCGGAGCTGCGCGAGGAGATTGCCCCGAAAAATATTATCCTGATCGGTCCCACGGGTGTCGGCAAAACCGAGATTGCCAGAAGACTGGCCCGGCTTACCGACTCGCCCTTCATCAAGGTGGAGGCCTCCAAGTTTACAGAGGTGGGGTATGTGGGCCGGGATGTGGAATCCATGATCCGGGATCTGCTGGAGCTTACCATCAATCACCTCAAAGCCTGCGCCCAGGAGGCTGTTCAGGGAAAGGCCCGCGAAATTGCGGAAGAGCGGATGCTGGACCTGCTGCTCCCCGCCTCGCGCGAGAGGCAGCCGTCCGGACAGCAGACAGGCGGGGAAGACGACGGGCAGGTGATGGCGGTAGATGAGTCCGGGCAGGCCCAGAGCGAGCAGGTCAGCTCCTCCACCCGGGAAAAATTCCGCCGGATGCTGCGTGAGGGCAAACTCGACGAGCGCTTCGTGGATATGGAGGTCCAGGATAAATCCGGGCCCATGCTGGAGATTTTTTCCAATACGGGCATGGAGGAGATGGGGATCAACATGCGCGACATGCTCGGCAGCTTTCTGCCGCAAAGCCCTTCCAAGAAGCGGAAGATGAAGGTCTCCGAGGCCATGGAGATTCTCTGCCAGGAAGAGGCCCAGCGGCTGGTGGACATGGATAAGGTCGTTTCCGAGGCCATCGAGAAGGTGGAGCAGTCCGGGATCATTTTTCTGGATGAAATCGATAAGGTCACCGGCAAGGAAGGCGGCGGCGGAGCGGGCCCGGATGTTTCCCGGGAGGGCGTGCAGCGCGACCTTTTGCCCATTGTGGAGGGCACCACGGTAAGCACCAAGCACGGGCCGGTAAAGACCGACCACATTCTCTTTATCGCCTCTGGGGCCTTTCACATGAGCAAACCCGCCGACCTGATCCCCGAACTGCAGGGACGTTTTCCGATTCGCGTGGAACTGGATTCGCTGGGGCGCGATGAGTTTGCCAGAATCCTGACAGAGCCCAAAAATGCCCTGCTTCTCCAGTATATCGCCATGCTCAGGACCGAAGGGGTAAACCTCCGGTTTGCAGATGAGGCGATTGCGGAGATTTCCGCTTTTGCCGAGCAGGTGAACAACCAGACGGAAAACATCGGTGCCCGGCGCCTGCATACCCTGATGGAGCACCTGCTGGAGGATCTGTTGTTCTCCGCTCCCGATCTGGAAGAGCGCGAGATCCTTATTGACAGGGCCTATGTGGAGGAGCGGCTAAAGGATATCAAGGAGGATGAGGACCTGACGCGCTATATCCTGTAGCGGCCGGCCAAGGTTTTTTGCCCGGCTTCGGGAGAAGCACAGAGGATCCGACGGTTGTGCCCATGACGCCCAATACCGCCGACATACTCATTGAGGCGCTGCCCTACATCCGGTTTTTCTCCGGGATGACCATCGTGGTCAAATACGGCGGCCATGCAATGGTGGATGAGCAGCTCCGGAGGGATTTTGCCCGGGATATCACCCTGATGAAATACGTGGGCATAAATCCCGTGGTCGTCCACGGCGGGGGGCCGCAGATCAATTCGGTGCTTGAGCAGATGGGGATTTCCCCCCGTTTTGTCAGCGGCATGCGCTTTACGGATCAGCAGACGATGGATGTGGTGGAGATGGTGCTGGGGGGAAAGGTGAACAAGGCGATCGTTGCGGAGATCAATCACCAGGGAGGCAAATCCGTGGGGCTCTGCGGAAAGGACGGAGGGCTGATCTCCGCGGAAAAGCTCCAGATCATGCATCAGCCGGATGAGACCAAGCCCCCGGAGATTATTGATCCCGGCCTGGTGGGGAAGGTCACGGATGTGGATGCAACGATCATCCATACCCTTACCGGCCAGGGCTTTATCCCGGTGATCGCTCCCGTAGGGGTGGGTCCGAACGGGGAGACGTTTAACATCAATGCGGATCTGGTGGCCTCCAAGCTGGCGGCTGCTTTAACCGCCGGACGCCTGATTTATTTGACCGACGTGGACGGCATCCTGGACGGGCAGGGTGAGCTCATTACCTCCATTGACGCGGCTGCCGCCCGCAGGATGCTCGATGCGCAGACCATATCCGGCGGCATGATTCCCAAGATCGAATACGCCCTGGATGCTCTGGGCAACCGCGTGGGAAAGGTCCAGATCATCAACGGCACCCGCCGCCACGCCCTGCTTCTGGAGCTGTTCACGGACAAAGGCATCGGAACGGAAGTAACCCAATGAATGAGGAAATTATCCAGCAGGCCGAGAAGGTGATTGCCTCCACATACAAGCGGTTTCCCATTGTTATCGAGGGCGGCCGCGGCTGTACCCTCTGGGATGCGGACGGCAGGGAATACACCGATTTTGTAGCGGGAATCGCGGTGTGCAGCCTGGGCCATGCAGTGCCGGAAATCGCCAGGGCGCTCTGCCGCCAGGCGGATCAGCTCTTTCACGTCTCCAACCTGTATTATACCAAGCCACAGGTGGAGCTTGCCTCCTGGCTGGTGGACCACAGTTTTGCCGACCGCGTGTTTTTCTGCAATTCCGGGGCGGAGGCCAACGAGGCGGCCATCAAACTGGCCCGCAAGTTCTTTCACGACCGCGGAGAGGGCGGCAGGCACCGGATTCTTGCCCTGGAGCAGTCTTTTCACGGACGCACCTTTGCCACTCTTTCCGCGACCGGTCAGGAAAAGATCCGCCAGGGATTTGATCCGATTTTAACCGGCTTTGATTTTGTGCCTTTTGATGATGCAGAGGCCGTCCGAAACAGCGTCAATGAAAACACCTGTGCCGTGATTATTGAGCCCGTCCAGGGAGAGGGCGGGGTGCGCTGTCCCTCGCCCGGCTACATTGAGGAGGTTCGCAGGGCCTGCGATGAAAGCGGTGCGCTGCTGATTTTTGACGAGGTCCAGACCGGCATCGGTCGGACGGGGCGGCTTTTTGCCTATGAACACTTTGGCGTCACACCGGATATCATGACGCTTGCCAAGGCGCTGGGCAACGGGCTTCCAATAGGCGCCATGCTGGCCCGCGAGGACATTGCAAAAGCCTTTCAACCGGGCGCGCATGCCACGACTTTCGGCGGTACCCCGGTGATTACCGCGGCAGCCCTGGAAGGACTGCGGTTATTGGAGCGCGAGGATGTACTGGCTCACTGCCGGGAGACCGGCAGCTACTTCATGGAGCAGCTGCTTGACCTGCAGCAGCGGCATTCGGTAATTACGGAAGTGCGGGGCATGGGCCTGATGATCGGGGTAAGTCTTAGCATTGAGGGGATGCCGGTCGTGGAGGCCTGCATGGAGCGGGGTTTTCTGATCAACTGCACACAGGAGAAAGTGCTGCGTTTTGTGCCGCCGCTCGTTATTACCAGAAGCGAGATCGATGCCCTGATCGAATGCCTGGATGCCGTTTTCAGCAGTTATCGCTGAAAGCAAAGAAAAAAGGAGTAGCCATTGAATCGAAACCTGTTAACCCTGGCTGCACTTGATCGCGGGGATATGGAGCAGCTTTTTGCACGAGCGGCAGAGCTGAAGGAACGCAGAAAACAGGGGATTACAGATCAGCTCCTGCTGGGCAGGGCCCTGGGTTTGGTATTTGACAAGCATTCCACCCGAACCCGGCTTTCCTTCGAGGTGGCGGCCATCCAGTTGGGCGGTGTGCCCATATTCATAAGCAGCCGGGATACCCAGATGGCCCGCAACGAACCCGTTCGGGATACTGCCCGCGTGCTGTCCCGGTACCTGGATATCGTGGCCATCCGTACCTACTCTCAGCGCTTTCTGGAAGAGTTCGCGGAAGCCGCCGGAATCCCCGTGATCAACGCCTTAACAGACCTGTATCATCCCTGCCAGGTCTTGAGCGATCTGTTGACGGTAATCGAGAAAAAGGGGGGATACCAGGGGATAAAGTTTGCCTGGGTGGGGGACGGCAACAATATGGCCAACTCCTGGATTAATGCGGCATCGGTACTGGACCTGGAGCTGACCCTGGCATGCCCGGAGGGTTACGGCCCGGATCCAGCGGTTCTGGAGGCTGCAAAGGCCCGGGACGGCAGGATATCTCTCACCCGGGATCCCCGCGAAGCTGTATCCGGGGCTGATGTGGTCAACACGGACGTGTGGGCCAGCATGGGCCAGGAGAAGGAGCAGGGCGAGCGGGAGAAGGTTTTCCAGCCCTATCAGCTCAATGGCGATCTGCTGGCCGGTGCTGCGGCGGACGCCGTGGTCATGCACTGTCTGCCCGCCCATCGCGGCGAAGAGATCAGCGAGGAAGTGCTGGAAGGCCCCCGATCGGTTGTCTGGGACCAGGCGGAGAACAAGCTGCACATGCATAAGGCGATTTTGGATATTCTGCTGCAACACTGAGGGAGTATTTGGATCCCCCGAACCATTCTGAAGGAGTGCGGAATTTGGATAAACATGTGAACAAGGTGGTCCTGGCCTATTCCGGAGGACTTGACACCTCGGTGATTCTCAAGTGGCTCATTGAGACCTACAACTGCGATGTGGTGGCTTTTGCGGCGGACATCGGCCAGGGAGAAGAGCTTGACCACCTGGATGAAAAGGCCAGAAATACCGGTGCCAAAAACGTTTATATCGACGATCTTCGCGAGGAGTTTGTCCGGGATTTTGTTTTTCCCGCCTTTCGGGCCAATGCCATTTATGAGGGCCAGTACCTGCTCGGCACCTCGCTTGCCCGACCCCTCATAGCCAAGCGGCAGATGGAGATTGCAGGTCATGAAGGGGCGGACGCCGTCAGCCACGGGGCAACCGGCAAAGGAAACGACCAGGTGCGTTTTGAGCTCTGCTATTACGCCATTGACCCGGCTATTACGATTATCGCCCCCTGGCGGCAGTGGGAGTTGAACTCCCGCAACGCCTTGATGGCCTTTGCGCAGAAGCACGGCATACCAGTGCCGACGAGCAAGGAGAAGCCTTACAGCACAGACCGGAACCTGCTGCACATAAGCTACGAGGGCGGTGTTCTGGAAGACCCCTGGAATCCCCCGCCCGAGGACATGTTCACCCTGTCGGTCTCGCCCCAGGAGGCCCCGGACACCCCGGAGGAACTGGAGATCACATTCAGCAGGGGCAATCCCGTGGCCATAAACGGCAACAGCCTCCCGCCCGGGGCGCTTCTTACCCAGTTGAATGAATTCGGCGGCCGCCACGGCATCGGCAGAGACGACATTGTGGAAAACCGGTTTGTGGGGATGAAATCACGCGGCGTTTATGAAACGCCCGGTGGAACCATTCTCAGAAAAGCCCATTTGGCCGTTGAGTCCATCACCATGGATCGCGAAGTCATGCATCTCCGGGATTCCCTGATCCCCCGCTATTCGGAAATCATTTATTACGGCTTCTGGTTTTCTCCGGAGCGCGAGATGCTGCAGAAGATGATTGATGAAAGCCAGGAGAACGTCTCCGGCGTTGTGCGGCTCGAGCTCTACAAGGGCAACTGCCGGGTTCTGGGCCGCAAATCCACCGAATCTCTTTACAATGAGGACTTTGCGACTTTTGAAGACGATACGGTCTACCAGCAGCAGGATGCCGAAGGCTTCATCCGCTTAAACGCTCTGCGCCTGCGCATCCGGAAGCTGATGGAGAAGCGGAGCTGAGGTGGCGGGGCGGGCGCCCCGCAAAGCCTGCAACAATTTGACGGGAAGGCCTTGAAATGGCGGAAAAACCCTGGGACGGCAGATTTTCGGAACCAACAGACCAGGCTGTTGAGCGGTTTACCTCCTCCATTGCCATCGATAAACGCCTTTATCACCATGATATCGACGGGAGTATTGCGCACTGCCGGATGCTCGGAAAATGCGGTATCCTGAGCCAGAGCGAGACAAGCACCATTGTTGAGGGCCTGGAGAAGGTGCGTACCGAAATCGAGCAGGGGACCCTTGCATTTTCGGACCGGCTCGAGGATATCCACATGCATGTTGAGGACCGCCTCTTTGCCCACGTGGGTAGCCTGGCCCGAAAACTGCACACCGGCAGAAGCCGAAACGACCAGATCGCCACAGACGCCAGGCTATATCTGCGCGAGGAGATCCATACCATCCTCGAGGGGCTGCACCGGTTCCGGCAGGCCATTGTCCGGTTTGCCCGCTCGCATTCCGATGTCGTGCTTCCGGGTTATACCCATCTGCAGCGGGCCCAGCCGGTGCTCTTTGCCCATCACCTGATGGCCTACTACGAGATGTTTTCCCGGGATGCCGAGCGTCTGCGCGAGGTGCTGGAGCGGGTAAACGTCCTGCCTCTTGGTGCTGCAGCCCTTGCCGGGACCACGTACCCCATTGACCGGGCATATACCGCGGAGCTTCTGGGCTTTGCCAGAGTTTCCGGGAACAGCATGGATGCAGTCTCCGACCGGGATTTCATGATGGAGTTCCTCTCAGCGGCAAGCATCTGCATGGTCCATTTCTCCCGGCTTTCCGAGGAACTGGTGCTCTGGTCCTCCGCCGAATTTTCCTTCATTGAAATCTCTGATGCGTTTGCCACCGGCAGCAGCATCATGCCGCAGAAAAAGAACCC
Source organism: uncultured Desulfobacteraceae bacterium (assembly GCA_964635265.1). Taxonomy (GTDB): domain Bacteria; phylum Desulfobacterota; class Desulfobacteria; order Desulfobacterales; family Desulfosalsimonadaceae; genus M55B175. Next base: position 48,817 of record CAZWNV010000002.1, read on the forward strand.
GGATATTCCGGAGCTGGTGCGGGGCAAATCCGGCCGGGTGATCGGCAGCCTGGTTTCGCTGCTCACATTGATGAAATCCCTGCCGCTCGCCTACAACCGCGATATGCAGGAGGACAAGGCGCCGGTGATGGATGCGGTGGATACGCTGCAGGCCTGCATTGATGTCTACTGCCGGATGCTTCCCAATATCATCGTAAACCGGAACAAAATGGCGGATGCGGCCGGCACCGGATATTTGAATGCAACGGATCTGGCTGATTATCTGGCCGTTCGCGGCATGCCGTTCCGGGAAGCGCATGGATGCGCCGGGCGCGCCGTAAATTATGCCCTCTCCAGGGGAAAAGAGCTGCACGAGCTCGGACTGGAGGAATTGAAATCCTTTTCATCGCTGATTGAAAATGATATTTATCAGGCCCTGACACCTGAGGCCATGATTAATCGCAGGCAGTCCGGGGGCGGCACCGCTGCGGAACATGTTGCTGCCCAGATGGAAAAAGCACGGCGGCAGCTTGCCAGGGAAGCAGGCGAAACCTGATCCCGGAACCGGAACACCTTCTCCGAAAATGAAAGAAGCTTTCATGCGCATTGTGATGCAGACTGCGAAAATCCTGCTTCCAGTATTTCTGGCAACAGCCCCGCTTTTGCTGTTTTGTGCCTGCGGCAAAAAGGCCCCGCCCCATCCGCCCACAGCAATCAATTTGCCGGAAATCCGGAATCTGGAAGCCGGTATTCAGGAAGGCCGGGTAAACCTGAGTTGGCCGATGCCGGACTGGCAAGCTCCTGCCGGCGTCCGCATAGCAAAGTTCATCGTTTACCGGGCCAAAGTGGATCCGGAGGACGCCTGTGAGGGCTGTCCCGTCGGATACCGGCGGGTGGCCAAGGTGGGTGTCGATGACATGAACGCTGCCTTTGGCCTGGGGCTTACGTATGGGGAGGTACTCGAGAAGGGCTTTCATTACCGCTACAAGGTGGCCCCCTGCACAAATACGGGGCAGGAGGGCAGTGCCTCCAATATTGTGCGCTTCAATTACTAAACAGGATGGATGCGTCTCATGAATGCCGCTGCCGATCCGGTCAACCGGGTGATCATTGCGATCGGCTCCAACATGGATGAGCCGATGGCCAACTGCAGGCAGGGAGCAGCCGCTCTGGCTGAAACGGGGGAACTGGAGATAGCCGCCTGCTCCGGATTTTATCTCACCGAACCCGTAGGTTATGCGCGGCAGCCCTGGTTTGTCAATGCGGCTGTAAAGGCCCGAACAGGGCTTGAGCCGCTTGCGCTGCTGCGCCTGTTAAAACAGCTGGAGTCGCGCTTTGGACGAGGTTTTGGCGGCATTCGCAACGGGCCGCGCATATTGGACCTGGACATTATATTCTACAATGACCGGGTGATCGAAACCGCCGAGCTGGTTATTCCGCATCCCCGGATGCAGGAGCGGGGTTTTGTGCTCCGGCCCTTGTGCGACATTGCCGGGCAGTGGATGCATCCGGTTTTCGGGGAAACAGCGGCAAGTCTGCTTGAGCGGATGGAGGGCCGCCATGAAAAGTGCATTCCCATGGCGGAGCTGTTTAATTAAGGCTTGATGGCTTCGCAAAAAGCGATTTATTCCGCCGCGGCGGTATTTTTGCAGAAAGTAACGGAAAGTTATGGTTTAAAGCTATGGTCTGTTTTATAAGG
>CAZWNV010000003.1:0-37684 GCA_964635265.1 uncultured Desulfobacteraceae bacterium
TGGAAAATTTCGGGGGATGCGCCGTGGTCATCAGCCATGACCGCTGGTTTCTCGACCGGCTTGCCACCCACATCCTTGCCTTTGAAGGGGACAGCCAGGTGGTCTGGCTGGAAGGCAATTACACGGAGTATGAAAAAGACCGCAAAAAACGCCTGGGAGCCGAGGCGGAGCGGCCGCAGCGGATCAAATACCGTCGGCTGACCCGCTAGTCCGGATGCCGGCCGCCGACGCATCCCGGAAAGGAATGCTGCCATGTCATCACAGGTGCCGTCCCGGGAGCAGGCCTGGGAGCTGCTGACCCGGTACAATCAAAACCAAGGGTTAATCAACCATGCCCTGGCGGTGGAAGCCGTAATGCGCCGTTTTGCAGAAAAATTCGGTGAGGACCCGGATAAATGGGGCATTATCGGGCTGGTGCATGACCTGGATTATGAACAATACCCGGATATTCATTGCCAAAAAACCCGGGAAATCCTAAATTCCGAGCGATGGCCGGAGGAATACATTCGGGCCGTTCTAAGCCACGGCTACGGCATTGTCACCGACGTAGAGCCGCAGTCGATGCTTGAGAAAACCCTCTACACGATCGACGAACTGACCGGGCTGGTGGCAGCCGCCGTTCTGGTTCGGCCGTCCAAAAGTATACTTGATTTAAAACCCAAATCCGTTACAAAAAAATGGAAAGACAGACGCTTTGCAGCAGGGGTTAACCGGCAGATCATAGAGGATGGCTGCATGCGCCTGAATATGGAACTCTCCGAGGTCATTGCGGAGACTATTGCAGGTATGCAATCCGTGGCGGAGCGCATTGGACTCAAAGGCAATCCGCCGGAAAACTGAAACCCAGCGAGGAGGGCAAAAAATGAATTCCCAGCAGCCAAAACCCAAAACAGCGTATTCCTTTACCGAGTTCCTCTCCTGGACCCTTTTTATCGCGATTCCGGTCCTGACAGCCATTTACGCCATCTCCCGCACCTCTGCCATTTGGACGGCAATCTATATCATTGTCTGCGCCGTCTGCTTTCTGGGCGTGGAATACCGCTTTTTCTGCACCCACTGCCCCCATTACAATAACACAAACGGAAAAACCCGCTGCATGTTCCTATGGCATCTCCCGGCGTACTTTAAGCCCCGCCCGGGGCCTTTGCAGTTCTCCGATAAACTTGCGGCCTTTCTGGGCTTTGCGGTCCCCATCGTTTTCCCCATCTACTGGCTGCTGGCCCACCCCTTGCTGCTGCTGGTTTACCTGCTTGGCTGGGCCCTTATGGGCACGTTCCTGAAACGATACGAGTGTATCCGGTGCATCAACAAAAACTGCCCCATGAACGCCGCCCCGGCGGAGCCGGACACCGGCGGCAGCCAAGGGAGCCGGTAAGGCCGGAACGGTTGTTTACCTGTTACAAAAATCCCGGCAGAGAAGGTTTTGCCATGGCAGAGAACAGGCAAAATCCTGCGGCGGGCGCTGCGGGAGAACGCCTCTCATTGAATTGGCATTGACAATTGACAGTTGCTGCAATCTTTGCTACTCGGCCGGAAATCGTTTTGCCCTGCAGCGACCTTGTTCTGAAGGGCGCATACCGTGCGACCAAATAAAAAGAATCCGTCATCGCCATGGAGCTTGCCGTCCGGCCAAAACACACCAGCCAAATCGAGCCCGGCTGCTATCTGCAGCAGACCGCCTTCTGGGGGCGTGTCAAAAAACACCAGGGCCGCCGGGCCCAGGCCTTTGGCATTATGACAGAAAACCATGAGCGCCAGAGCCCGGCGGCGGACTCCCGGAGCCCTGCCGCTCGCCGGGACTTGCTGGTGGTAATCCGGCGCCTGGGTGCCAACGCGGAAATGGCCTACGTACCCTTCGGACCAGAGTTTCTCCCGGAGGAAGAACACCGGGGCCCCTGGCTCGAGAAGCTCTCCGAGCGGCTTCGCCCCCATCTTCCGGAAAACTGCATTTGCATCCGCTATGACCTCCCCTGGCAGTCTCCCTGGGCAGCAGACAAGCATCGATACACCCGGGACCATATCTGGATGGGCAAACCACGGACAGGGATCCGCGAGATGCGCATGAATTTCGATACCCGGCACTGGAACCTTCGGAAAGCCCCGACAGACCTTCTGCCCACAGACACGGTAATCCTTGACCTGCAAACAGACAAAAACCGGCTGCTGTCACGGATGAAGCCAAAGACCCGTTATAATATCCGGCTCTCCGCCAAGAGGGGGGTGCGGGTGCGCGAGGCGGGCCTGCGGGATCTGCCCGCATGGTACGCCATCTATTGTGAAACAGCGGAGCGCCACGGCATGATGCTAAACGACATGGATTATTTCCGGCCCGCCCTGGAAGTCAGCGCTGCCGACTGCGCCTCTCCTGCCCGCATCCACCTGCTTTTGGCAGAACTTGGGGGGAAGCCGGTAGCCGGCATCATGCTGGCGATTTCCGGCAAGCGCGCCACATACCTGTACGGGGCCTCCTCGGCAAGACAGGGCAATTCCATGGCTACTTACGCCCTTCAGTGGGCCGCGATTGAAAAGGCCAGGGATGCGGGATGCAGCGATTATGATCTCTTCGGAACTGCCCCGTACCCGGACCCGCATCATCCCATGTACGGTCTATACCGCTTTAAAACCGGGTTCGGGGGCCGGATGATGCACCGGCAGGGATGCTGGGACTACCCTTTCGACGAAGAGCAATACGCCCTTTACCGGGCATCAGAGATGGCCGGCCCGGCCTTTGCCGAATAATTCCTGTATGCGGGTTCTGCTGCTTTCCGCCAACACCGAAACCATCAACATGGTGGTGCTGCCAGTAGGCCTTGCAGGCGTCGCAGCGGCAGCCGCCCGTGCCGGCCACGTAACGCGCGTCCTCAACCTGATGGGAACCGAGGCCCCGGAGCCAGCGCTCAAACAGGCAATCTCCGAATTTGCTCCCCATGCGATCGGCATATCCCTCAGAAACATCGACGACCAGGCTATGAACCATACCCGCTTTCTGGTGGAGCCGGTAAAAGATATCGTCACCGCCTGCAGGCGGCTGACCACCGCGCCTTTGATCCTGGGCGGGGCGGGCTACAGCATATTTCCCCGCGCGGCGCTTGATTACCTGCAGGCAGACATGGGCATCCGGGGAGAAGGGGAAATCGCCTTTGCAAAGCTTCTGGACAGACTTGCAGGGGATGGCGACCTATCGGATGTGCCCGGCCTCTACCTGCCCCAATCCGGATGCCTGCGGCAGCGCGACTATATCCGAAACCTCTCCGGCATTGCCCGGCCGCAGCCTGACCGGGATCTGCCGGTACCGCCGGGGATTGACCGCTCCGAGCTGTGGGTTCCCTTTCAAACCCGGCGGGGCTGCCCCATGGACTGCAGCTACTGCTCCACCGGCGCCATAGAGGGTCGGCTGATCCGCAAACTCCCGCCGGAGGAGGCGGCGGCGGAGCTGTTTCGCTATAAAAACGCGGGCTTTGCCCGCTTTTTCTTCGTGGACAACACTTTCAACCTGCCGCCATCGTATGCCGAGGCCCTCTGCGACGCCATCATCAGCAGGGGCCTTTCCATTTCCTGGCGATGTATCGTCTATCCCTGGAAAATCACGAAACGCCTGGCTGCAAAAATGGCAGCGGCAGGCTGCGTGGAGGTAAGCCTGGGGTTTGAAAGCGGTTGCTGCCCTGTTCTGCGCCGCCTGAACAAGCATTTCCGTGCGGCGGATGCAGCCCGTGCAGCATCCCATTTCCGGGCCTGCGGTATATCCAGGATGGGCTTTCTGCTTTTGGGCGGCCCCGGAGAGACCCGGCATACAGTGCAGACAAGCCTGGCCTGGGCCGACTCCCTGGAGCTTGATACCATGAAGCTGACCACCGGCATCCGGATCTATCCGGAAACCGCTCTTGCGGCCGCTGCTGTCTCCGAGGGCATAACCGCCCCGGATGACAATCTGTTTTTCCCGCGATTCTATATACGGCCGGAACTTGAAGGCTGGCTGCAGGAGACGGTCGGCCGGTGGGCGGAAAAACGGCCGGGCTGGTTTTTCCAGACTCCCTGAACCGCTTTGGCAGGGCGGATTAGAATCCTTTTACGGCATCTTCCTTCGTGGCAAAGGTATCAATAATCCGGTTCATTCGCACCAGCTCGAAAAGCCGCGCCACATTTTTCTGGACCCCGCAGAGCCGTAACTCGCCCTGCCTGTCAGTCAGCTGGCGCAAACAGGAGAGAAGAGCGCCGCAGCCCGAGGAATCTATAAACTCCACACGGGAGAGATCAATGACCACCTTTTGAAAGCTTTCCAGGCTGTCTGCCATGTTTTTTTTAAACGCTTCGCTGTTGCTGGCATCCAGAGCTTTCTCGCGCAACTCCACCACAGCGACATCCATGTACGTATTGACCTTCAGCTTCAAAGTCCCGCATCCTTATCGATAGGTTGTTTTCGTTTCCTCTTATCATGCTTTTGCGTTCATGCAAACCATTGATGGTTCGGGAAAATCTTTCAGCCCCAGCGCACCACCAGGCGGTTGCAGTTCTCGCCGTCGGGATTGCGGCTATAGGTAAATTCATCCACGGACTGCGTAATGATATACATCCCCATCCCCCCTTCCCTGGATCCATCCAGGACCGGTGCCGGGCAGCTATCCGGATCAAACGCCCTGCCCCGGTCATAAAACGCGAAGCTCATCTCTCCCCGGCTGGCGACGGCTTCAATCCGTATGGGCCGTCCGGCATGACCGTCATAGCCATGCTGGATGATATTGGTGGCAAGCTCGACACCGGCCAGTTCAATGCCTGAAATCCGTGCGTCATCCGAAGCGCGGCGCATGTACTTTTTGCTGAAGGTGCGGATAAAACGGCGGATCCGGGAAAGCTCGTCCAGACGGCTCTCCACAAGCAGCTCCTGGTGCCCCAGGAGCTCCGGGGGCACGGTCCCCGCATTCGCCCTGACGGCCACACAGGTAAAATCATCGGCGAAGCTCGTTTGCCCGGAAAAATCCACCACCTCGGATTTTAGCGCCTGGATCAGCGTTTCGGGGCTCTCTCGGCCGTAGCGTTTCACGCAGGCAACCAGGCGATCCTCCCCGAACTGCTCGCCCGCCGGACTGCAGGTCTCGGTGAGACCGTCGGAATAGAACAAAAATACGTCATTTGCCGCAAAGGAAATGCTGAACTGACGGAAGGGATTTTTCTCCGGAAATCCGAGCGGCATATTCTCCCCCTGTAACGGGGTAACCTCTCCCGTGCTGCAATGCAATTGCAGCGGGCGGACATGGCCGCAGTCCACATAGGTCAGCACCTTTTTTTTGGGATGAAAGCGCGCGTAAAAAAGCGTTACAAAAGATTCCAGTTCAACGAGGCGGGCAATCATGTGGCTGTAGACCGCATCCACGATCTCCTCGGGTTCGATAACATTGCCGCCCGGCGTGGAAAGCCGGGTTTCACTGACTACCCGAAGAAAATAGCTTTTCAATGCCGCCCCCAAAAAAGCCGCCCTGATGCCCTTGCCCATGACATCAGCCACAACAAGATCCATTGTATCCGGGTTCAAGCGGATGAAATCATAGAAATCCCCGTCAATCTCCTGGGAGGGAATGGTCATATGGGCGATTTCCAGGCCGGGAAAATCAGCCGGCGGCCTGCCTATAAGAAGGGACTGCTGAATCCGGGAGGCCACGGTTATTTCGTTCTGCCGCGCCTGCCGCAGGCGTTCCTCTGCCTCCCGCAGGCGCAGCGTCTGTTCAAAGGAACGGGCGGCATGCTCTACCAAACTGCTGATCTGCTGGGTATGGAAGGGCTTGACGATATAGTCGAATGCTCCCTGCTTCATGGCATAGACTGCATCCGAGACCGCATCGCTGGCAGTAAGCATAATGGGAGAGAGATCCGGATAATTGCGCTTGATATAATCCAGGCACTCCAGGCCGTTCATTCCGGGCATCCGGATATCCAGTACAACGGCGCAGAAATCGCCGGAGATCTGCTCGACTACGGCATCGCCGTCGCCTACACCAATCGGCGTAAAACCGCTTTTTGCCAGGGCACGCTCCAGCAGTTTCCGGGTAGTGGGATCATCATCCGCGATAAGCACCTTTTTTGCCGCGTCCTCTCCGGTTTCCCGGTTTTGCGGGTCAGCAGCAGAATTCATGCGCCCCCTTCTCAGCCGGACGGATTGCGGCCGTCAAACAGGACGGCCTTTTTTACCGCATCCGCCCCAAAGCGTTCGGTTATGGCATCCACCGCGTTCTCCACGCTCTCCCATCTGCCGGCGGAATCTTCCGGCTCGGCAAACAGCGGCATCTGCACGGGCCGTTCCGCGTACACCAGGTCAGAAGCGCCCAGCCCGATTAACCGCACGGGATTGCAGGGACTATAATCCTCCAAAAGACGGCAGCCGGCTTCATACAGAATCCCGGAAGCGCGTGCGGCCGATGGCAGCGCTTTTCTGCGGGTGATCTGGGAAAAATCGGCATGCTTGATTTTCAGAATTACCGTCCCGGCCCGCAAGCCTTTTCTCCGGAGCTGGCGGCCGAGATCTTCCGCCTGCTGCAGCAGATACGGCCGAAGCTTGTTCTTGTCCGCGGTATCAGCGGCGAGGGTATGCTCGCTGCTGACGGATTTTACAGGACGAACCGGCTCCACCCGGCCATGATCGATGCCGCGCGCAAGCTCCGAGAGTCGCCTGCCGTATTTGCCCAGCTGCCGGACAAGACGATCCTCTGAAAAAGCCCGTACATCACCCAGAACAGAAATGCCCAGGCGCTTTAGCTGCAGGCGGGTGGAGTCTCCCACGCCGGGGACTTTTTCCACCGGCAGCCGGGCAATAAATTCCGGTGCTGCCTGCGGGCTGATGCAGGTCAGCCCGTCCGGTTTGTCCATGTCCGAAGCGATCTTGGCCAGAAATTTCAGCGGGGCAATGCCCACGGTACAGGTAAGCCCCAACTCCGTGCGGATGCTTTCCTTGATTTTCCCTCCCACAGCCTCGGGCGGGCCGTGCAGGGCTTGACAGCCGCAGACGTCAACGTAGGCCTCGTCAATGGAGACCGGCTCGACGAGCGGCGAAAATCTACCGAGAATCTCCATCACCTTTAGGGAGAGTTGTTTGTAGCGGCTGCGGCGCGGTTTCAAAAAAATACCGTGCGGACACTTCTGCCTGGCCCGGTAAACAGGCATGGCCGAATGCACACCGAATCCGCGGGCCTCGTAGCTGGCAGCCGAGACTACACCCCGGCTTGACAGGCCGCCGACAATCACACATTTTCCCGCGAGTTCCGGATTATCCAGCACCTCCACCGAGGCGAAAAACGCATCCATGTCCACGTGGAGAATCAAAACCAGCACTCCCTTCAGGCATCAAAGGCTCCCGGCAAGCTCATTGCAGCGCATTAATCAACAAATACCGGGACATGGGTGAAACGCTGCACATCAAAGAGCCCCTGATCCGTGATTTTTAACTCCGGTATAACCGGTAGCGCCAGAAAAGACAGGGTCATAAAAGGGTCCTCCAGGCGGCAGCCCAGCCGGCGGGCCGCCTCAGTCAGGCCATCCAACGCCCGGGAGACGGTATCCAGCGGTTCTCCGGACATGAGTCCTGCAATGGGAAGCGCGAGCTCCGCTTGCACGTCCTGCTCGCATACCACACAGAGCCCGCCCTGCATGGAGGCCACGTGCGCCGCGGCGGCCTGCATATCCCTGTCATCAGCGCCGATCACGATGATATTGTGCGAATCATGCGCAACACTTGAAGCCAGCGCCCCTTTTTGCACGCCAAAACCCCTGACAAAGCCTGTTCCAATGTTTCCGGTACCGTGGTGCCGTTCCACAACGGCAATTTTTGCGATATCTGCAGAGGAATCAGCCAGGGCCATCCCGTCTTTTTGCCTGACGGGCAGAACTGCCTGGCCGGTTACAAGCTGCCCGGCCAAAATGTCAATCACCCGGGCGTTTGTGCCTGCTGCCCGGAGCTGAAAGTTGAGATTATCGCAGTCCACCTGCACGGTAGCCGAGCACGAGCCCGGCCGGGGAAGCTCAACCTCCGGGCACATCCGGCCGTTTGCCGCCACCAGGCGCCCTCCTGCATAAACCTGCTCCGGAAACAGACTGTCACTGCCGGCCGCCACCACGAGATCCGCCCGCATCCCCGGGGCTACGGCGCCTATTCTGGGCAGATGAAAATAGCTGGCCGGGGTCAGGCTTGCAATCCGTATGGCAAGTGCCGGGTCGACCCCGTAGGCTACAGCTCTGCGCACAATCGCATCGATATGACCCTCCTGCAGTATGTCATGGGGATGCCTGTCGTCGGTACACCACATCAGGCGATGGGCGGTATCGGGTGTCACAAGAGGCAGCAGCGCATCCAGGTTTTTGGCGCCGCTGCCTTCCCGGATCATGATATGCATGCCCCGGGCAAGCTTGTCTTCCGCCTCGTCAAGGCTTACACATTCGTGATCACTTGCAATGCCGGCCGCAATATAGGCGCACAGGGCTTTTCCGGAAAGGCCGGGCCCGTGGCCGTCCACCGGCCTTCCCGCAGCCGCGGCCTGCGCAATCTTCTCCAGCACCCCCGGGGAGCTGGAAATAACTCCGGGAAAATTCATCATCTCGCCCAGGGCCACCACCTGGCTGCTCTGCCAGAAAGGCGCGAGATCCGCGGCATCCAATCGTGCGCCTGCGGTTTCCCTATCCGTTGCCGGAACACAGGAAGGAAGCGCGAAAAAAATGTTCATGGGCTGCTTTGCAGCCTCCGCGATCATGTAGGAGATGCCCGAAGCCCCCATGACGTTGGCGATTTCATGGGGATCAGCCACCACGGTCGTAGTGCCCCTGGGCAGGACAGCCCTCACGAACTCCGATACGGCGGTCATGGAGCTTTCGATATGGACATGGGCGTCAATAAAGCCCGGGGTTACCAGCCGCTTTTCCAGATCCACTTTCTCAATGGCCTCATAGTCGCCAAATCCGGCGATATATCCATCTGCTATGGCTATATGGCGGGCCTCGACGGCACCGGAAAACACGTTTACCACCCTGGCATTGGTCAGCAGCAGATCAGCGGGGCGCTCCCCCCCGGCAACCTGTATCAGCCCCTCAAATTGCATGGCATTTTTCTCCCCCGTCAATTGCGCTCGCCGATTCGCCGGCCGAGCGCTGCCGCATCAGCCATGATCTGCTGCGCATCCATACCTGTAACAATGCAGTTGTTGACCCGGCGGCACCCCCGAATAAACACATCCCGGACATCCGCCCCGCGAGCCGCATACACCAGGTGGGATTCCGGATGGTACATGGGCGTCAGATGGGGCTGGTGCGTATCCAAAACAATCAGGTCCGCTTGCTTTCCTACCTCTATGGAGCCGATTCGATGCTGCAGGCCCAGCACCCGCGCGCCCTCAATCGTAGCCATGCAAAGCACCTGCCGGGCACTCGCTGCCGTTGGATCCGCAGCAGCCACCTTGTGCAGCTTGGCTGCGCTATCCATCTCGGCAAACATATCCTGGTTGTTATTGCTGGCGCATCCATCGGTGCCAAGCCCCACCGCGATGCCCGCGCGAAGAAAATCCGGGACCGGCGCCGTTCCCGAAGCAAGCTTCATGTTGCTCTCGGGATTATGGGAAATCCCGACTTTGCGGGAAGCCAGGATCTCTATATCCTCAGCATCCACCCACACGGCATGGGCGGCAATCGTTTTTTCATCAAGGACGCCCAGCCTGTCCAGAAACTGTACCGGCGACTCTCCCGTGGCTGCCCGAATCTGCTCATATTCGCCACGGGTTTCGGCCACATGAATCTGAAAAGGCACACCTGCCTCTGCAGCCGCCCTTTTCGCCTGCAAAAGGGTTTTCTCCGAACAGGTATAGGGCGAATGGCAGAAAATGGAGGGGGTGATCAAATCCGAGGCGTTTTTCCACCGGGATACAAAATCCCCGGCTGCTGAGACATTTCCGGCCGGCTCCGGCACCCCGGGGGCGGGCAAATCGATCACCCCCTGCCCCAGGACCGCTCGCATGCCGGATTCCATAACAGCCGAAGCCGCTGCATCCTCCAGAAAATACCCGTCACAACATGTGGTGGTACCGGAGAGCAGCATTTCCAGCAGGGAAAGCCGGACACCCGTACAAATGGAGCAGGCATTGATATAGCGGGCCTCCGCCGGAAAAATATGGCCGTTTAACCACTCGGAAAGCGGCATATCATCTGCAAGCCCGCGGAAAAGGGACATGGGCAGATGGGTGTGGGTATTGATCAACCCCGGCATAACCAGGCCTCCTCCTGCATCCACCGTCTCACGGGCCGAATAGGCGCCCTTCTCCCGCCTTCTTTTCTCCACACGCTCGATCCGCCCGTTTTTCCAGCACACCACCCCGTCTTCAATAATCTCAAAGTCCGGGTTCATGGTAAGCACGGTTCCGTTGCAGACAACGCAATCAAAATGCATGACATGCATCCCTGAATCCCTCGCCGGGCCTATCAGTTCTTCCTCTCTTTCGGCTGCCACGGCTCAAACATCATGAGCAGCCGGGGAAGAAGCGTTAAGGAGGCCAGCAGCGCAATCAGCATGGCAAGACCGGTCAGAAGGCCGAAAATAATTGTCGGAATAAAGTTGGACATCGTCAGAATCGAGAAGCCCAGGATAATTGTCACCGAAGTATAGTACATGGCATAGCCGATGGTTCCGTGGCTCCGGTACATGGCTGCGGTATAATCCCAATCCCCGCGCACCTCCCTGCGGAAGCGGTGTATATAGTGGATGGTATCATCAACGGCAATGCCCACGCTGATCGCCGCAATGGTAATGGTCATGATATCCAGCGGTATTCCGGCCCATCCCATGGCCCCGAGCACTACGCAGACAGCCAGGAGGTTGGGAAAAATCGCAATCAATGCTACCTTAAAAGACCGGAAAAGCAGAAGGAACATCACCATAAGCGCCAGCAGAACAATGCCGAGGGTGAGAATCTGGGATTCAAAAAGGCTCTGCAGCACATTGTTATAGAGGACCAAAAGCCCTGTCAGATGCACATTTGCCGAGTCATACCCCATATCCTCGGTCAGGTGGCTGCGGATCTGGTTTATCAGCTCGTTGCGCCTAAGCCCTGGATTGGTGTCCTGAACGCGCACCATGAACCGGAGTTCATCGTGGGCGATAGAGACAAATGGCCTTACCAGCTGTTTCCTGTATTGCCGGGGAATTTCGTTATAAACCAGGGAGAGCTCGAAGCTGTCCAGTCTCTTGCCCTTGTTTAGCTGCCTGGCAACCTGCATCAGCGTTCCCAGGGACAGCACCTTTCCGGTCTCCGGGAGGCTGCTCAGATAATTGTGGATCTCCAGGACCTTTTCCATTTTGTAGGGTGTGAACCAGTACTTCTGGCTGTCCTGCTCACTCTCAAACTCCGAGAACATCCCGAATTCCCCGGAGGATGCGGCAGACTGCCGGCCCCGGGCCGCATCCGTTTTCGTCTGCGCCCCGGATTTTCCCTCCAGTTCCACAATCACGTCAAGCGGTGTGGTGCCTCCCAGTTTCTGGTCAATCACCTTCATGCCCTGATAAATCTCGGTGGAGTCCTTAAAATAATTCACAAACGAGTTTTCCACCTCAAGACGCGACATGCCGGCCACGCTTGCCAGCAGCACCAGAACGCTGGCAGTTACGATAATCCTCCCCCGCTTCTGGGTTAACCTGCCCAAAAAGGAGGTCAAAACAGTGCTCCCGCCGCATACAGGAGGAGGATCGGTCTTTTTCAAAAGCACCAGGACCGCAGGAAAAAATAAAACGGTAAATATCAGGGAAACGGTTATGCCGCCCACCATCATCCAGCCAAAGGTGGCGACCGGTTTGATATCGGCAAAAAACAGGGAGCCGAAACCGGCGCACGAGGTCAAGGCAGCGTAAAAGATCGGCGTGATTTTAAAGCGCATGGTATCGAGCACCATCTGGCGATGATCGCCCCCCGGGTTCTCGCACAAAAGCTCCCGGTAGCGGACAACCAGATGGATGGCAATGGCCATGGTCATGATCAGCTGCAGCGATATAAAATTGGAGGAAATCACCGTGACTTTCCAGCCGAAAAGCCCCAAAAGCCCCACCATGGCCACACCGGAGAATCCGCAGCACAGCATGGGCAGAATAACCCAGCGGGGACGGCGGAAGATCCCGCCCAATACCACGACCAGAAAGCAGAGCACCCCCAGGCCGAACACTTTCAAATCGTTCTTGATAAAGCGGACAAGGTCGTGGGCGATCATGCTGACACCGCCGAGATGGAGCTCCGCCTGATCCCGATAGGAACCCATGATCTCTCGGATTCGCTTGATATCCGCATCCCGCTGGGCATTGTATTTCCGGCGGAGTTCCTCGACCTCCGCCTTGATCCGCTGGTACTGCTTTTTCTCCGACGCATTCAGGTTCTGCTGTTCCGACTTTTGCTCCAGTTCGATCCGGCGCTGTACAAGCTGGGTATAATGCGGAGTGTTGCGAAAATTGATCTGGATGCCCGTTGTCTCAAGATCCGGGCTTACCAGGAGGTTGCGGTAAATGGGGCTGCTCCTGAGCTCCTCGCGGGCCATTGCCGTGTTAACCCGGGGAGAGGTAATCGTGGGCGGATTGTCGGCCATTTCACTGATGGAAATCGGGGGACTCTCCAGCAGAGGGGCATCAAGGAGGGTGACCACCGATTCCACCCGCTCCAGCTCCAAAAGCTCTTTCTTCAGGCTCTTAATATTGGCTAACACAGGATTGGAAAGCAAATCCCGCTGCGGGGTATAGGCGATGACCAGAAAATCCTGTCCCCCGTAGCGGTTGTAGATTTTCCAGGCGTATTGGATTTCCTCATCGGATTCATTGACCAGCGTGTCCGAGGAGGCATCAATCTGGAAATCCCTGGCAAACCAGCCCAGAACAGCGATGATCGCCAACAGGCAGACGAGAACTTTACGGGGATGGGTCAGGACGACCCGATCATAGAACCCTCTGATCGGCTTTTTGCGCTTTGACATGGAAGTTGATCCGTAATTTCGTGTGTCTATCTGTACCTGTTCGGCAAGGAGTTCAGTCCGTCAAGGCGTTTCCGCCTTTTTTCAGCTCTTCAAACAGATCCCGGACGCTCCCGTTTCTCAGAATCTCGTTAAACTGGGAACGGTAGCTCCTTATGAGACTGACTCCATTGATTTCCACATCGTAGACCTTCCATCCCTCCTGCGCCGGATAAAACTTATACAGGACCTCTGCTTTCTCGTCCTTTGCGGCAATTTCCATGGGTACATGGACCTTGCCCTGCTTCGTGAAGCCTTCCTTGTAGGTAACCTCCTGGTCGGAATAAAGCGTGGTTTTGTCCAGGTAGGATTTTTTTAGACGTTCTACAAATAGCTTTTCGAACTTTTTCTGCTCGTCTGCGGACAGGCGCCCCCAATTGGCCCTGCCCAGGGTGAGCCGGGCCATTAAACCGAAGTCAATGACCGGCTCTACTATAGCCATGATATGCTGCTTCTTTTCGGCCTCGTCCATTTCCTGCGTATCCAGCACATCAAGAACCGAGTTGATCCGGGTTTGCAGCAACTGCGTCACTTCCTGGACATCCCCGGAGGACGCAGCCTGGGCGGCAGCAGACAAACAAACAATGGCCAGGGTCAGAGCCAGGCAAATCGTATAGCGCATTTTACTCCTCAATCTCTTTTTTCCGGTTTTGCTCATAGGCGTTGCGAAACAGAATATACATATCCAGTGCGTCCTCGCGCATGCTTTCATATTCACCGATGTGGAGCGAGGTCCAGTTAACCCTATCCAGTATCGGGGCCCCCACCCGAACAGCCGTATCATCCACATAACTGACGGGGTCCAGAAATGCATCCGGCACCCGGCCCAGGGCATCCCGAAAATTGGAAGGGCCAAAAACCGGCAGTACAAAATGAAAACCGCCGTTTACTCCGTAACACCCCAGGGTCTGCCCGAAATCCTCCGGGTAAGCAGAGAGCCCCCACCATTTCGCCGCCGGATCAAAAAATCCGGCGATCCCCGCGGTTGTATTAATCCCGAAGCGCAGGGTCTCCACTGCCGCATCCCGGAAATTGGCCTGCAGAAGATTGTTGACCAAACGAACAGGATAGCCCAGGTTCTTGAAAAAACGATTCACAGCCGTGCGGGCGGGTTCGGGAACAACGGCGCCATACCCCTGCGCCGCCGGTTTGAGCACCCAGAAATACAGGCGGTCGTTGAAACGGGTTATGACGCGGTTATAGCCCATCAAGGGGTCATAAACAGGGGGAGCGGCCTCCTCGAACTCCTTGAACTGCCGGAATTCGTCAGTCTCCCCGCCGGCCTCCTCTGCTTCTGCAGCCGCCGGCAAAGGTTGCCCGCCGCCGGCTGTTTCCGCAGATCCTGCCGGGGCGGCAGCAAACAAAGCCGCAAAACCGATCAGAGCCATAAAGAACGGGAAAAGCCCCGGCCTTTTCCGTCCGGGGTGCCGCCTGTACTTTCTCCGCTGTAGCGGGCAATTCTCTTTCATACCATCCATCCCCTGTCTTGCGCTCCTGAAAGCGTCTCCAGCATCATACCGTCCGGCCGATTTCATCTGCAATCCCGTCTACCGCGGCCATGGCCGCATCCACATCAATGTTTTGCAGGCGGCGCTGCTCCATTACAGGAACTCCGTTTATAACTGCCGTCACTACGTCAGCGCCGCTCGCTGCATAAACCACATGCGAAAAGGCATTGTACATGGGCGTAAGATGCGGCTTTTTCGTATCGATTACAATCAGATCCGCCTTTTTTCCCTGCTCCAGAGAACCGATCTCGGCATCCAGGCCCAGCGTGCGGGCACCTTCAATAGTCGCCATGCGCACAACTGTGCGGGCATCCATAACCGTGGGATCAGCGGTTTGCACTTTGTGAATCTTGGCCGCGATATCCATCTCGGCAAACATGTCCAGGTTATTGTTGCTGGTACAGCCGTCTGTCCCAAGCCCCACGCAGACCCCGGCGTCCAAAAGCTGCGGCACGGGGGCCACGCCGGCAGCCAATTTCATGTTGCTTTCCGGATTGTGCGAGACCTTGACCTCATTCTCCCGGAGCAGCGCAATATCTTCTTCCGAAAGCACCACGCAGTGACAGGCAAGCAGACGAGGCGAAAGCAGGTCAAGCTCCGCCAGATGAGCGACCGGGCTTTTTCCGTATTCTGCTCGGATCTTCTCTGCTTCCCCGGCAGTCTCTGCCAAATGCATGATCAGCGGTACATTGTGCTTCGCCGAGATCGCTTCCGCCCGGCTCAGGATCTCCGGCGCACAAAGATACGGGGAATGCGGTTCCACGGCCACTGTAATCAGGTCGTCGCCGCGCCACTTGTCGATGAGCTCCGTAGTAAAGGAAAAACCGTTTTCAATCGGGCCGTAATTCGGGGATGGAAAATCATAAAGCACCTCTCCAACTACGGCCCGGATCCCCGCCTGCCTGGCGGCACGCGCCACAGCGTCTTCAAACAAATACATATCCGTAAAACAGGTAGTGCCGGACAGAAGCATCTCCGCACACGCCAGAACAGCCCCATGGTAGACTTTTTCTGCATCCAGGCGGGATTCAGCCGGAAAAATATAATTGTTCAGCCAGCTCATCAGATCGAGATCATCGGCCAGACCCCGAAAACAGGTCATGGCGGCATGGGTGTGGGTGTTGATCAGCCCCGGCATGATAATACCGCCGCCGGCATCGATCACCCTGGAGGCCCCGGCTTCGGAAAACTGGGAAGCAGGCCCGATCCCGGCGATGCGATCGCCTGCAACAGCTACCGCCCCGTTTACGATCATGGTATCGGCGGCATCCATCGCAAGGACGGTGCCATTTGTTACCAGTAAATCAATTGGCTGCATGAACCCCAAGCTCCCGGGCGACCATTTCAATAATCCGGGCATGCCGGGGGGCCGCTTCTGCTGCAACGGCGATAATGGCATCGGCCGTAGCCGGCTGCGGCCGGTCCGGATCATTGATATTGGTAATAGTGGACAGTCCCAGAATTTTCATGCCTGCATGGGCCCCTGCAATGGCTTCCAGAACCGTTGAGAATCCGACAGCCTCCCCTCCGATCCGCTGCAGGAAGCGGGTTTCTGCCGGGGTTTCCAGGGAAGGTCCTTTCAAACCTGTATATATGCCTTTTTGTAAAGTAAAGCCGCCTTCCCGGGCGGCCTTCTCTGCCGTATGCATCAAGGCGGAATCATAAACTTTTGTCATATCCGGAAACCGTGGCCCCCAATCGTCTATGTTCTCCCCCACAAGGGGGTTTTCCCCCGTCAGGTTGATATGATCGGCTATTACCATGATATCGCCCGGGGCAAAATGCAGATTGATACCACCCGCAGCATTGGACAAAAGCAGCGTATGAACGCCCATCATCTGCATCACCCGGACGGGCAACGTCACTTCAAGCGCGGAATACCCCTCGTATAGATGGAACCTTCCCTGCATGGCCACAACGCGGCGACTGTGGAGTTTGCCTGCCGCCAGCTTCCCGTAATGGCTCGCGACTGTGGATTCCGGAAAACCGGGGATCTCCCCGTAGGCAATCGATCTCTCCATGCCCAGTGCATCGATACTCTCGCCCAACCCGGTTCCGGTCAGAATTCCCATATCGGCGGGTCCGATTCGATCCTGCAGGTAACGCGCCGCTTCCGCAGCCTGCTTTTGATAGGACAGCATAAGCTCCCTCTCTACAAGGTTATAATGTTTACTATAATCCGTGCAAAGCGCACGCGTCAAGCTGAGTTTGCTTCCGCAGGCCGCAAAAACCCGGCAACTCCTGTATTGACAAGCAGAAAAGTTTGTGGAACAGGTATTGAAATAGCAGTGGACACGGGCGGGATGCAGTGATATGGGAGAAGGCAATAGTATTCTTTATCCAGGAGTTATCCTATGTTTGAATCGATTGTCATGATGGGCGGTCTTGGATTGATTATCGGCTCGAGCCTGGCGCTGGCGTCGAAAATCTTCTACGTCTACGTGGATCCCAAGGTAGAACAAATCGATGAACTCTTGCCGGGGGCCAACTGCGGGGGGTGCGGCTATCCCGGATGCAGCGCCAACGCCGAGGCTATTGTTGCCGGGGAGTCCCCGCCGGATTCCTGCGTCGCCGGCGGTGCGGAGCTTGCAGAGCAGATCGCGGCTGTTCTGGGATTAAGCGTCGAGGCCAAGGAGCCCGAGTTTGCGCGTCCCGGATGCACTTACGGAACGAGGGATGCAGCCCTTAAGTTCCACTATGAAGGCCTCAGCAACTGCCAGGCCGCTGCGATGCTGTATGGCGGCATGAAAGAATGCCATATCGGCTGCCTGGGGCTTGGTTCCTGTATGGAAGCCTGCCCCTTTGACGCGATCACCATGGGCGAGGACCGCCTGCCGAAGGTGGATGAGAACAAATGTACAGGCTGCGGTACATGCGAAAGGGTCTGCCCGAAACATATTATCACCCTGACCTCCGTCACCCGGCGAATCCTGAAGGAATACACGACGCAGGACTGCACCACGCCGTGCCAGCGGGCGTGTCCGGCCGGAATCAATATCAGTGAATACATCCGGCAGATCGCCCTGGGCGACTACCACAAATCCGTACAGGTCATAAAGGAGCGCAACCCCTTTCCAACGGTGATCGGCCGCATATGCCCCCGCCCCTGCGAGGCCCAGTGCCGGCGCAACCTCGTTGACGAGCCGGTGGCCATTAACTACCTGAAGCGCTTTGCTGCTGACTGGGAAAAAGAAAGCGGCGGCCGGATCCAGCCTTATGCGGCACCGGCGACGAACCGCTCCGTTGCGGTCGTGGGAGGGGGCGTGCAGGGGCTTTCCACAGCCTTTTTTGCCGCCCGCCTGGGCCACAGCCCGACAGTCTTCGAAGCCTCGGAACAACTGGGAGGGCTTTTGCGCACAGCCATCGCCCAATACCGTCTTCCTCCGGAAATTTTGGACTGGGATATAGACGGGGTCCTGGAGTTGGGGGTCTCTGCGCAAACCAACCAGATTCTCGGCCGGGATTTCACCGTGGCGTCACTGCTGAAAAAAGGATACGAAGCCGTGTTTCTGGCTCCCGGCGGGTGGGACAGCCGGGTGGAGCGTCTCAAGGATCAACCACCGGAGGAAGCGGTTGCCGGCACCTATCTTTTAATTGATTTGATGAAGACGGGTCTGGAAAATCAGAACAAGCTTAAAATGGACGAAAGCGTGGTGCTTGCCGATCCCGGGCCACTCACCGAGCAGGCAGCAGACATCTGCCGCCACCTGGGCGCCGAAAATATCACCGTTGTGCTTCGGGAAGAACGCGAAAACTCCGATATCGCCGACTCCGTGCTGGAAAACCTGGAACAGAAAGGGGTACGCTTCGTATTCCACGCAGCCCTGACCTCCGTCGCCGGAGAAGACGACAAACTGCAGGCTGTTACCTGCCGCAGGCACTCTGGCGGCGATACCGAAGAAATCCCCGCAGGCACCCTGATCCTGGAATCCGGGCGGCTCCCGGAACTGATCTTCACCCGTCCGCCAAAAGGGGAGGAAGAAACAGAAGAGGAAGGCGAAGCAGAAAAGACAGAAGCAGAAGAGCCGGAAACGCAGGCGGAAGGACCCGTTGCATGGGTCGGTCTGCCGCCCACCAAAAACCCCATTGCCGGGCCCGGCTCCTGCGGCATCCTGTCCCGGGCCGACGCGGTCACCGATTTCAGCGCGGCCATCCGTGCCATCTCTGCCGGCCGTCGTGCCGCCGCCTCCCTCCACAAGCGCATGTACGGCATTCCTCTCGATCTTCCGGAAAAGGTTTTGAGCAGCGACAGCATTGTACAGACAGTGGACCACCTGGAAAAAGTAGAAACTGTTCCGCGCCGGATCATGCCCACTGCCCGCCTTGAGGACATTCCCGAGCGGCACCGGGAAATCGAGCAGGGATTCAACGAAGAGACGGCCCGCCAGGAGGCCAGCCGCTGCCTGCAGTGCGGCCTGATCTGCTACACCGGCCAAAGCACAGGGCAGGAAGCTGCAGAGAAGGCATCTGAATAATGAGACATTTGCATTGGCATTAGAAGAAGCAATTATCACCCGGACCAACAGGAATACAGCAGTCGTTCAGACCCGCCGGACAGCCGCGTGCGAGGGCTGTTCCGAGCGCCACGTATGCCACAGTATGGGCGGAAACCGGGAAATCGAGGTGGAAGTGGCCAATCCGGTGGGAGCGGAAGCCGGCGATACGGTCATGGTGGCCTTTAAAACCAGCCAGTTGGTGCTGCTCTCCTTTCTGCTCTATGTCTTTCCCATCATTGCCATGGTGATCGGAGCGGTCCTGGGAGATTCTCTTGCGCCCCGCTATAATGCGGACCCCTCCATATTCGCAGCCGTCCTGGGCTTTCTGTTTTTTGCAGCCGCAATGGGCATCATTATCTGGAAAGACCGGCAGGTGAAAAAGACTGGTCAGTACCAGCCCGTGATTGTGGAAATCAAAAGAAAAGGCCCTCCGGGGGGACAAGCGGGCTCGAACGGAGCGGCGGGATCGAACAAGCTCTCGGGCTGCACGGTCTGCCGGCCGGATTAATCCTGTAAGCAGGCAGGATACACATATTTTTCGCCCTTGTAATTTCTCACAATCAGGCGATCTTTCTCCACACCGGCAACATATTCCGGCAGCAGGGGGATTTTTCCCCCGCCGCCGGGCAGGTCGATCATATAGTCCGGCACCCCCATTCCGGAAATCCGTCCCCGCAGATGCCGCATGATCGAAAGCCCCCTCTCTATGCTTGTCCGGAAATGCCGGGTGCCTTCCACCGGATCGGCATGGTGCAGGTAATATGGCCGGATGCGGTTTTTGAGCAACTCCCGCATGAGACTCGCCATTACCTGGGCATTATCATTGACCCCTTGCAGCAGCACGCTCTGGCTGCCAAGCGGAATTCCGGCATCTGCAAGCCGCGCACAGGCGGCGACTGCCTCATGCGTCAGCTCCGCAGGGTGGTTGAACTGGATATTGAGGTAGAGCGGCTGAAAAGAAGCCAAAAGAAGCGCAAGATCGGAACTGATGCGTGAGGGCAGCGTGCAGGGGGCACGGGAATGGATCCGGAGCACTTCTACGTGGGCAATCTTTTTTAGCAGCCGACAGATCTTTTCCAGCCGCTCGTCCGATACAAGCAGCGGATCCCCGCCGGAGAGAATCACCTCCCGAATTCCGGGATTTTCCCGGATATAGGCAATACCCCTGGAAATATCCCCATCTGCTACCCGCTCGCCGCTTCCCAGGCGGCGTTTCCGCATGCAGTGGCGGCAGTACACGGCACAGCGGCTGGATATCATAAACACCACCCGGTCCGGATACCGGTGAATCAAATGCGGCACAGGCGACTGCGGCTCTTCTTTCAGGGGATCGGGAGCAAGTAGTTCGTCGGGATCCAGCTCTGCGGCATCCGGTACTGCCTGCCGCCAGAGGGGCGCGCCTCCGGCCTTGATCACCGAGAGAAAGTAGGGATTAATCCGCATGGGATACCGCCGGATCACCGCCCGCACCGCATCAGCATCAATGGGCAATGATTGGGCCAGCTCTTCGGCAGTTGTAAGGCTGGCCGCAAGCGTATCCCGCCAATGACGGACTCCCCGGGATCCGGGCACAGAAAACCTCCGCGACTGTCTGCCCCCCTTTACCGACACGGCCCGACCCCGCGGTTTTGCGCCCCACAGGCCGATGTCTTTTCTTTCCGCAATTCCTTCCGGTATGCAGCCACTCCGTTCTCCGCAGGCTTTGTTTTGCCGGGCTCCCGGGACGCGCCCTGGACGGATTTGCCCGAGGATTCGGCTTTGGAGGAATGACCGGGACAGCTGATCACGCCGCTAATCGGCTGAGCCGTTTTTGCCGGCGCTTTAAGTGCCAGGGGAATGGTCCGCAGGCGGGGTACGGGCAATGCCAGAACTCCGGCAAAAGCCCCGAAGGGAATTTTCTGCATCAGATAAGAGCTCTCCATCCGGCAAACAAAGCTGCGGTTTCTTGCCGGGAGATGTCCCACGGTACGCCAGTACACGGGGACATCTCCCAGGAGCATGCGAAAGAGCCGCCTTACCTCCCCGATGCTGTAGAAGCGGGCATGATTGTACACAGTCGACCGAAAAACCCCTTTGGCTCTCAGTTTCGCGCTTTCAACCGAGTATTTGTTGACAAAACCAACAAACACCCCTTCCCTGGCCACCCGGCAGGCTTCTGCCAGGGCCTTTTCCGGATCCTCAACAAACTCAAGGGCAAAGCACAGGCAGGCGTAATGGAAAAAGTTGTCGTCAAAAGGCAGGTCCTCTGCATATGCCCGATGCAGATCCACACGGGATCCAACCCGGGTCTGGGCAATATCGAGCATGTAGGGTGAGGCGTCCACGCCCGTAAGATAAGCTCCCACGCCCTGGAAGGGCTGCAGGCTGGCGCCGGTGCCGCATCCAATGTCAATCAGCCGTTTGCCGTGCAGGGGGCAGACCATGGAACGCATGAGCCGGCTCTCCAGGCAAAAGGCGGTCTGCGCCTCCGGCAGTTGTTCATAGTCGAAGGCATCCTTATAGTCAAAAACGTATCCCATAACAGGACTATGTAATTGAAAAATCCGCTTTTTTCAAGGTCGAATCCTGCACTATTTTCTGATTTCCTGGAATACAGGGATCACTGCCCCTATAAATTCGTTTTTGCGCTTGTTTCCGGCAGATTGTATTGTTAAATTGTCATTTGCGGCTTGGAGCGCTGGTGCGCTGAGGTTTTAAGAGGTGCGAACGGCCATTGGAGCTGAGGCCGGCAGCAATTGGACCCCCTGCTTTAATGGGCCCGCAAAAACACAGGGAAGGCGGATTCTGCACAGCCATGGACAAAGCGATCAGGTACGACAAATACCACGGGCTGGGAAACGACTATATTGTCATTGATCCCGGGCAATGCGGCGGGGAGCTTTCGCCGGAGATGATCCGTCTTGCCTGCCACAGGAACTGCGGGCTGGGCGCGGACGGCATCCTGCTGGGTCCGTTTGCCGACAAACAGGCAAACGCGCGGGTCCGGATCTTTAATCCGGACGGCAGCGAGGCGGAGAAAAGCGGCAACGGGCTCCGTATTTTCGCCCGGTTTCTATGGGACCGGGGCTTTGCCGACAAGAATGCCCTGAGCCTTGCCACAAGCGGGGGTACAGTGCATTGCCGGCTCGACGAATCCACCGGACTGATCAGCATCGATATGGGCACCGTGAGCTTTCAAAGCGGTGAAATTCCGGTTTCAGGGGCCCTGCGGGAAGTGCTGGAGGAAACCATTACCGTGGGCGGCGAAACGCTGGAAATCTCCGCCGCCGGCATCGGCAATCCGCACTGCGTTGTTTTCCGGGATGCGCTCTCTTTCCAGGAAACCTGCAGGCTCGGACCGCTCCTGGAAAGCCATGCCCTGTTTCCCAATCGCACCAACGTGCAGTTTGTAAAGCCGCTGGACCGGGAAAATATTCAGATCGAGATCTGGGAGCGCGGAGCCGGCTATACCCTGGCGTCGGGAAGCAGCAGCGCCGCATCCGCGGCCGTCGCCCACCGGCTGGGCTTTTGCGGTCCCGATATGACGGTGCATATGCCCGGCGGAAAGCTCGCCATTCACGTAGACGCGGACAACCGGATAACGTTGAAGGGCCCTGTTGTGCGCGTATCGGAGGGACATCTCCATCCGGAACTGTTTCGCCAGAAGCTGCCGGACTAGCGTTAGGAGCGCACACCGACTCGTCCCGGCAGCCATGATTCCGGGCAGCGACAAAAACCCATGGCCAATTGATAAACGCATATGGAAAGATTTTTTCAAGTAACGTCTCTGGAAAAGGTCTTTGCTTGCCGGAAGCAGTTCGCCGTCAAAGGGGCCGAAACCGTTCCCCTGTTTGATGCACCCGGCCGGATCCTGGCCCGGGATATTGTACCAGAGGCCGAATACCCGGATTTCAACCGGGCTACCATGGACGGTTTTGCCGTAAGGGCTGAGACCACCTTCGGGGCTTCTGAGGCCAACCCGGTATACCTCACGGTGAAGGCCAATATTGCCATGGGGGAGGTTCCCACGGATGCCATCGGGCCCGGAGAAGCCATGGGCATATCGACGGGGGGAATGCTGCCGGAGGGTGCTGACAGTGTGGTTATGCGGGAGTATGCCACCTGGATCGATGAGCGAACCATAGAAGTGGTCCACAGTACCGCTCCAGCGGCCAATATTATCACCATCGGCGAAGACATGGCCGCCGGAAATGTTCTGTTTTCCCGCGGAAAAAGAATCCGGGCCCAGGACTGCGGGGCGCTTGCCGCCCTTGGTGTAAATCCGGTGCCGGTATTTCAAAAGCCTGCTGTCGGCATCATCTCCACGGGTGATGAAATCGTCCCTGTTGACCATTCTCCCGGCACCGGTCAAATCCGGGATGTCAACACCTATACGCTGGCGGCCATGATTGAAAATGCGGGGGGCACCGCTCGAACTTACGGCATTATTGGCGATGATGCAGAGAAATTGCGCAATACCTGCTTCCGGGCCCTGCAGGAAGTGGACATCGTGCTTATTTCGGGAGGCAGCTCAGTAGGCACCCGGGACATGACTATCGAAGCAATAGGCCATCTTCCGGATGCAGCAATTCTGGTCCACGGCATCCCTCTTAGCCCGGGAAAACCCACCATTCTTGCAAGATCAGGCAAAATCCAGATATGGGGACTGCCCGGGCAGATAACTTCCGCAATGGTGGTATTCGACCGGGTGGTGCGGCCATTTATCGAGTACACGGGCGGACAGGATATGGCACCGGGAGGCAGGGACATCCGGATTCCGGCGCTTCTAACCCGCAATATCGCCTCCGCCACGGGCCGAACAGACTTCATCCGCACCCGGCTCACGGAAGGGGAAAACGGCTGGAAGGCAGATCCGATACTCGGCAAATCCGGACTGATTAACACCATGCTCCGGGCCGACGGACTGATTGAAATCGACAAAAACACGGAAGGCATGGAAAAGGGAAGCCTCGTCCATGTCATTCTGCTCAGTTAACAGGCGAAAAGAGTCATGGATACCCACAAACGCAATATTTACCTGGCCAAAAAATCGCTGGAAGAGGCGCGGCAGATTGTCTTGGAGCAGTTCGGGGCCCTGCCCCTGGGCACGGAACGAGTTCCCGCGACAGCGGCAGTCGGCCGTGTGCTTGCGGAACCGGTGTTTGCCGCAGCCTCCTCACCCAACTTCCATGCCGCCGCAATGGACGGCATGGCGGTAAAGGCAAAAGACACCTTCGGCGCCTCGGAAACCGCTCCTGTGCGCCTGGCCGAGGGGGAGAACGCCTTTGCCGTTAACACCGGCCATGTTCTGCCCCGGCATTGTGACGCTGTTATCATGATCGAGCAGATCCACGTAACAGACGACGGTTGGATGGAAACGGAAACCCCTGTGTATCCCTGGCAAAACGTCCGCAAAATGGGCGAGGATATGGTGGCAACGGAACTGGTGTTTGCAAGAAACCACAAAATCACGCCCTATTGCGTGGGGGCCCTGATTACTGCAGGAATTTCGGAGGTCTGCGTATGGACTCCGCCAAGAGTGCTGATCATTCCAACCGGATCAGAGCTGGTAGAGCACGAAACGACCGATCCGCAGCAGCTTCCCCCCGGCAAGGTACTGGAGTCCAACTCCCACATGCTGGGCCGACTCGTGGAATCCTGCGGAGGCGTGTATACCCGCCATCCCATTATCCGGGACGAAACCGAAACCATCCGGGAAGCCCTGATAAACAGCAGCCCGGAGGCATATGAACTGACCTTTCTGCTGGGGGGGTCTTCGGCCGGCTCGGAGGACTATAGCCGGATGGTCATTGAGGAAAGGGGCGAAGTCCTGATCCATGGGGTCACCATGATGCCGGGCAAACCCGTGATCGTGGGCAAAACGGGCGGAAAGCCGATATTCGGGCTCCCCGGCTATCCGGTCTCTGCCATTATCGCCTTCGAACAGCTCATCCAGCCCATTCTCTGCGCAATGCAGAACCAGCCCGAACCCCGCCCGGAGCAGACGCAGGCCATCCCTACCCGCAAACTCCCATCGAAACTGGGGGTTGAAGAATTTATCCGGGTCAAGCTGGGCCAGGTGGGGCAAAGCCTTGTCGCAACCCCCCTTCCCCGGGGGGCGGGCTCGATTACCAGCATTACGGAAGCCGACGGCATTATCCGCATTCCCGACCATGTGGAAGGGATAAGCGCGGAATCCCCGGTGCCGGTAACCCTGCTGCGGCCATTGCATGCCGTATGCCGCAACATTGTATCCGTCGGCAGCCATGACAACAGCCTGGATGTCCTGGCCGACATGATCCGGGAAAAAAGCGGCGAAATCACTCTGTCCTCCAGCCATGTCGGCAGCCTGGGCGGGCTGCTGGCCGTAAACAGGGGACTTTGTCACATGGCGGGCACCCACCTGCTTGATACATCAGACGGCAGTTATAATATTTCCTATATCCGCCAGTATATACCGAATACCCCCGTACACCTGATTCACCTGGTGAACCGGGACCAGGGGCTTATCGTGGCGCAGAACAATCCAAAAAATATCAAAGGGATAGAAGATATCGCCCGCGAGGATATTCAGTTTATCAATCGCCAGGCGGGCTCCGGCACCCGGGTGCTGCTGGACTACCGGCTGGAACAGCTGGGGATCCCGGCCAGTACCATCTCGGGATACGCAAATGAAGAATATACCCACATGGCCGTGGCGGTCGCGGTTTTAAGCGGGGCCGCCGATGTGGGCCTCGGTATCCATGCGGCTGCCAAGGCCCTGAACCTGGAATTTATACCGGTAGTCACCGAGTCTTACGACCTGGTGATTCCCGATGAATTTCTGGAAACCGACTATATCCGGGTGGTACGGGATATTATCGCCTCCTCCGAATTCCGCTCCCGGGTGGAGGCCCTTGGCGGCTACCACCTGGAGAACGCGGGGCAGCTTATCTGGCGAAGCGGGCAGCGCAATGCCGTATGAACTGATTGACCATACAGCCGATCTGGGGATCCATGTGACAGGGCAGAGCCTGGCGGAGCTTTTTGAAACCTCAGCCCATGCGATGTTTGAACAAATTGTGGACATCAGTACGCTTTCGGCAAGGCACAGCAAACGCATGCAGGTCATCGGGATCGATCTGCCGGACCTTATAATCAATTGGCTGCGCGAGCTCCTGTTCATCTGGAGCGGCCAGGAATGTATGGTCCAAAAGGCTCATATAGAAAATATCAACGAGCGTGAACTTTCTGCGGAAATCCTCTACGAAGCCTTTGATGCAAAACGGCATGAAATCTTGACCGATATCAAGGCCGTGACTTACCACGGCATCCACGTGGACAAAACCACAGAGGGCTGGCGCGCGGAGATCATATTTGACGTATGACCCGGACAGCCAGCGGGAGAACAAGCCTATGGAACTCGAACAGATTGATCCATACCGCTGGGAGATAAAGAAAACCGGTTCCATGCGTGTTCCGGCCCGCATTTATTCGAGCAGCGCCCTGATAGAAGCGGTAAAAAAGGAGGAAACCTTCCGCCAATTGGTTAATGTGGCGCATCTGCCGGGCATTTTGTCTTTTGCCATGGCCATGCCCGATATTCACTGGGGCTATGGTTTTCCCATCGGCGGAGTAGCCGCTTTTGACTGCGAAGAAGGCATCATTTCCCCCGGAGGCGTGGGATATGACATCAACTGCGGGGTGCGGCTTGCCTGCACCAATCTCCTGCAGAACGAGATCGCCCCTTACCTGGAGAAACTGGTCAACGCCCTCTACAAAAACATTCCCACAGGCGTGGGAGCCACCGGAGCCCTCAAACTCACCAACGCCGAGCTCAAAAAAGTGCTGCGGCAGGGCAGCCCCTGGGCGGTCACCAGCGGCTACGGGGAGCCCACCGACATTGAACGCACCGAGGACCAGGGGTGCATGACGGAGGCAGACCCGGCTGCCGTCAGCCAGAAAGCGCTGGACCGGGGGCGGCGGCAGCTTGGTACCCTCGGCTCGGGCAATCATTTTCTGGAAATCGGGGTGGTGGAAAAAGTCCACGATGCGCAGGCCGCCGATGCTTTCGGCCTGGCAGAAGGTTATGTTACGGTGCTTCTGCATACCGGTTCCCGCGGATTCGGCCATCAGACCTGCGATGATTTTCTGGCATCCATGATGCGCAACGTAAAGGTCAGGGGGACGCCCCTGCCGGACCGGCAGCTGGCTTGCGCGGAACTCGACTCCGCAGCCGGCAGGCAGTACTACCGGGCCATGGCCTGCGCAGCCAATTTCGCCTGGACCAACCGACAGGTCCTGTTATCCCGGGCCAGGCAGAGCTTTGAACAGGTACTGGGCGTAAGCCCCCGGGACCTGGGCATGCGGCAGGTGTATGACATCTGCCACAACATTGCCAAGTTCGAAGAGCACGTTGTAGAGGGCGGAAAAAAGCGCGTCTGCGTCCACCGCAAGGGCGCCACCCGGGCCTTTCCCCCGGGACATCCGGATCTGTGCGCCGATTTTGCCGAAACCGGACAGCCTATCCTGATTCCGGGGGACATGGGTACAGCTTCCTATGTGCTGGCCGGAACAGAGCGGGCCATGGACGAAACTTTCGGTTCCACCTGTCATGGAGCCGGCCGGGTTATGAGCCGCAAGGCGGCCAAAAAATCCGCCAAAGGCCGGTCCCTGGAAAAGGAACTGGCCGAAAAAGGAGTCATCACCCGGTGGACAGGCAAATCTACACTTGCGGAAGAGATGCCGGAAGCTTACAAGGATGTCGGGGAAGTTGTAAAAGCGGTGGAAGGATCCCAAATTTCAAGAATCGTCGCCCGACTTCGGCCGATTGCCGTTATCAAGGGCTGAAGAAATTCGCGCAGATCATCGAGGCATGAACAAGGAGGCAGTAATGAATCCGGATATTTTCAGGGAGTATGATATCAGGGGAATTGCCGGCGAGCATATCACCACCGGGGACGTCTATCATCTGGGCCGGGGCATCGGCACCTACCTGGCGGAGCACGGATGCCGGAGCATCAGCCTGGGAAAAGACTGCCGGCTTACTTCGGAAGAATTTTCCGAGCGCATGACAGAGGGCCTTATGGATTCAGGCTGCCATGTAACCGACATCGGCGTCTGTCCCACTCCCGTATTGTATTTCTCCATCCGCCACTTTGCACTGGAAGGCGGCGTGATGGTCACGGCAAGCCACAATCCCCCGGAGTACAACGGATTCAAGGTATGCATGGGAACAGACTCCGTGCACGGCCGGCAGCTCCAGAAAATCCGGGAGATCATTGAACAGCAGGCTTACGCTTCCGGCTCGGGCAGCCGCCGGGAAGCGGATGCCCGGACTCCGTATGCCCGCTATCTAACCGAAAATATCGAAATCCCCAAGACCAAAAGAATCGCGGTGGATGCGGGAAACGGCACCGCAGGGGTCATTGCCGCCCCCCTGCTGCGGAACTTAAACTGCGAGGTACATGAACTCTACTGCGACATGGACGGCCGCTTTCCCAATCATGAGGCAGATCCCACGGTAGCCGCGAACCTGGAGGATTTGATCGCCGTGGTAAAAGACAAAAATCTGGACCTCGGCATCGGCTACGACGGAGACGGCGACCGGATCGGCGTTGTCGATGAAAACGGCCGGATCATTTACGGCGATCAGTTAATGATCATCTTCTCGCGCGAAATCCTCTCCAGAAAACCCGGCGCAACGTTTATCTCGGAAGTCAAATGCTCCAAAACCATGTACGACGACATTGAAAAAAACGGCGGCCGGGCGATCATGTGGAAGACCGGCCATTCCCTTATCAAGGAAAAGATGAAAGAGGAAGGCGCAGCCCTTGCCGGCGAGATGAGCGGACACATGTTTTTCGCCGACCGCTATTTCGGCTATGATGATGCGATCTATGCCTCCTGCAGGCTGGTCGAGATCCTCTCCCGGACGGAAAAGCCGCTTTCCGAACTTCTGGCGGATGTTCCGCCGACTTACTCCACCCCGGAAATCCGGATGGAATGCCCGGACAGCAAAAAATTTCAGCTGGTGGAGAAGCTCACAAGGGATTTTCAGCAGCAATACAACGTAATCGATATTGACGGGGCCCGCATCGTCTTCGATGACGGGTGGGGCCTGGTGCGGGCCTCCAATACGCAGCCGGCGCTTGTACTGCGATTTGAAGCCCTCTCCGAGGCCCGGCTGAATGAAATCCGGCATATGGTTGAATCCCGGCTTGAAGCCATTCAGAAAACACTGTAAAGAAAGAGCAGACAGGAGTCCCCATGAAAGTTCTAGTTAGCGACAATCTCGGAAAAGCCGGAATCGAATTGCTGGAGGAAGCTTCCGGCATCGAGGTGGACGTAAAGACCAACTTGAGCCCCGAGGAACTGCAGGCGATCATCAAGGACTATGAGGCCCTGGTTGTCCGAAGCGCCACAAAAGTCACGGCCGAACTGCTGGAGAAAGCGGAGAAGCTCAAGGTCGTGGGCAGGGCAGGCATCGGGCTTGATAACGTCGATGTTGCGGCAGCCACCAAAATGGGGGTGGTGGTTATGAACACACCCGACGGCAACGTGGTTACCACGGCGGAACACACCATTGCCCTTATGACCAGCCTGAGCAGAAATGTTGCGCAGGGTACGGCCTCGCTCAAGGCCGGGCTGTGGGAAAAAAAGAAGCTCCAGGGAAGGGAGTTGATGAACAAGACCCTCGGTGTGCTGGGCTTCGGCAAAATCGGCTCGGTGGTTGCCGACCGTGCACGGGGACTCAAAATGCAGGTTATGGTCTACGATCCCGTGGTCCAGCCGGATACCATCCGGAAAAAAGGGTTCGAGCCGGGTTCCGTTGACGAGATCTATCAGAATGCAGACTATATTACGGTCCACGTACCCAAAAGCAAAAACACGGAAAAGATGATCAGCCACGAAGCATTCGAAAAAATGAAGCCGGGCGTTATGCTGATCAACTGTGCCAGGGGCGGAATTGTCGACGAAGAGGCGCTCGCAGCCGCCCTGGAAAACGGAAAAGTGGCAGGGGCGGCGCTGGATGTATTTGAAACCGAGCCGCCGCCCGCAGAGCATCCCCTGCTGCAGATGCACAATGTCGTGGCTACACCCCATCTGGGTGCCTCCACGATTGAAGCCCAAACCAACGTAGCGGTTGCCGTGGCCCGGCAGATCATCGAATACCTGACCAACAACAATATCGTAAATGCGGTCAATGTGCCCTCGATCTCCGGTGACCTCCTGGAAAAGCTGGGCCCCTATCTGCATCTCGCCGACCGCATGGGCGCCATGATGGCCCAATACTGCAGCGGCCAATTAAAGGAAGTGCGCATCGACTATATCGGAGATTTTCACGGGCTGGATATGGCCCCGGTCAGCACGGCCTTTCTCAAAGGCCTTCTCGACAGCCTGGTACCCGACGAGGTCAACTCCATAAACGCTCCCATGCTGGCCAAGGAGAAGGGAATCAAGGTGTCGGAAGCGGAAAGCGAAGCCACCTCGGATTACACCAACCTGGTCCAGGTACAGATACTGACCACGGAAAAACAGTACGAGGTCGCAGGCACGGTTATCGGCAAAGCAGACGCGAGAATCGTTCGGATCGAGGACTTCCGGATCGAGATCGTTCCCGAAGGCCATCTGGCGCTCATCCACAACCTGGATGTACCGGGAGCCATCGGCAGCATTGGCAACGCCCTCGGGGAAAACAATCTCAACATATCCCGCATGCAGGTTGGGCGGGAATCCAGCGGAGAGAACAACATCATCCTGATCCGAACGGATACACCCGTCAGTGAAGCGGCTGCCGCACAGATACAGGCGCTTCCCAAGGTAAGATCCATTAAAATCTTTGAACTGTAAAAAAACGCTGGAGGGTTCAGATGTCAGGAGAAAACCATCAGGACGAAAACGGGGAAAGCCCAAAAAACAGCGCCACCGGCGATCCTTCGGTTTCCCTGCCGGAGATCAGTTTTTCCACCTTTATCATGTCTCTCAACTCCTCGGCGCTCGTCCATCTCGGCCTGGAAGCGGATCCTTCAACAGGCAAACAGGCGGCCAATCTGCCCTTTGCCAAGCAGACCATCGATATTCTGGCCATGCTGGAAGAAAAAACCAGCGGCAACCTAAGCAATGATGAACAGCGCCTCTTGACAAACATCTTATACGAGTTACGTCTTATGTATGTTAAACAGAAAAAAGGCGGTTCTTCCTAACCCCTGCTTTTCTCATCCCAACATACAAAGGAGACCAAATTGACAGACAATCCGAAATTCCCGTCGGCAAAGAAACTGCGGCTGCTGACAGGCGCGCTTGCGGCCATCGCTTTTATCGCGTTTATGCCGGGACAATCGGCTAGCAAGGCCGCCGGCTCAAAGCCCGGGCAGGCAAAGCTTGTCCCCCAGAGTTTTACAGAACTTGCGGAATCGGCCAGCGCAGCAGTGGTCAATATCCGGACGGTCAAAACCATTGAAGGCGGCGGCCAGGTATTTCGGCATTTTTTCCAGGGACCGGAAGGCGGCAGCCCCCACGGGGACAGATTCGAGCAATTCTTTAAACGGTTTTTTGATGAGGATCCCCGCGAATACAAGCGCAAGAGCCTGGGATCGGGCTTTATTCTGGACAAGGAAGGCTACATTGTAACCAACCACCATGTAATCAAGGACGCGGATGAAATCCAGGTGAAGCTTAAAAACGGGAAAGAATATGACGCCACCATCCAGGGAACCGATGCCTCCACCGACCTGGCCCTGATCAAGATCCAGGCGGACAAGGAACTGCCGACACTGGAACTCGGCAATTCCGAAAAACTGAAAATCGGCCAGTGGATCATTGCCATCGGCAATCCCTTCGGCCTGGAGCACACGGTGACCGCGGGTATCATCAGCGCCAAGGGCCGTGTGATCGGGGCAGGCCCCTATGATGACTTCATCCAGACCGATGCCTCCATTAATCCCGGCAACTCCGGAGGTCCGCTGATCAACATGGACGGAGAGGTCGTGGGCATCAGCACCGCCATTGTGGCAGGCGGAGAGGGCATCGGCTTTGCCATCCCGATCACCATGGCAAAGGATATCCTCGAGCAGTTGAAAAAAAGCGGGGAGGTTACCCGGGGCTGGCTGGGCGTCGGCATTCAGGATCTGGACCAGGAGTTAAAGGACTATTACGGCGTGGATCACGGGGTTCTGGTCACAAAGGTCTTCTCCGGCGACCCGGCTGACAAGGCGGGAATCCGGTCCGAAGACGTCATCGTTTCCGTAAACGGAGAGCCTGTTGATTCCGCCCGGCAATTGTCAAAGCTTGTCGCCGAGCTCGCGGTCGGGGAAACAGCAAAAATCAAAATCAACCGCAAAGGAGAGACCCGGACGGTTTCCGTAAAAATCGCCAAGCGCACGGAAAGCCGGCTGGCATCGGGAGAGCCCGGTCAGGCGGAACCTGCCGCGGACTCGCTTGGAATCGAGGTAACCGAGATAACAGAAAATATTGCCCAACGACTGGACCTGTCCAGCAGAAAGGGCGTGGTCGTTGTGAACGTGGCCGGGGATAGCAAAGCCGCCAAGGCCGGAATCCGCGAAGGCGACATTATACGCGAGGTCAATCACCAGCCGGTCAATTCCGCAAGCGCCTATGAGGATGTGGTCAGTGGAATCAGCCGGGGCGAGACGATCCAGTTCTATATCAAACGCGCCCAGCGGGGATACCTGGTTATCCAATTGACCAAATAAGGAAATCCGGGGTATATAATGATCTTATGGAAACCCGCTCCCACGGCAAGATCAATATATACCTCGAGATCCTCGGAAAGCGACCGGACGGGTATCATGAGCTGATCACCCTGCTGTGCCCCATTGATCTGGCGGATACTCTCAGGTTGCACTTTTCCGGGCCATCCATCACCGTCACCTGCCCGCATCCGGACGTTCCGGAAGACGACTCCAACCTTGCCGCCAGGGCGGCCCGCTTTTTTTTTGCCGAAGCGGGACTGCCGCCCGGGGTGGACATCCTGATCGAAAAGCATATCCCGGTAGGGGCCGGGCTCGGCGGGGGCAGCAGCAACGCCGCCGCAGTCCTGAAGGCCCTGAACGAAAATTGCGGCCGCCCGCTTTCCCGGCAGAGGCTCATGGCCCTTGCCCGCGGCATCGGAGCGGACGTAGCCTTCTTTATTGACGAACGTCCCGCGGTGGCAACCGGAATCGGTGACTGCCTCTCCCCCTGGCCGCACCTGCCTTTCTACGGGCTGGTCCTGATATATCCGAACCGCCCTGTATCCACGGCCGAAGTCTACCGCGGGATGAATTTTGGATTGACAAAAAGCAAAAAAATAAATAGAAAAAATACTTTTAGGCGTCTTCGGGAAAACGCAGTGGCGGACTGGCTCCGAAACGACCTGGAAGCATCGGCCATTGCCATCTGCCCGGAGATTGCGGCGGCAAAAGAAGTCTTGCGGGCCCATGGAGCTGAGGGAGCGCTGATGAGCGGAAGCGGTTCTGCGGTCTTCGGGTTGTACCCGGATCTTTCAAGCGCTCAAAAAGCTTGTGACGATGTCAAAAGCATCAGCCCGGACTGGAATGTGTACGCCAGCAGTCTGCGACTCTGGTAGAGACACTGCCGGTTTAGGACAACAACCCTGCTGGGGCGTCGTCAAGCGGTAAGACACAGGATTTTGGTTCCTGCATTCGGAGGTTCGAATCCTCCCGCCCCAGCCAAATTAACACGGACAATACAGAATTACGCCAATGGAAACTGACTATATCATTTTCGCCGGCAACTCGAACCCGATTCTGTCCAAGGCCATTGCTGATTACCTGGATCGCCCCCTGGGAGAAGCCAAGGTAAAAACTTTCAGCGACGGTGAAATCCAGATTGAAATCAACGAAAACGTCCGGGCCAAGGATGTTTTTGTCATCCAGTCCACAGGGCACCCCGTCAATGACAACCTGATGGAGCTGCTGTTGATGATCGACGCGTTCAAGCGTTCTTCGGCCAAACGCATAACAGCCGTCATCCCCTATTTCGGCTATGCCCGCCAGGATAAGAAAGTGGCCCCCCGGGTGCCGATAAGCGCCAAGATGGTGGCCGATCTGCTGACAACAGCCGGCGCCAACCGGATTATTACCATGGACCTGCATGCGGCCCAGATTCAGGGATTTTTCAACACGCCCGTGGACAACCTGTTTGCCGCTCCTGTGCTGATCCATTACATGAAGAAAAACTTCTGCGATAACACCGTCATCATTTCCCCGGATGCCGGCGGCGTGGAGCGTGCCCGGGCATTTGCCAAACGGCTCGGAGCCGATCTTGCCATTATCGACAAGCGCCGGGATGCGCCCAACAAGGCACGGGCAATGGCTGTTATCGGAAGCGTGGAAGGCAAAAAAGCCATTATCCTGGATGATATGGTGGATACAGCCGGCACTTTGACAGAGGCCGCCAATACCGTTGTTGAAAGCGGGGCAAGCGAAGTCCACGCCTGTTGCACCCACGCGGTGCTCTCCGGTCCGGCCATCGACAGGATCAACGAATGCGCCCTTTCCACGGTGGTCACAACAGATACCCTCGCGCTCTCGGACAGGGGGCTGGCCTGTGACAAAATCAAGGTCCTCTCCATTAACAGTCTCTTCGGGGAGGCCATTGTCCGCAGCCATACCGGCGATTCTGTCAATTCCCTGTTTATTTGACGAAACCAACCCGTTTATGGAGGAAAATACAATTGGAGCGATATCAACTCAACGCAACCAAACGTGAACAAACCGGCAAAGGAATTGCGCGAAAACTGCGCAGCAAGGGCAGGATGCCGGCTATCCTGTACGGAGCAAACATTGAGAGCACCCCTCTTTCTGTGGATATCCATGACCTCGAGGTACTGCTGAACAAGGTCAGCCCGAGCCAGGCCCTGCTCGATCTGCAGGTCCAAAACGGCGGCAGGAGCAAAGCTACCGTCATGATCAAAGAACTGCAGATGGACCCGGTCAAATTTAAATTCCTGCACGTGGACTTCTATGAAGTCAAAATGGACCAGCAGATCAACACCACCGTACCCGTAGCTGCCGTGGGCACCTCCAAAGGCGTGGAGGAAGGCGGCATTCTGCAGATCATCCGCAGAGAACTGGAAGTAACCTGCCTTCCGGGCGATATCCCGGAACAGGTGGAGATTGATATCACGGATCTCGATGTCGGCGACTCCGTTCATGTGGAAGACATCAATCAGGAAGGCAAAATTGAGATTCCGTATGAGACCAATTTTACCATCCTGACGATTGTCAGCCCGGCCATGGAAAAAGAAGAGGAACCCGGTGCGGAAGAGGGCGAAGAAGGCGAAGAGGCTGAAGCCGGCGAAGAAGAGGGCGGAGAAGTAGAAGAAGAATAGGCGCCGTGTCCGGTAAGCGCTGCCCCTCTTTTCTGCGGATAAACCATGAGCAAAGCCCTCTGGCTGATAGCCGGCCTTGGCAATCCCGGCCGCAAGTATTCGCGCTCCCGGCATAATGCGGGGTTTATGGCGCTTGACCGCATCGCGCAGAATTGGCGGATCCGGATGGGGCGCCGCAAATTCGATGCGGAGTTCGGCACGGGAAAAATTGACGGAGCCGATGCGGTTTTGGTAAAACCAATGACATACATGAACCGCAGCGGCCTCCCGATAAGCCGTGCGGCCGCTTTTTTCCAAATACCTTTGGATCATGTGCTGGTGATCCATGATGATATCGATATTGGATATGGACACATCAAAATCAAAAAGAAAGGAGGACATGGAGGGCATAACGGCTTGCGGTCTATCATCGATGCTGTCGGTTCCGGGGATTTTCCCCGGATCAAGGTGGGCATCGGTCGGCCCGAGGGACCAATAGCAGTAAGCGATTATGTTCTAGGGAATTTTTCTGCCAGCGAATTTGCGGACTTTGAGCCGGTGCTGGGGCAAACGGCAGAAGCTGCTGCTGTAATTCTGCAGCACGGAATGGACCAAGGCATGAACCGTTTCAATTAACGTATTTCCAAGGTATGTTTTTTTAACTGATTAGTTAAGGGAGGGTTGACATGGAATGGATATTGAATAATATCCCGCTGAGTTGCACATTTGTTGGTTTTATTGGAATTGCGTACTCGCTGATCGTGGCCGGAGCCATCAAGAATGCTCCGAAAGGCGATGCCAAAATGATCGAAATCGCCAACGCCATCCAGGAAGGCTCCATCGCCTACCTGAACCGCCAGCTCAAAAGCATGGCGATCGTCGGCATCATTATCTTCGTGCTCATTTTTCTGGGATTGGGAGCCAAAACGGCCGTAGGCTTTTTGGTAGGGGCTGTAGCCTCCTATCTCGCCGGCTATATCGGAATGCGGGTTTCCGTGCTGGCCAATCTCCGGGTGGCGGAAGCCTGTAAAAAAGGGCTGGCCTCGGGGCTGAGCCTGGCCTTCAAAGGCGGCTCGGTTACCGGCATGCTGGTGGCCGGTCTTGCCCTGGCCTCCATTGCCGGCTACTTCACCTACATGACCAGCTCCAGCCCGCAGGACATGGCGCTGGTTGACCAGGTGGTTCCCCTGGTGGCCCTGGGCTTCGGCGGCAGTCTGGTTTCCATTTTTGCCCGGCTCGGCGGCGGTATTTTTACGAAGGGCGCTGACGTCGGCGCCGACCTGGTTGGCAAAGTTGAAGCCGGTATCCCCGAGGACGACCCGCGCAACCCGGCAACCATCGCTGACAACGTAGGGGACAATGTTGGCGACTGTGCCGGCATGGCAGCCGACCTTTTCGAGACCTACGCGGTAACTGTCGTTGCCGCCATGCTGCTGGGAGCCCTGATCTTTGCAGGAAACCCCATGGCCGTTCACTTCCCGCTTCTGCTGGGCGCGGTTTCCATTATCGCCTCCATTATCGCTACCTTCTTTGTCCGGATGGGCAAAAGTGAATACATCATGGGCGCTTTGTACAAAGGCATGTTCGGGGCCGCCATCCTTGCCGCCATTGCCTTCTACTTTGTAACCACCAACATCATGACCGAAATGAACGGCATCCCGGCCATCAACCTGTTTTACTCGGCACTGATCGGCCTGGTCCTGACCGTTGTCATTGTTGTGATCACGGAGTACTATACCGGCACCTACAAACCGGTTAAGGGGATTGCCGAAGCCTCCACCACCGGGCACGGCACCAACATCATCGCGGGTCTTGCGGTAAGCCTGCAGTCCACCGCGGCCCCGGTGCTTGCAATCTGCCTGGCCATCGGCCTTGCCTACGGATTTGCCGGACTCTATGGCATCGGCATTGCCACAGTGGCCATGCTGTCCATGACCGGCATGGTTATCGCTATTGACGCCTACGGCCCGATCACCGACAACGCCGGCGGCATTGCCGAAATGGCGGAAATGGACGATTCCGTCCGTGCCGTCACCGACCCCCTCGACGCTGTCGGCAACACCACCAAGGCAGTTACCAAGGGCTATGCCATCGGCTCCGCAGGACTCGCTGCTCTGGTTCTGTTTGCCTCCTATACCCAGGAGTTTGTCCTGCATGCAGAAGAGG
This sequence comes from uncultured Desulfobacteraceae bacterium, assembly GCA_964635265.1. Classification (GTDB taxonomy): domain Bacteria; phylum Desulfobacterota; class Desulfobacteria; order Desulfobacterales; family Desulfosalsimonadaceae; genus M55B175. Next base: position 37,470 of record CAZWNV010000003.1, read on the forward strand.
CAGCCAAGGAATCCGGCGGCCTTGCCGAAACGATTTCCTTTGATCTCTCCAACGTGGACGTCATCATCGGCCTCTTCATCGGCGGGCTTCTGCCCTACCTTTTCGGCTCCATGGCGATGCAGGCTGTTGGTCGCGCGGGCAGCGCCGTTGTCGACGAAGTTCGCCGCCAGTTCCGCGAGCTTCCGGGAATCATGGAAGGCACTGCCAAGCCGGAT
>CAZWNV010000003.1:37784-40798 GCA_964635265.1 uncultured Desulfobacteraceae bacterium
TCGCCGCCAGTTCCGCGAGCTTCCGGGAATCATGGAAGGCACTGCCAAGCCGGATATCCGGCGGCCTTGCCGAAACGATTTCCTTTGATCTCTCCAACGTGGACGTCATCATCGGCCTCTTCATCGGCGGGCTTCTGCCCTACCTTTTCGGCTCCATGGCGATGCAGGCTGTTGGTCGCGCGGGCAGCGCCGTTGTCGACGAAGTTCGCCGCCAGTTCCGCGAGCTTCCGGGAATCATGGAAGGCACTGCCAAGCCGGATTATCATACGTGCGTGGATATCGTCACCAAGCACGCCCTCAAGGAAATGCTGGTTCCCGCGCTGCTGCCGGTTGTCGCACCAATACTGGTCGGCTTCCTTCTGGGCAAGGTGGCACTGGGCGGCCTTCTGATCGGCTCCATTATCACCGGTCTGTTTGTGGCCATTTCCATGACCACCGGCGGAGCCGCCTGGGATAACGCGAAGAAATACATCGAAGACGGCTTTTTCGGCGGCAAGAAAAGTGATGCCCATAAAGCCGCCGTTACCGGCGATACAGTTGGCGACCCGTACAAGGATACGGCAGGGCCGGCCATCAACCCCATGATCAAGATCCTCAATGTTGTGGCTCTGCTCATGGTGCCGTTTCTGATGTAAAACGACGAACAATAAACTGAATGCAGCCTTTGCAAAAGGGGCTGGCGGAGCACTCCGCCAACCCCTTTTTTTTGTTGAATCCCGCCTCGAAATATGCTATATAGTTCTTTTATGCAAGAAAACCATCAAAAGCACATTATGTACTGGTGAATTGTTATGGCCAAAAAAGCAGAAGTCCAAAAACAGAACTTTAAGGAATTTGAGGTCGGGGATCTGGCCGTTTATCCAGCACACGGCGTTGGGCGCATTGAATCCATCGAAAGCCGGACCATCAACGGGGATAAACACAACTTCTATATCATGAAAATCATAGACAACGGCATGGTGATTATGATCCCCACCAACAATGTCGAGTCCGTCGGTCTCCGCGAGGTGATCCAGGAGGAGGAGATCCCGGAAATCTACTCCGTGCTCAAGCAGAAAAAAGGAGACATCTTTGACAATCAGACGTGGAACCGACGGTATAAAGAATACATGGATAAAATCAAAACCGGATCGCTCTACGACGTTGCCGAAGTATTCCGGGATCTGTTTGTGCTGAAACTGGCAAAAGACCTGTCCTTTGGCGAACGCAAACTGCTGGACACAGCCCGGGGGCTGCTGCTCAGAGAACTGTGCATTGCCAGGGATGCCGATGAGACAGCTATCTGGAACGAAATCGAATCCCTGTTTGCACCCCCTGCCCAATCCCAGTAATTGCTCCATGAACGGCGGAAGGAACTTTACTGTCAAGTTCCATGCCGAATCCGATGCCGGCAGAAGACTGGATGTGCTCACTGCCGAGCGCTATCCCCGGTTTTCCCGCAGCACCGTGGCACGCTTGATCCGCGAGGGCCGGATCCGCGTCAACGACAAGCCTTGCAAGCCCGGTTACAAGCCTGCGGCAGGGGACCGGATCAGCGGTGAAATTCCCGAATCCGTTGAAGCGGATCCCTCCCTTCAGCCTGAAGCCATTCCCCTGTGCATTATCCTCTCCGATGCCCACTGCCTGGCTGTAAACAAACCGCCTGCAATGGTCGTGCACCCCTCCCCCGGGCATTTCGGCGGCACCCTGGCCGGCGCACTGCTATACCATTTTCCGGAAATCCAGGGTGTGGGCACGGCCCCGGAGCGGCCGGGAATTGTACACCGCCTGGACAAGGACACCTCCGGGGTGATCCTTGCGGCAAAGACCCCTTCGGCATTCCAGAACCTGACGGCACAATTTAAAAACCGCAGTGTCGAAAAGCACTACCTTGCCCTGACCTATGGTCGTCCGCAGCAGGAGAGCGGACACATCGACCTGCCCATCGGCCGACATCGACTAAACCGGAAAAAAATGTCCGCCAGCAGCCCCACCAGGGCGCGGCAGGCGCTGACTTTCTGGCGGCTTTGGTGTTTCTGGGAGGGGGTTTCGCTTATGGAATACCGGATAGCCACCGGCCGTACCCATCAAATCCGGGTGCACAGCTCCGCCATAGGCTGTCCCATCGTCGGTGACAGCGTCTACGGGCCGAAGAAACCTACCAGACTCCTGCACAACCCGAAACTCCGGGGAATTATCCAGGCGGTTCCCCGCCAGATGCTGCATGCCTGGCAGATCCGGTTTCTGCACCCCGAAGACGGAAGGCCCGTCTGTATTCAGGCAGAACCGGCAAATGATATGCAGTATGTGCTGGAACACCTCCGGGAATCTTCCAGGCAGGACTGCTTTACCACAATACCGTCCTGCCGGCAGACCGAACGGTAGCCGCCTCTCCTGCCAGGCATTATTCCTTGCGTCTAAGCGCCAGCGTGCACTGCTTATCCTGTTTGTCAAAGGTTAGCACAATCTCCTGGTCATCGCCCTTATTCTCTGCCAGCTGGCGGTACCGACTCCGGATCCGGTTTTCAAATTCCTCGGCCGACTCCTGGCTCCGGGCTCCGAACTCCTTCAGCTTCTTTTGCTGAAAATCCCAGAATGACTGCATCGAAGGGGATGTAGGCCCTTGGCTCCGCTCGGATTCCTGGTTTGACGGGCTTTCCTGAAGCGTGGATCCAAACTGTCGCCCCTGCCTATAGGCAGCCTCTGCATTTTCCCAGAGCTGCTGCCAGGCTTTTTGATGATAATAGACCTTCCACTGCAGGTTGTCGAGCTGGTATTCGAGCTGCTTGGTGGAAACCGCCGGGGGAACCCGGTAGCGCTGAATTTTCTCAACCAGTTCCATATGGCGGGGATGCGGTTTGTTCTGGCGATCCGCGAGATAAGCACGCAGCTTGCCGTCCATGGCATCCACCTGCTTCTCCAGTTCCATCAGCTCCTTTTCCACAGATCTACGCCGTTGCTCTGTTGATTCGGCCATTTTCTCCACCCCTTACAATTACTGACTTCTAAGTAGCTTTTATGCTGATGGTATCGGG
>CAZWNV010000004.1:0-40581 GCA_964635265.1 uncultured Desulfobacteraceae bacterium
CTTGCATTATCCGCCTCCAGCCGTATAACTCTTTGTTCCAGCTCTTCATAACTCGGTTTTTCTGGCATGGGGATCACCGGTGTGCTTCTGTGGGATTGCAAAGACCGTAATCATTTTCTTTTGCCGGATCCTGCGGGTGCCAAATAGATGGGGTGGTTCAAGGGCAGGTGGCAGGCGCAGCACCCTGCAGGTTTGCAATGGGGCCCCATCGGGCTTACCATTGCATAAAAACACTTGTATATGCTTTTCCCGCCTTTTTTCGCTCTGTTTACACGCTTGGCGCGTTGGATAAGGAAGAGTGATGATACGGATTCTTCTTGCCGATGATCATACCATTTTTCGGCAGGGTTTGAAAGAACTCCTTGCAAACACGGAGGACCTGGTTGTGGCAGAAGAGGCCGCCACAGGCCGGGAGGCGATTTCCCGGGCCAGGGAAAATGATATCGATTTGGTGTTGCTGGATATTTCCATGCCCGACATTCACGGAATTGATGTGCTGAAGTCCATCCGTCAGGCCCGTCCGGATATACCCGTTATTATCCTCTCCATGCATTCGGAGGTGGAATACGGCCTTCGCGCCCTGAAGGCCCACGCATCGGGATACCTTGTCAAGGACTGCAGGGCCGGGGACTTACTCTCTGCCATCCGCAAGGTGTACGCCGGCCAGAAATATATCAGTCCGCACCTGGCAGAACTCATTGCCGCAAAAACCTACGGTCATAAAGGCTTTGCACCACATGAAATCCTGTCAGACAGGGAGTACCAGATATTGGCCATGATAGCCGCCGGAAAACGGATCAAGGATATCGCCGGTATTCTCGGGCTCAGTCCCAAAACAGTCAGTACATACCGCCATCGCCTGCTTGGCAAGCTCCATATGGAGAGTAACGAGGATTTGTGCACGTATGCCCGCAACCATGGGCTGCTGGATTGACGCAGCCATCCGGGTCTTCCACTTTATGCCCCCACTTATGTAGGATCCTGTCTGACAAAAAAAACTGAAATACGCCTTATGGACGGGATGGCTCCTTGCGGTTAGGCTAAGTTTGATGGCTTCCGGGGGAAGCCAGAAATTATGCCCTGCATAAGAGGGAGATTGCATGAACGGAAAATGATTTTACCATGAGTATACGGGGGGTTTTCCAATGGCAAGAAACTTCCGAATCACCAGCCTTCGTAAGGACGGCGCCCTTCACCTCCGCCTGAGCGGCGATTTTGACGGCATGTCGGCGATGGAACTCATTTATGCCCTAAAGGAGCATATCGCCCTTGCCGGGACGATATTTATCGAAACCGACGGCCTGAGTACGCTGCTGCCGTTCGGCCGGGAGGTGTTTCAAAAAAACTTTTCCTTCTCCTCCCGGCTATCCCGGAAATTCGTGTTTCTCGGCAATCCGGGCCGCCAGCTCGCACCTTCGGGAATCAGCTGTATGCAAAACCGGGCAATGTAGAGCTCCCGGGGTTTCCTGACGCGGATCCGGCATGCCGAAGCCGGAATTCCGGGAGCCTTTCCCTCTATTTTAGTCAGGCATAGCAGGATCAGGGCTCAATGCCGCCGGTAAAATTTACCCGAAAACAGATGTTCTGTTCTACCCTCCTGAAGCGCTCTACTTTTCAGGCAAGAGCGGACTAGAAGTTAAAAACCCTGGCTTCTGCGGATATATCGATAATGGCCGGGGCGCCGCCCAGATACATGTTGGAGAAAAACCGGCTCTCGTCAACCTGACGAGATTTGGCACAGGGGATTCAGACCCCGACCGGGACTTCCTTTTCCACAAGGTAGGGCAAATAATCGTTGGGACAGTCGCCGGTAACCGTTTTGTGGCTTAAATCCCTTTCCGCATCCGCCCATTCCACGCCGTCGTCAATCAGGAACAAGTCCACCTGGTGGTTTTTGTCATAGGCCACCTTTGCAAACTGAAAACACCGGGTGGCGGCTTCATTGTCATCTTTGCTCAAAATAAAAAGAAAGCGGCTCATGAATGCATCCTCCTCGTGTTGGGTGAAAAACATTTGTACTGATCGGCAATTCCGGAAATACCGGAAAAATTCAATCTATGCCGATCCCTTCGGCGATGTCAAGCGGCTTGTTGCCACTTTCCTGCCCGAAGAGCGAAACCGGGGGACCTCCATTTGACATCCATCCTGCTTCCCCTCATATTTATTATGAGCGGCCTGCTCGCCTGTTCTGCCCTGGCCGATTGTACACTTCGCCCATTTTAACGCGTAATGCAAAGGAGAAAAATTGTGGTAGCAAAAATCCTGATCAAAAGAAAAATTCCGCAAGGTCTTCAAAGCCAGTTGCTGCCCGTTCTCACCCAACTTCGGCAGAAGGCGGTGTCGCAGCCCGGCTACATTTCCGGGGAAACATTGAGAAGTCTCGAGGACCCGGAAGACTACCTGATTATCAGTACCTGGCAGTCTGTGGACAACTGGAAACAGTGGTGGGCCAGCCCGGAAAGAAAGGAACTCCAGGACAAGCTGGAAGACCTCCTCCCCGGACCAACCGAATACGAATTCTATCAGTTGGAATAATGTCTGTAAGCCCTTTTTAATCGGCCTCCGGATGTGAGGGGCCGGCATCCTGTTTCTTTGCGGAAAACCGGAGTGGCTGCATTTGTGTTGGATTCCGCATTTTTTTTGTCACACGCAGGCAGGGCAGGTGACAAAGCATCTGCAGAATCGCAAAGAGAGAGTTCTGATGGAAACATATGACGTGGTTGTCGTGGGGTCCGGAACAGCCGGGCAAACTGCTGCTCACACGCTTAAGGACTATGGAGCCTCTGTCGCTGTCATTGAAAACAGTGACAGGCCCGGGGGAATTTGTGCACTGGCCGGGTGTCAGGCCAAAAAGTGGTATTTTGAGGCCGCCGAGACCATGGCCAGGGCCCGGCATCTGGCCGGAAAAGGCGTTACCCGCCAACCGGAGATGGATTGGAGCATAATCCGCGATGAGAAACGTTCTTTTACAAGGGCCGTTCCCGAAGGGACCCGCAAGGGATTGAAGGGTGCGGGCATCCATTTCATTGAAGGGACCGCCGAATTTCAGGATAAGGCCGTGCTGGCGGTTAACGGAGAAAGGGTTGCTGCAAGGTATATCATTCTGGCAACCGGCGCCCACCCCATGTCGCTGCCGTTCGCAGGCGCTGAACACTTGACCGGGAGCAGCACATTTCTGGAGCTCGATCATCTTCCGCCGCGGATTGCTTTTGTGGGCGGGGGATTTATTTCTTTCGAATTCGCCCATTTTGCCGCATATCTGGGGCAGTCGCAACAGATTCATATCCTTGAGGCGGCCCCGCGCCCGCTTGGCCCCTTTGACGCGGAGATGACAGAACAGTTGATGAAGGCATCCCGCGCAGAGAATATCGATATTCATACGGATATGCAGGTCTCCGGAATAGAAAAATCCGGCAGCGGTTACACCGTTCATACCCGGGACGGCGGAAGTTTGCCTGTGGATATGGCGGTCCATGGGGCTGGTCGTGTCCCCTCAATTGAAGGCCTGGCACTGGAAAAGGGAGATGTTGCCTACAATCGCCGGGGAATTACGGTGGACAGGGAGATGCGAACGAGCAACCCCCGTGTTTTTGCCGTTGGCGACTGTGCAGCCAGCATCCAGCTGGCCCGGGTGGCGGACTATGAGGCTTGCGTTGCGGCGAAAAACATCCTCGCCGAGATGCATGGCGGAGAGGGGGCGTTGATGGATTATGGGGCCGTACCCACGGTCCTTTTTACTTATCCGCAGTATGCCATGGTCGGAGCTACGGAAGAGAGCCTGAGAGCCGGGGGGATCCCTTATTTTAAAAGTATGGACAGCAATCTCTCATGGCCCACCTACAGGCGCGTGGGAATGCGGAATGCCGCCTATAAGGTGCTCGTGGATGAAAACAGCCGGATTCTGGGTGCCCATATCATCTCCGACAATGCCGCCGGCCTGATCAACATTTTCAAACAAGCCATCGTCAGCGGCCAGAGTTCTGCTGAACTATACTGGAATCATGTGATGACCCCCTACCCAACCCGGGAGAGCGACATCACCTACATGCTTGCCCCCTTTATCGCCGATGATCCGCTGGCCGGCCTTTAAACCGCATTCTGTTTTTTCCCCTCCTTTTGTGAAAGCACGGATTGGGATAATGCTTGGGCGGAGCAAGCCATTGGGGCAATAGCGGGACACATAGCAGTCGGGCTTCGGCCGGAATTCTGGATCTCCGGCGGGAGAGGGGGCAGAAAAGAACTTCTGAGTAACTTTTATGCTGAAGGCGCTTACAAATAAAAAAAGGGCTTACAGAGAAAATCTGTAAGCCCTTGATTTTACAAGTGCCGAGGAGAGGAATCGAACCTCTGACACGGGGATTTTCAGTCACCTGCTCTACCGACTGAGCTACCTCGGCAAAAAGTTACTCTGTGTATAAAGAATAACCTCAAGCCCTGTCAAGGGCTTTTTTTGCCTGTATCGCCCAGAAGGTACTGGAGAAGCGCGCATGCCGTGATGGCGGCGGTTTCCGCCCGTAAAATCCGGGGCCCCATGGAAACCGATACAAGGCCGGCTGCAGCAGCCTGCCGGGCTTCGCTCTCCGCAAACCCGCCCTCCGGGCCGAGCAGGACAAAAACTTCCTGCACCCCCTGCATGGGCTGCACTGCCGAGTGCAGGGATTGATCGGCCTGCTCCCGGAAGATGATGCCGGCATCCGCCTTTTGACCCAGCGCCAGTGCTTCCTCAAAGGCTGCCGGGCGAGCGATTTCCGGAATCTGGTCCCGCCTGCTTTGTTTTACCGCCTCCGTGGCGATGCTTTCCCATCTTTGGAGCCTGGAATGCAGCCGTTTTTCCGGCGGCCGGGCGATGGAGCGCGCGGTCCATACGGGCAGAAACCGGCTCATCCCGAGTTCCGTAAGGTGGCGGACCAATGTGTCCATCTTTTTGTCCTTTAAAAATCCAATGGCTATGGTCATCTTCAGGCCGGACTCGGAACCGGAACGGTATTTGCGCAGGATTTCTGCTTGAATGACCTCGCCGGAAACGGAATGAATCCGGGCTTCATAGGCGTAGCCGGATCCGTCCACCAATTCCAGAAAATCGCCTGGTTTCATGCGCAAAACAGTTCGGATATGGCGGGCTTCCGTACCGGAAATTTCCGCTGCATCTCCCATAATTTGATCTTTGCCAATATGAAACCGCCGCATTATTTACCGTATCTTTATTTGATTTGCCCGGGGGAATACAGTTTCTATGTATTATGACTGCCTCGGGAGGTCAATGCCTCGGGCTGCAATTTTCTTGACATAAACGGCAGGTTTTGTTAAATAAATTATTGTATCAGATAGCTACACCCGCCAAACCTGCCATAAAAGGGGGCCGAATGGCCGATAATTCGGAAGATCGCCGCGAAAGGGGAACACAGGGCGTTCCGGCGGACGCCGCTGATGCCGACGAGCCGATCGATCTTGATGAACCGATTGACCTTGGTAAAACCATCGATCTTGACGAACCGATTGACCTCGATGATATCGCGGTGGGGACATCTGATGAAGACGAAGAAATCATTGAGCTTACCGAGGAAGTCGTTGATGAGGCTATAGGAGCGGTTTCCAGTGCAACCGGCTCAAGCAGTGATGACAGGGAGTTGGATCTCTCCGGGACCGGTGAGCTTTCCTGGGAGCAGGATATGCCGGAGGGTGGCGAAGACGGGCCCGGTGGCCTATGGCCGGAAGAAGGCTTTGGGGATACGGATCTTGAGAGCCCCGAGGATGACACAGCGGCTGACGATACCGAAGACAGGACCCTGGAAGCTGATATAAGCAGAAATTTGGATGATTTTTTTTCTGTCGAGGATAAGCCGGAAAAAGATTTTGACGGTGCCGCTGCCGGTCAGGATCAGGAAGGGGCGGTCCTGGCAACGCCGGAGATGCTCGATGCCGCTCTGGAGCGGGTTGTACAAAGGCTCTACGAGGACAAGATTGAAAAAATTCTGAAGGATATGATAGAGAAGCGGCTGTCTGAGGACATGAGCCAGTTGAAACAATATTTGCGGGAGGCTGCGGACAAATAAGGCTTCCGGCGGACAATCAGGAATAAAGAGGGATAGCTAGTGATGAATGGGGGTTGGTCCAATCCCCATTTTTTTCATTCGATTCAAGCCGATGGCGTGGGAAAAGGTTTTTTATGGCCCGGCGGCGGGATAAGGGGCTTTTTCCGGGACCATCAAATCAGGGGCAGGCCACCTATGGAAGAAGAAGTCATGAAGAAGGGCTATACAGCCGAAGAAGTGGAATCCCGATGGTACGCATACTGGGAGGAAAACGGCTTGTTCGCGGCATCGGAAGAGTCCGGAGCAAAGCCTTTCTCAATTGTTATTCCGCCGCCCAATGTAACCGGCGTTTTGCATATGGGCCATGCGTTAAATATTACCCTGCAGGACACCCTCTGTCGCTACAGGCGTCTGCGGGGGGACAACGTCCTCTGGATGCCGGGTACCGACCATGCCGGAATCGCCACACAGAATGTGGTGGAGAGAAGCCTTGCGGAAAAGGGCATTGATCGGCACCAGATCGGACGGGAAAAGTTCGTGGAAGCCGTATGGGAATGGCGCCGCAAATATGGTGATGCCATTATCAATCAACTCAAAAGTCTCGGCGCTTCCTGCGATTGGAGCCGGGAGCGCTTTACCATGGACAACGGGCTCTCGCGTGCGGTGCGCAAAGTGTTTGTGGAACTCTATGAACAGGGCCTGATTTACCGCGGCCATTATATTATCAACTGGTGTCCGCGCTGCCAGACCGCCCTTGCCGACCTGGAGGTCGAGCACGAAGAGGTTAACGGCCATATTTACCATATCCGCTATCCGCTTTCCGAAGGCGGCGGCGGACCGGTCGTCGCTACCACGCGGCCCGAAACCATGCTGGGAGACACAGCGGTTGCGGTAAACCCGGAAGACGAGCGCTACACGAATCTGCACGGCAAAACGCTTTGCCTGCCGCTTACCGGCCGGAGCATTCCGGTAATCACGGATTCCTATGTGGATATGAATTTCGGCACCGGCGCTCTCAAGGTCACACCGGCTCATGACCCGAACGATTTTGAAATCGGGCGGATTCATGAACTGGAGAGTTTGAAGGTTATCGGCGAAGACGGCTGCATGACCGGGGCGGCAGGTATCTCCTACCAGGGCATGGAGCGGTTTGCGTGCCGCCGGGCGGTTGTCGCCGACCTGGAGAAGGCCGGACTCCTGGAAAAAATCGAGGACTACCGCCACAGTATCGGACATTGCTACCGCTGCCAGACCCTGGTGGAACCCAACCTCTCCAGGCAATGGTTTGTCAGAACCGGACCGTTGGCAGAAAAAGCAGTGGATGCGGTCAAAAACGGCAAAACCGATATCATTCCGGAGAAATGGCAAAACGATTATTTCAAGTGGATGGAAAACATCCGGGATTGGTGTATTTCCCGTCAAATTTGGTGGGGCCATCCCATCCCGGCCTGGCAATGCAGCGACTGCGGCGAGACAGTGGTGGCGTTCGAGACCCCGCAAAAGTGTCCGGCCTGCCAGAGCAGCCGGCTGCTCCAGGATCCGGATGTGCTCGATACCTGGTTTAGTTCCGCCCTGTGGCCTTTTTCCACCATGGGCTGGCCGGATGATACCCGGCTGTTGAGGACCTTTTACCCCACCTCGGTGCTGGTTACCGGATTCGACATCCTGTTTTTCTGGGTTGCCCGTATGATGATGATGGGCTGTCATTTTATGAAGGAGGTCCCGTTTCGCGATGTTTATGTCCATGCCTTGGTGCGGGATGAGGACGGCCGGAAAATGAGCAAATCCTCGGGCAATGTCATCGACCCCATGGCCGTTATTGAAACATACGGGACCGACGCTCTTCGCTTTACCCTGGCTGCATTTGCAGCTCAGGGCAGGGATATCAAACTCTCGGAAAAGCGTATTGAAGGCTACCGCAATTTTATCAACAAGCTGTGGAATGCGGCACGCCTGACGCTGACACATGTACGGGAAAAGCCGGTACCCGCCGGCCATGACAGCCGGGGCCTTGCCGACAGATGGATCATATCGCGCCTGAAAACGGTGGTCTCGGCAGTAGCCGAAGCTCTTGACGGTTATCATTTCAACACAGCAGCAAGCGAGATTTATCAGTTTATCTGGCACGAGTTCTGCGACTGGTATCTCGAAGCGGCCAAGCCCGCCCTGTACGGCAAATGGGGAGCCGGGCGGCAGGAATCTGCGCTTTTTACATCCTGGCGGGTGCTCCATGATATTCTGATAACGCTGCACTCCTTTACTCCCTTTGTGACCGAGGAAATCTGGCATCTGCTGCCGGGAACGCAGGGCTCCGTCATGCGGGCCGTCTACCCGCTCGATGATTCCGAGTTTGCCGAGCTGGCCCATGATCCGGCCGCAGAGGCGGATATGGAGACCCTGATGAATGTTGTCACGGCAATCCGAAATGTGCGGGGGGAGATGAACATTGCGCCGTCCCGGAACCTGGAGATTCTCGTTCAGACCGACAGCAAAAACGGTCAGCAGCTTTTGCAGGATAACCGGGGGCTGATATCGGGTCTTGCGCGGCTCGATGGGCTCGAAGTCGCTCCGGCCGGGGAGAAACCGGAAAAAACAGCTACTGCAATTGTCGGGGATATGGTAATCTCGGTGTATCTGGCCGGGGTCATTGACTTTGCCAGGGAAACCCGCCGCCTGGAAAAAGAGATCGGCAAGCTGGACAAGGAGATTGCCGGACTTTCCAAAAAACTGGAAAATGAGAATTTTGTCAATAAAGCACCGGCTGACGTGATTGAAAAGGCCCGCAGCCAGCGCTCCCAATATATGGAGAAGCTGGAGAAACTGCAGCAGAATCTGAATATGATCAAACCGATGGCCCAATAACCCATGCAATACACGGATTTTGCGCTGGCCCCGCATCATCTGGACCAGCTTATCGAAATGGCGATTGCAGAAGACATCGGCCCGGGTGACATCACCACAGCTGCCCTTGAAGAAAAGGCTGTGACGGGCAGAGGTGAAATCATTGCCAGGGAGCCTTTGGTTCTTGCCGGTATGGATGCGGCCCGCCGGGTTTTTGCGCGCATAGATCCCGGCCTCGGTTTTTCTGCCGGCATGGGCGACGGACAGGAAGCTGCGGCAGGGCAGACAGTGGCGGAGATTTCCGGCAATTTTGCTTCCTTTCTGCTTGGCGAGCGGATTGCCTTGAACTTTTTGCAGCACCTTTCCGGAATTGCCACCCATGTGCGCAGCTTCGTCGAAACGCTTGCCGGCCGGCCGGTAAAGCTGGTGGATACCCGCAAAACCATTCCCGGCTGGCGGGCGCTGGAAAAATATGCGGTCCGCATGGGAGGGGCGGGCAATCACCGAATGGGGCTCTATGACGGCATCCTGATCAAAGACAATCATATTGCCGCCTTTGGAAGTATCCGGGAGGCCGTCGCCAGGACCCGCAGGCGGGCTTCGCATCTCGTAAAAATAGAGGTTGAGGCGGCAAGCCACGAACAGGTGGATGAAGCGCTTGCAGCCGGTGCCGATGTGATTATGCTGGATAATATGGCTGACGCAGACATGGAGAAGGCGGTAACCCGGATCAATGGTCAGGCCCTGGTCGAGGTTTCCGGCCGGGTGGATCGCAGTGCCCTGTGCCGACTGGCCGATCTGGGGATTGACATTATCTCGGCGGGCGCCCTGATCCATGGGGCCCGCTTTGTGGATATCAGCATGCGGACCACGCCATGTAAGCAACAATAAAATTGCCCGGCAGGCTTGCTTCCGGCCACAGCCACGATCGCAAAAGAATACCGCCAATCCGGATAAGACATGATTCCCATCCGCGATACAATACCCTCCCGCAACTACCCTGTTGTTAATAACACACTGATCGGTATCAATGTTGTTGTCTATGTGCTGCAGTTGGCGCAGGGAGGGCGGATGTCCGAGTTTGTCTATACTTACGGCCTGGTGCCGGCAAAGTTTACAGTGCCCCATATCGCCTCCCATTTCAGCACGGGTCAGCTTTTGTTCTCGCTGCTCTCCTTCATGTTTCTTCATGGCGGTTTCCTGCATATTCTGGGCAACATGTGGTCGCTGTATATCTTTGGCGACAACGTCGAGGACCGCCTGGGATCTGTTTACTACCTGTTTTTTTTCCTGCTCTCCGGGTTTTTTTCCGGTCTTTGCCATTTTTTCCTGAACATACATTCCACAGCACCGGTGATCGGGGCAAGCGGGGCGATTGCCGGGGTGATGGGGGCCTATTTCATCCTGTATCCCACCTCCCGGATCCTGACGCTGATCCCCGTTTTGATCTTTCCCCTGTTCGTTGAAATCCCCGCATTTTTCTTTCTGGGCCTCTGGTTTTTGCTGCAGTTACTCAATGCGGCGGCAAGCGGGGGAGCCATGAGCGGTATTGCGTGGTGGGCCCATATCGGCGGATTCCTGTTCGGGATTGCCGCATTAAAGACACTGGGGGTAATGCCGGAGACCCGCTTTGGAGATACTCTCAGACGCGCGGTGATGCAGAAAAAAAAGTCCCCGCGCTTTCAGGTAATCCAGCCGCGGGGCGGTACAGGCAGCCGGGAGGAGAACAACCTCTATGACACGATCCGCATTACCCCTTACGAGGCTGCGGCGGGAGCAAAAAAAAGGATCAACATTCCACGGGGACTTACCAACCGGTTTTTTAACGTGCTCATCCCCCCGGGAACCCGGGACGGCTCGATACTGCGGCTCAAAGGGCTGGGCAGAAAAGGCCCGGACGGCGAGCAGGGGGATCTTTATCTAACCGTGAGAATTCATCAGCCCTGGTAGACGTGATAGGTTGCGGTTTCCTGATCCGGCTGCCAGTAGGCAATGCAGTTGCGTCCCCTTTGCTTGGCGACATACATGGCTTTGTCCGCCCGTTTAATCAGGGCGCTTATGGAGTCTGCATCCGAGTATTCGGTAACGCCGATGCTTACGGTCACGCTGGATTCATCGATCAGGCCGGTCGTTTCCCTGTTGACAGCGTCCTTTATGCGTTCGGCCACCGTAACCGCTGCCTCACAATCGGTTTCCGGCAGCAGTACCGTGAACTCCTCGCCGCCGTAGCGGTATGCGGTGTCCATTGTGCGCATGCAGGACGTGATTTTGCGTCCTACCTGCCGGAGGATCCTGTCGCCTTCCAGGTGACCGTAAGTGTCATTGAAGCGTTTGAAATGGTCCAGATCAATCATTAAAATGGAGAAAGGCCTTTTGTAGCGCTGATACCGGTTGACTTCATTTTCGAGCTGGTTGTAGAAGTGCCGGCTGTTGAAGAGTTTTGTCAGATCATCCGTAATGGCCAGTTCCTGGAGCTGGTCCAGCATCAGCATGCGTTCCTTGGCAAGTCTGCGCTCGCGCAGTACCCGTTTTAACCGGAGTTTGAGCTCTTCAAATTTGATGGGCTTGAAGACAAAATCATCAGCACCTTTATTGATGGCTTCTTCATAGGTATAATCGCCGGTATAGCCGGTCATGACGATTACGTCAGAATCGTAGTGCGCCTTTATAAATTGCGTCAGTTCCAGGCCGTCCATGCCTTCCATCATAATATCGGTAATAATCACATCGGCATGCTTGTTGCGGATGACCTCCATGGCTTCTTCAGCACTGGCCGCGGCGTCAACCCGATAGTTAAGGATGGTCAAAAATTCCTGAATGGAATCCCGGACCGCCGGATCATCGTCAACAATTAAAATTCTGGCGGACATAGATCCTGTACCGTTGTTTGCCTGTTGGGGAGAATGCGGCATTGACATACTGCCGGATAATTGCTAAACAGGCGTGTTTTCAGCATAATTTTATTATTTTTTATCACAGCAAAGAAAATTCTGTCAATTTTCTTTTCTTTGAATTCGGATATGATGGACATTTTCATGGACAACATTCGCAACTTCAGCATAATCGCCCATATTGATCACGGCAAGTCGACGCTGTCCGACCGGCTGATCCAGACCGCGGAGCTGGTCTCCGATCGTGACTTTATAGACCAGATTCTGGATACCATGGACCTGGAGCGTGAGCGGGGCATTACCATCAAAAGCCAGACCATCTGTCTGCCTTATACGGCCAAGGACGGGCGCCTCTATTATCTGAACCTGATCGATACGCCGGGCCACGTCGATTTCAGCTATGAAGTCTCCCGCGCCCTTGCCTCCTGCGAAGGGGCTCTTCTTCTGGTGGACGCCACACAGGGAGTGGAGGCCCAGACGATTGCCAATATGTATCTGGCGGTGGAAAATGACCTGGAAATCATCCCGGTAATCAACAAGATCGATCTGCCCTCGGCGGAAATCGAGATGGTAAAAGAACAGATTGCCGTGGATCTGGGTCTGGAGCCGGACAGCGCCATCTTATGCTCTGCAAAGGAATGGATCGGTATCGGGGAGGTTTTTGAGGCCATCATTACGCAGCTCCCGCCCCCCCAGGGAGATCCGGAGGCTCCTCTGCGGGCGCTCATCTTTGATTCGCATTATGATCCCTACAGGGGCACCATCGTCCATTTCCGGGTTCTGGACGGCAAAGTGAAACCGGGGGATGAAATTCTTTTCATGTCCAATAATGCCGTCTATACAGTAGAAGAGGTGGGCATTTTCCAGTTAAAACGCATTGCCCAGAAGGAAGTCGCCGCCGGCCGGGTAGGCTATCTGATAGCAGGAATTAAAACCGTGAGCGATACCCGCTGCGGCGATACCATCACCCTGAAAAAACGGCCCTGCGAAAAGCCCCTCAGCGGATTCCAGGAATCCAAACCCGTGGTGTTTTCTTCCATTTATCCGGTATCCACCGATGAGTACCCGGATCTTGCGGCGGCGCTGGACAAGCTGAAGCTAAACGATGCCTCGTTGGTCTATGAGAAGGACTCCTCCGCCGCTCTGGGGTTCGGCTTTCGCTGCGGTTTTCTGGGGCTTTTGCACCTCGAGGTGGTGCAGCAGCGGCTGGAGCGCGAATATGACCTGTCTTTAATCATTACCGCGCCCTCTGTGGAGTATGAAATCGAATATACCGACGGTAGCACCGTCCTGATCGACAATCCCGCCAATTATCCGGATCCGGGCTCCATTGCAAGTACCCGGGAGCCCTTTATTCGTGCCAGCATTATCATCCCGGATTCCTACATGGGCACTGTCATGAACCTGTGCCTGGAACGCCGGGGCATCAACACGGATTACCAGTATTTTACCAGCAACCGCCTGGAAATGATTTTTGAAATGCCGCTCTCAGAAGTTGTCTACGACTTCTATGACAAGCTGAAAACCCTGACGCAGGGCTACGGCTCATTTGATTATGAAATCATCGACTACCGCGAATCCGATCTGGTCAAGCTTGACATCCTGGTAAACGGCGAGCGTGTGGATGCGCTCTCTCAATTGGTGCACAGGGACAAGGCGGTGGAGCGGGCCCGGTTTGCCTGCGAGAAACTGCGCGACGAGATCCCCCGCCACATGTTCAAAATCGCGCTTCAGGGCGCGATCGGCTCGAAAATCATCGCAAGAAAGACCATCAATGCCTACCGCAAGGACGTAACAGCCAAATGCTACGGAGGCGATGTGACCCGAAAGCGGAAGCTGCTGGAGAAGCAGAAGAAGGGCAAGAAGCGGATGAAAATGGCGGGAGATGTAATGATTCCGCAGTCAGCGTTTCTTGCTGTGCTGAAAAGCAAGGAATAGCCCCTTGCCCGGCCAACAGCCGTCAGCTTCTCAGGGCCCCTGGGCAATAGCTGACACCTAAACTGAGCGTTTCAAATTTTTAAAGGTTTTGTTTTTTTATTACTTTAAAGGACTTCAATCAATTTCAGCCTTAAAAATTTGAAACCCTCCGGGATTTCCAATTTTGCCGCATCTACTTTGTCAGCGGATGTCTCGCATAGTTGACTATAGCTCAACATCCGCTTCCTTGTATCTGCGACAAACTTGAAAATCGCTCAGTTTAGGTGATAGCTGAAGGCGGGCAAAGATGCCGGTCGCGGCCGGACTAGTCCCGGCAGATTTCAAAGCTGTTAAAGAAGTAGTTGATCTCGAATTCCGCAGTTTCCGGCGAATCCGAGCCGTGCACCACGTTTTTTTCAATATCCGTGGCGAAATCGCGGCGGATGGTGCCTTCGGCGGCTTCTTCCCAGTTGGTGGCCCCCATGAGATCGCGGTTTTTTTCAATCACTCGCTCATCTTCAAGCACCATGGCCACAATAGGTCCCGACGACATGAAGTCTGTAAGGCTCTCAAAAAAAGGCCGCTCCTTGTGAACGGCATAGAAGCCTTTGGCCTCCTCCTTGCTCATATGCAGCATTTTCATGGCGGAAATGCGGATCCCGGTCTTTTCGAAACGTTTGATGACCTCGCCGACAAGTCCGGCTCGAACGCCGTCGGGCTTGATGATCGATAACGTGCATTCCATTCTGATTCTCCTTTGTGTACTGTGGATCATGGTGTGTTGGATAGCCTGCTGTAGCAGAAGGTGCATGCAAAGTCAAGCAGGAGCCGGGATTGCGCACATCGGGGAAAAACGCTTGACACAGGGAGACACCGGAATTACTTTCAATCTCCGTCGGATTGGTCCATGCCGCAGCGGACGGCTGCGCACGGAATAGCGAGGGTGAACCCGGGTTATAAGTACAGGAGGCTGCCATGTTCGAGGTAACAGAAGCTGCACAGCAAAAAATTTCCGAATTTTTTCAGGATAAGAAAGTCCGCCCCATCCGTTTGTATTTAAACAATATGAGCTGTGGAGGGCCTTTGCTCGCGCTCGGCCTTGACGAGCCGGATGACGATGATGAAATATTCGAAATCAATGGATTTCAGTTTCTCGCAAACAAAGAACTGCTGGCTGCGGCCCAGCCTGTTACTGTTGACTTCAAAAATGTCGGCTTTGAGATTACTTCCAGTATCAAACCGCCTCCCAGCAGTTGTGCCGGCTGCGGCTCTTCGGGAACATGTTGTTAGGAGGCGCGGTGTCCTGACGCTCCATTGAGGCTGGCAGAGCGCCATGCCTGCCGCGGGGGCGGTCTTTTTCGGGGCCGTCTCCCGCGCAGGCAAATATTATGCCCCAAGTTGGTGCTTCGACCGGTTCTTGGGGCATAAAAAAAAGGGTGAAACAGATAGCAGGCGTTTAATTGACCGCGTCTTTTAGGGCCTTGCCAGGGGTGAACTTTGGGACTTTCCTGGCCTTGATGTCGATAGGAGCACCGGTTTGGGGGTTCCGACCCTTGCGGGCTTCTCTTTTTACGGGCTTGAAGGTGCCGAAGCCGACCAGTGTTACAGAATCGCCTTTGCCCATAGCATTGCTGATCGATGATAACATGCAGTCCACTGCCGCCTGCGCTTCTTTCTTCGTACTGACAACTTTTGCCACCTCATTGACCAAATCTTTTTTGTTCAACTTGTTGCTCCTTTCCTTGATTTGAAGTTAGAAGAAAGTTTCCCTGTCGGGATTTTTCGAATGGAGACGCAAAAACCCTGTCTTTTTGCTGCAACCCGAATTCGTAGTATAAACAGACCTTACTTGCATGAAAATGGCGTGTCAAGCAAAATTCGGGGCTGAGATGGCGGCAAATACCCGTTCATGAACTGTTTTCCGGTTTTTGCGGAGCTTTTGCAGGAACAGCGGGCTGAAGGAAAAAGCATAGGAATTTCAAGGGCTTGGTGTTGTATCTCAGGGGTTTCAACCGTTTTGTTGAGCCGGGTTTTCTAAAATGCGTATATGCCGAAAAAATACCATGCGATCAACTGGGGTCCGAAAAATAAGTAGGCAATTGCACCGATGGACAGAAAGGGGCCGAAAGGCAGGGCGAACTTCAGGTTCTTTCTGGCAAAGAGCATCAATAAAATTCCTGCCAGGGTTCCGGTGACCGAGGCTGCAAAAATGGTGAAGCATACCCCCTGCCAGCCGAGAAAAGCGCCAATCATGGCCAGAAGCTTGATATCACCGCCGCCCATGCCTTCTTTGCCGGTAACCAGGTAATAGCCCCAGGCTACAGCCAAAAGAAGTCCGCCGCCCAACAGGATGCCAAGCAGGGAGTCCGTCCAGCGAAGCGGGTCAAGCACGAAGGCGGCGGCAAATCCCAGGCCGATACCCGGCAGGGAGATCGCGTCGGGAATCAGTTGATGCTCTAGATCAATGTAGATGACAACAATGAGCGCGCAGATCAGCAGAAAGTATATAAGGGCTTCAGGGCTTGCCCCGAACCGGCCGGCGACAATAGCTGCCATGGCGCCGGTAATGATTTCCACGATCAGGTAGCGCCCGGGTATCGGTGTCCTGCAATGGCGGCATCTGCCCAGGAGCAGCAGGTAGCTTACAATCGGTATATTGTCATAGAAGGGGATGGGGCGCCTGCAAACGGGGCATCTGGATCCCGGAGAGATGATGGATTCCGACGCCGGCAGCCGGGATATGCATACATTTAAAAAACTGCCGATACAGGCGCCGCAGATAAAGGCTGCAGTAAGTATCACAGGCGTTGACATAAGCGATTTCCGGCCTTTTCTGGCAAAGAGGCTTCCCGTCGGCTGCCCGCTCGGGATCCGCGCAGGTTCTTTGCGGGCCTGCCCCCTGATGCGATCAGGACTTTCTTAGCACAGGTTGCAGTCTGGCCAAATGGTTTTTTTGCCGGCACCGTATTTTTGTTGTTGACATCACTTCTCTGCTGTTCAAAATTGCAGAAAAATTGGATGTCCCCCTTTCATACCGAGCCGGACAATTGAGTTCCGGAAAAAAATGATTACTATCTAATGCATCCAGAGAACAAGTGTTGGAATTGATACAGGAGATATATGGCTGAAACCGATAAAGACGACCTCGTTACCTTGCTCCAGGAGGACGAACAGGTCGAAGATATACCCGAGAAGCTCCCCCTTCTGCCGGTGCGGGATGTGGTGATCTTTCCGGACATGGTACTGCCCCTCTATATCGGCCGGGAAAAATCCATTCAAGCGGTAGAGGAGGCCATGGACAAGGAGCGCATGCTGTTTCTTGCCTCCCAGAAAGACCAGACGGTGGAGGAGCCGAAGCCGAATCAGATTTTCCGCGTGGGAACGGTCTGCCGTATCCTCCGGGTACTGAAGCTGCCCGAAGGCCATTACAAGGTCCTGATCCAGGGGCTGGAAAAGGGACGGATCGCCCGATTTAACGCCAGGAAATATTTCTATTCGGTAAAAATTAATTTAATTCCGGATATTCACTACGAGACAATTGAAGTAGAACATCAGGCCTTGATGCGTAACATCCGGGAAAACTGCGAAAAAATTCTTAATCTTCGCGGCGAATATACCAGCGAAATCGGCATGCTTCTCGAGGATATCGAACATCCCGGCAAGCTGGCCGACCTTGTTGCATCCAACCTGAAACTCAAAATAGAGGAAGCCCAGGACCTGCTGGATACCGCCGATCCGATTGAGCGGCTGCGCAAGGCAAACGACTATTTGAGCCGGGAGGTGGAGCTTTCCGCTGTGCAGGCCAAGATTCAATCGGATGTAAGAGACGAGATCTCCAAAAACCAGCGCGATTACTTCCTGCGCGAGCAGGTTCGGGCCATCAACCGGGAGCTCGGTGATGATGAAAAATCAGAAGAGGTTTCGGAATATCACAAGCGGATCAAGAAGGCGAGGCTGCCCAAAGAGCCGGCCAAGGAGGCGGACAAGCAGTTAAAACGCCTGGAGCAGATGCATCCGGACTCTTCTGAAGCAACGATCGTAAGAACCTACCTGGACTGGCTGGTGGAGCTGCCATGGAGCAAGACGACCCGGGATATCCTTGATATTCCCCGTGTCAAGGCAACCCTGGATGCCAATCACTACGGCCTTAATAATGTAAAGGACCGGATTCTGGAATATCTGAGTGTCCGTAAGCTCAATCCGAAGAAAAAGGGGCAGATTCTCTGCTTTGTCGGCCCCCCGGGCGTGGGCAAAACCTCTCTGGGCCAGGCCATCGCAAGCGCCATGAACCGCAAATTCTTCCGCTTTTCTCTGGGCGGCATCCATGATGAGGCGGAGATCCGTGGCCACCGCCGCACCTATATCGGATCCATGCCGGGTCGCATCATTCAGGGGATAAAGCATTGCGGCACCAACAACCCGGTCTTTATGATGGACGAGATTGACAAAATCGGTGCGGACTTTCGCGGCGATCCCTCCTCGGCTCTTCTGGAGGCGCTGGATCCGGAGCAGAATGCGAATTTCAGCGACCACTACCTCAACCTGTCCTTTGACCTCTCCAACGTGCTGTTTATCCTGACGGCCAATTTGACCGATACCATTCCCTCCGCGCTTCTTGACCGAATGGAGGTGATTCATCTCTCCGGCTACACCGAAGAGGAGAAGCTGGTCATTGCCAAAACTTATCTGCTGGACCGGCAGAAAAAGGAATGCGGGCTGGGTGCGGAGGATCTCACCATAAGTGACGGAGCCCTCAAACAAATTATCTCCGAGTACACCTCCGAGGCCGGACTGCGCAATCTGGAGCGGGAGCTCGGCAGCATCTGCCGCAAGGCCGCCCGCAGCATTGCAGAGGGCCGTAAGCCGCCTTTCCATATCCGGCGCAACAACCTGCAGAAGTTTCTCGGGGTGGCCCGGTACATGCCGGAAATGGACCAGGAGGAAAGCCAGGTGGGACTGGCTACCGGTCTGGCCTGGACCCAGGCAGGCGGGGAGGTTTTGTATGTCGAGGCTTCCCTGCTTGAAGGCAAGGGCGAGCTGATTATTACCGGTCAGCTTGGCGAGGTCATGCAGGAATCCGCACGGGCTGCGGTCAGCTATGCGCGCTCGCGCAGGCAGGAATTCGGCTTGAAAAAGAGTTTTTTTGACAGCCTGGACATCCATATCCATGTGCCAGCGGGGGCGATTCCCAAGGACGGCCCCTCAGCAGGCATTGCCATGGCTACAGCCCTGATCTCCGCCCTTACAAGCCGGCCGGTTGATACCTATGTGGCCATGACCGGCGAGATTACGCTTCGCGGCCGCGTGCTCCCCGTTGGCGGACTCAAGGAAAAGTCCATCGGGGCTGTCCGCGCCGGGATTAAAACCGTTATTATTCCGGAGAAAAACCGCAACGAGCTCGAGGAGATCCCCAAGAGCGTAAAACGCAGGATTCGCTTTGTTCCGGTACGCTCCATCGATGAAGTCATCGACATCGCCATAGGCAAAGAGCTTTTCCATTCCCAGAAGAAAGCCGGCAGCAGCGCTGCCAGATCCGCAAAGAAATAGCGGCCCGCACAGATGAAAGTGCTTGCAGTGGATACGGCCACAAGGAGGTGCTCCGCAGCCGTGGTGGAAAACGGGGGCCTCCTGGCCGAATTCACATTAAATCACGGCCACACCCATACCACCAGACTGATGCCGGTGATTGGCACTGTCCTGGATCAGGCAGGGCTATCGATCCGGGAGTTGGAGGGTCTGGCCGTCACCATCGGTCCGGGAAGTTTTACCGGCCTTCGTATCGGTCTGAGCACCGTGAAGGGGCTGGGCTTTGCCGCAGGACTCCCGGTTGCGGGCATCTCCACTCTGGATTGTCTTGCCAGCCAGTTTGCATTTGTATCAACCCTGATCTGCCCCATGATTGACGCCAGAAAGGATGAGGTTTACGCTGCTTTGTATGCTTGGGAGGAGGGAGCCCTGAGAGAGATTCACCCTGCAAGCGCGCTTGCTCCGGGGAGGATCCCGGAATGGGTGCAGACGCCCTGTCTGTTTGCAGGAAGCGGGGCCCGGCTTTACAGAGACCTTATCGAAAAAGCCGCGGGCCGTCTGGCTGTTTTTCCGCCGGAGGAGCAAAATTATGTGCAGGCGGCGACAGTTGGGCTGCTCGGCCAAAAGCTGCTGGCCTCGGGCCGGCAGACGCCGCTTTCCCGGCTTGTACCTTGGTATATCCGCGAGTCGGATGCGGAACGAACGCTTACACAGGGCACTGCCGGTGCCTGAACACGGCAGCTGTTCGATAAACGTTGACAAAAAGATCCTGATCGGCTATATTAACCAGATTATACTTGTTTTAATGTATCGTCCCAGCGGTATGAAAAGCTATTCACGAGGCGGCTAAGCGTTACAAGCTCATGGAAAATCGTTTTAAGCGGGTGGATACTCCCCAGACAAGCGCCCTTCCCATTGCGGAGGCGGGCTATCCCTTCATTTTTGCAGCAGCATTTGCAACGCTTGTTTTTGCCCTGCTCGATATTTTGGTGCCGGCGCTTGCAGGTCTGGCTGCGGTTTTTTTTATTGCCTTTTTCTTCCGCGATCCGGAACGATTTGTGCCGGATGCGGCCGGTGTCGTGGTATCGCCTGCGGATGGACGGGTTGTCAAAACCGAACAACTGGAAGACAACCCCTATATCGAGGGACCTTGTATAAAAATCGGCATATTCATGACGATTTTTGATGTACACGTAAATCGCGTACCATGCAGCGGAAGGGTAGAGGAGACCCGGTATCAGCCGGGCCGCTTTCACTCTGCCGGAAGCGACGCCGCCTCCTTGAAAAACGAGCATCAGGCAATCGTGCTGGCTTCTGACAGTGAGGTGCGGCTCTGCTTTGTTCAGGTGGCAGGCCTTATTGCCCGGCGCATCATTTGTTGGGTAAAGCCCGGGGATTGCGTCAACGCAGGAGAGCGCTTCGGCATGATCTGTTTCGGCTCCAGGCTCGATGTTTATCTGCCGCATGATGCGACCCTGCAGGTCCATAAAGGAGAAAAGGTCAAAGCCGGGCGCTCTGTGCTGGGATACCTCCCTGACCGGGGAGAATGAACCGGAGAGCCCTGCAGCAGCCTGAGCAGACAGAATTCGGGACTTTCGCCCGGAGCAGGATCGTCTCCGTCCAAGAGCGCCAAGAACATCTGATCTGGTAAACGAGCGGCAAGGAGTACAGGCAATGAGCAAAGATTATAATGTTGCAGTCATTCCCGGAGACGGGACCGGCCCGGAAGTGGTTGCCGAAGGGGTGAAAGCACTGGATGCGGCTGCGGCTGCATACGGGTTCTCCCTCAATTATCATTACTATGACATCGGTGGTGAGCGCTACATGAAAACCGGGGAGACTCTCTCGGATTCCGTGGTGGATGAGCTCTCCCGGACAGACGGGATATTTCTCGGCGCCATCGGGCACCCGGATGTCAAGCCCGGCATTCTGGAGAAAGGCATTCTGCTGAAACTGCGGTTTGCCCTGGACCAATACATCAACCTGCGGCCGGTGAAATTATACGAGGGCGTCTATACTCCCATCAAGGATAAGACCAGCAAGGACATTGACTTTGTTGTGATCCGGGAAAACAGTGAAGGGCTTTATGCCGGGGCTGGCGGGATCTTAAAGCAGGGAACCCCCGATGAAGTGGCGGTGCAGGAGTCCATCAATACCCGCAAGGGCGTGGAACGCTGCATTCGTTTCGCCTTTGACTTCTGCAGGGAAAGAAACCGGGCAAAGAAGCTGACCTTGTGCGGCAAGACCAATGTCTTGACCTATGCATTTGATCTCTGGGAGCGCACTTTCTATGAGGTGGCCCGCGAGTACCCGGACGTGGAAACCGATTACGCCCATGTGGATGCGATCTGCATGTGGATGGTCAAAAATCCGGAATGGTTTGATGTTGTGGTAACCGATAATATGTTCGGGGATATCATCACTGACTTGGGCGCCATGATACAGGGTGGTATGGGAATTGCCGCCGGCGGCAACATCAATCCGGAGGGTGTCTCCATGTTTGAGCCCATCGGCGGCTCGGCGCCAAGGTATGCCGGCAAGCAGATTATCAACCCCATAGCTGCCATTTCCTCCGGCCAGCTTTTGCTGGAGACCCTGGGCGAGCAGGAAGCTGCGGATGCTGTGGAGACAGCCGTGGAGAAAGTTCTGCGCGATGATCTCAAAGATGTATCCGCCGGTAAAATGGGATACTCCACAAAAGAGGTGGGAGACCTGGTGGCTTCTTACGTAAAATCCGGAAAGTCAGGAGCGGTAAAGTGAAACAGATACCGATGACCCCCCAGGGCTATGAAACATTAAGGACCGAGCTCTCCCAGTTGAAATCGGTTGAACGCCCGCGCAACATCCAGGCAATAGAGGATGCCCGCGCCCATGGGGACTTGTCTGAGAATGCCGAGTTTGATGCTGCCAAGGAGCGCCAGAGCTTTCTTGAGGGGCGGATCAACGAATTGGAATACAAGCTGGCCAATGCCGATATTATTGACCCGGCAAACCTTTCCAAGGACAAGGCGGTTTTCGGTTCCACTGTGGTACTGGAGAATATGGATACCGGCGAGGAGGTGCAATACCAGTTGGTAGGTCCCGAGGAATCCAGCGTGGAGGAGGGCCGGATTTCGGTTTCCTCCCCGCTCGGAGCGGCCATTGTGGGCAAGCAGCTCGGAGAGGAAATCATCATCCAGGCGCCGGGCGGCAAACGAAACTATGAATTGATCGATATATTGTAGTATCGGAAGGGGGATCGCAATATGGCAAGAGTTACCATAGAGGACTGCCTGAAACGGATACCCAACCGTTTCCTCCTGGTCCATGTAACCACCAAGCGCGTGCGGCAGCTAAATGAAGGAGCCCCGCGCCTGATTCAACAATCGGAAAACGAGGATGTCGTGACTGCACTGCGGGAAATCGCCGCAGGCAAGGTATTTCTTCAGGAGGAGGAAGCAGAAGGGGGCACGGCCTCGCAATAGCCTGAGGGCTTGCGTGCCGTGTCGGCGCCAACCATGTCGGGTTTTCATTACAAGGCCATCAACAGCGATATCGGCCGGGCCATCCATCACTACGAGATGATTTCCGAGGGAGATCGCATCCTGGTCGGTGTCTCCGGCGGAAAGGACAGCCTCACACTGCTCTGGTATTTAAGCGAGAGGCAGGCCCGGGTTCCGATTTCCTACAGGCTGTTTCCGGTCTATATCGATCCGGGATTCGCCGGCGGGTTTGCCCCGGAATTGGATGCCTACGTAAGAGAGGCACTCGGATTTCGCCTGCATATCGATTACACGGACAACGGCATAGTTGCACACAGCCGGGAGAATACGGAAAATCCCTGTTTTTTGTGCGCACGCCGCCGCCGGAAGCGCCTGTTTGAAATTGCGGAGGAATACGGCTGCAATAAGATCGCCTTTGGCCATCACAAGGATGATATTGTGGAAACCTTTTTCCTCAATATGTGTTATACTGGCGTGATGGGGACCATGCGCCCGGTCCAGGCCATGTTTAACGAACGTTTCCGGATTATCCGGCCGCTTGCCTTTGTTGACGAGGAAAGAATCCAGCGCTTTGCCGCGGATCAAAAATTCCCGGAATTTGTCAATCCCTGCCCCACAGCAAGGACCTCCAAGCGCAGAGAGATCAAAGAAGCGCTTTCCCATCTGCACCAGGGGAAGAAAAAAATCAAGGACAATATTTTTCGGTCATTGAGCCATGTCAATCAGGAGTACCTGCTTTGAGCGGCAATTGTATTTAACCCGGCAGCATCGGAAGCTCGCCGTTTCGGCAGAAATTCGCGTGTACCATGAAAGATGTTCAGAATGAGCGGGATTACCGCAACATCCCCATAAATAAGGTCGGTATCAAGGATCTGCGTTATCCGGTGACAGTCCTGGACCGGGGCCGGGGGCACCAGCATACCGTGGCGTCGATCAACATGTATGTGGACCTTCCCCATGAATGCAAGGGCACTCACATGAGCCGCTTCGTGGAGATGCTGCACCTGTTCCGGCCCAAGCTTTCGCTGAAAACCTTCTCCGATATTCTCGGCCAGATGAAGCATCATTTAAATGCGGCCTCGGCCCATATCGAAGTGACGTTTCCCTATTTCATGGAAAAAATCGCCCCGGTCAGCAAATCCCCCGGACTGATGGATTATACCTGCCGTTTTATCGGCTCGATCAATTCCGACAGCAAGGTGGACCTGGTCTCGGAAATCATTGTGCCCATCACCTCGGTCTGTCCCTGTTCGAAGGAAATCAGTGATGAAGGAGCCCACAACCAGAGGGGAAAGGTCTGCCTTCGCACCCGGTTCAAAAAATTCATCTGGATCGAAGATATGATCGAGCTTGTGGAGCGCGCCGCCTCCTGTGATATTTATTCCGTGCTCAAGCGCTCGGATGAAAAATTTGTCACGGAAAAGGGCTATTCCAATCCCAAGTTCGTGGAGGACATCGTCCGCGACATTGCGCTGGAACTGCAGGCGGACAACAACATCACCTGGTTTTCCGTGGGCGTGGAAAATTTTGAGTCCATCCACAACCACAACGCCTATGCCTATATTGCAAGCGGAAACGGGCCGGTTATGTAAAGCGCTTTTTTGCCCCCTGCCATCAGGGCATCCCCAAAGGGGGCAGCAGGGATCAGGGAACCCGCTCCTGCAGCGCCGCCAATACGGGCCCGGTCTTTTTCCCCGGCGTATTGAGAAGAATGGCAAAGCGGAAAAGTTTATGCCGCTCTGACTCGATATAGCCCACCTCGGTTCGAATCCCGTCCAGCGTTCCGGTTTTGGAATAAACCCCGTTTTCGTGCGGCAGCAGCTTGTAATAAGGAGCAAACGCCCTGAGAATGGCGGCAAACATTTTCGCACTAACCCGGTTATCCCGGGAAATCCCGGAGCCTTCCACTATCCGGATTCCCTCTATCCGGAGCTGCTTGCTGCAGAAGACGGTAAGGGCACGGACGCCTTTTGCCAGATCGGCGGGTGCTCCGCTGGCAGCGGCGCCCGTGGCAAGCAGCAGCTGATTGGCGATGAAGTTGTTGGAATACGCGAAAAGTTTTTCCACAACAGTGGTCAGTTGTTCTTCTGCCACATGCCGGTAGAGCAGGCGTGCCGCGTGGCGGTCCAGGCGTCCGGGGCGCAGGTTCCCCTTGATTGCAATTCCGGCTTTTTCCATGAAAAAGGCAAAAAGCTGGCCTGCGTAGAGCAGACTTTCTCCCGCCTTATCGGAGAGGAGAATCCGGCCCGAATCCGCCTGCATTTCGTGAATCCGGGAGAGAGCTGCCGGAAGCATCGGCGTCTGGGGCTCCGCACTGGCAATGCGCCCGTTCTTTCGCACGAATGCCACCGTGTTGAAGTTGACGCACAATGCGCCGTTCGGTGCGTTATAGGGCTGGAGGGTTTTTTCTGCGATGCCCGGGACAGCAATGGGCTGCTGGAAGTAGGAGCCGTCCAGCAGGACGTCGTTAACCTCCTGAATCCGGGAGCTGAGCCGTCCGGCGATTTTTTCGGCCGTCTCCGATACCAGCAGGGGATCACCGTAGCCCTTGATTATCAGATCCCCGCTTTCCGTAAGGTAAAATTCCGTTGGAAACCGGTAGTCGGGACCGAGCTCGGAAATCGCGGCAAGCGCGGTCAGGACCTTCAGAGTAGAAGCAGGAATCAGTTTCCGGTGCCTGTTTTCGGCAAAGCGGATCCCGCCTTCGGGATCCGCAAGGATGGCCGCATCCCGGGGGCCCAGGGCGGAAAGAGCGTTTATCTCCTCTTCGGCCGCACTCCCGGAAGGCAGAAGCATTGTCAGTAGAAAAACAAGAGCAATGCCGGCCAATGCAGGCACCTGCACCGCGCGCACAGGGTGCACAAAAGAAAACATGCTGTTTGTGCGGCTTCTTGTCCGGAGCCTATCCATGATTCGGGCTTTCCAGGAGCAGCGTGACGGGCCCGTCGTTTACCAGGGAAACATCCATCATGGCCCGGAACTGCCCGGTTTGCACATGGATGCCGGCTTCCCGGACTTTGTCCACGAAACAGGCATAGAGCTCCTCTGCCTGCTTTGGTCCGGCGGCTCCGGCAAAAGAGGGTCTGCGGCCTTTGCGGCAGTCACCCAGCAGCGTAAACTGGGATACCACCAGCATGTCTGCCTCCGTATCCAAAAGCGAACGATTCATTTTACCGGTCTCGTCTTCAAAAATACGCAGGTTGGCGCATTTTTCCGCCAAATAGGCGGCATCTGCGGCCCGGTCCTCCCGGGCCACGCCCAGAAGCACCAGAAGGCCCGCACCGATGCTGCTTATAACCCGGCCTTCAACCGTCACCGAACTTTGTTTTACGCGCTGAATGACTGCTTTCATGCCCACCTTCTCCGATTTGTTTGTAAACGCTCCGTGCTGCGGCTGTCAAGTTGTGCTAAAGTCCTTGACACAGTAATTTTTTGTGGCCTAAATTGCAAAGTTTAAACTGTATTTTCCTCGTATCGTGCCTGCCCTGATCTGCCGCGCCTGCCGGGCAAGCCGGGGGAGGCTGGCCTGAGAGCGCAAGACAGAGAACAAGCCCCGCGCGCTGCGGACTTCTGCGGATTCGCCAGTGCGGCCGGGAAAAGGATATATTCGGTCCATATAGACAGGAGCCATCGCATGAATTACAAGGACACCCTGAATTTGCCGGCGACCAAATTTCCCATGAAAGCAAACCTTGCCCAGAAGGAGCCCGGGCAGCTGGAGAAGTGGGAGCAGCAGGATCTTTACCAGCGCATCCGCCAGTTATCCGCCGGCCGCGAGCCCTTTATCCTTCATGACGGGCCGCCCTATGCCAACGGCAATATACATATCGGCACGGCGCTGAACAAAATATTAAAGGATATCGTTGTGCGCGCCCACCAGATGAGCGGGTTTGACGCCGTGTATGTTCCGGGCTGGGATTGCCACGGGCTTCCCATTGAACACAGTGTGGACAAGCAGCTTGGCCCCAAAAAGAAGGAGATGAGCACGGTCGATATCCGCAGGGCCTGCCGTGCATTTGCCGAGAAGTATATTGATGTCCAGAAGTCGGAATTCAAGCGTCTGGGGGTGATGGGGCAGTGGGAGGATCCATACCTGACCATGAACTACCGCTACGAGGCCACCATTGCCCGGAAATGCGCTGAGTTCGCATTGGACGGCAGCCTGTTTCGCAGTAAAAAGCCGATATACTGGTGCTGCAGCTGCAAGACCGCACTGGCTGAGGCGGAGATCGAGTATTCAGAGGAAACCTCCCCCTCGATTTTCGTCAAGTTTCCCCTGGCTTCGGATATTAGCGGGGAAGCCCCGGAATTGGCCGGCAAATCCGTAAGTCTTGTGATATGGACCACGACCCCCTGGACCCTGCCGGCCAATCTGGCCGTGGCCCTGCATCCGGATTTTGTCTATTCCGCCGTCCAGGTCTCCGGGGACGAGGTCTGGATCCTGGCCAGGGATCTGGCCGAGTCCTGCATGAAGGATTTCGGCATCGACCAATACAGTGTGCTGGCCGAAATCTCTCCCTCCGCGCTTGAAGGGCGCAAATGCCGGCATCCCCTTTTTGACCGGGAGTCTCTTGTCATTCTCGGCGAGCACGTCACCCTGGAGGCCGGCACCGGATGTGTGCATACCGCTCCGGGCCATGGCCGGGAAGACTTCGATATCGGCGGTCACTATGACCTGCCGGCCTTTTCTCCTGTTGATGCCGACGGCTGCTTTACCGACGAGGCCGGGCAGTTCGCAGGACGGTTTGTGACCGAAGCAGATGCGGACATTATTGAAGTCCTGCAGAAAAAGGGGGCCTTGGTCGGTTCCCGGCGGATCACCCATTCCTATCCCCACTGCTGGCGCTGCAAGAAACCCGTGATTTTCCGGGCAACCCCGCAGTGGTTTATTTCCATGGACAAAACCGGCCTCCGGGGCAAAGCATTAGAAGCCATTGATACCGTAAAATGGATCCCTGCCTGGGGCAGGGACCGGATCTACCAGATGATCGCAAACCGACCGGACTGGTGCGTCTCCCGCCAGCGCAGCTGGGGAGTCCCCATCACCGTTTTCTATTGTAGCCGCTGCGGCAGCCTCTATATCGACCGCCAGACCATTGCCAGGATATTTGATCTTTTCTGCCGGTACGGCGCTGACGTCTGGTTTGAAAACCCGGCCGATTTCTTCCTGCCGGAAGGGGCTGCATGCAAAGCGTGCGGCGGCACGGAATTTGAGAAAGAGTCCGATATCCTGGATGTCTGGTTTGACTCCGGCGTCAGTCATGCAGCCGTGCTGGAGCAGCGAGACAACCTCCGGTGGCCTGCGGATCTGTACCTGGAAGGCTCCGACCAGCACCGGGGATGGTTCCACAGCTCGCTGCTGACGGCCGTGGGGACCCGGGGCCAGGCGCCGTACCGCATGGTGCTGACCCATGGATTCGTCGTAGACGGGGAGGGCAAAAAAATGTCCAAATCCCAGGGCAATGTCATCGCTCCCAAGAAAGTGATTGACAAATACGGCGCCGAGATCCTGCGGCTCTGGGTGGCGGCCTCTGATTACAAGGATGATGTGCGGATTTCCGAGTCCATCCTGAAACAATTAAGCGATGCCTATCGCCGCATTCGCAATACCTGCCGCTTTATCCTGGGCAACCTGAGCGACTTTGATCCGGCCGCTCACCAGGTGGATCCCGGTTCCATGCCGGAGCTTGACCGCTATATGCTCCACAGCCTCCAGGATCTAGTGGAGAAATGCACCCGTGCGTATCGGGATTTTGAGTTTCACGTGGTCTACCACAGCCTCTACAATTACTGCAGCATGGACCTCTCCGCCTTTTACCTGGATATTTTAAAGGACCGGATCTACACTGCGCCAAAGGAATCGCCGGCCCGGCGGAGTGCCCAGAGCGTGATGCATGCCTTGATTTCGGCGCTTACAAAAATCATGGCCCCGATTCTGCCGTTTACAGCAGACGAGGTCTGGCAGTTTATTCCGGATGATTCAACAGCGGATGGGCGGACAGCTCCGGAGACGGTGCATATGACCGACTTTCCGGCTCCCGAGCCCGCCCTGCGGGCGAATGAACTGGCGGGCCGCTGGGAGAAGCTCCTGGAAGTTCGCGCAGAAGTGATGCGGGCTCTGGAGACGGCGCGGGCGGACAAAACCATCGGTCACTCCCTGGATGCGGCGCTATACCTGTATGCGGAAAGCGATCTGCTGGAGTTTCTGCGTGGCTATGCCGATCAGCTCCGCTCCGTTTTTATCGTCTCCCGTGCGGAACTTCTGCCTGCGGCACAAGCGGATGCCGACTGCCGCAAGAGCGCATTGCCGGGTCTTTGGATCCGTGTTACATCAGCCCCGGGGGAAAAGTGCCAGCGCTGCTGGGTATATGACACAAGCGTTGGCGAGGATTCCGAGCATCCCGGGATCTGCAGCCGCTGCAGGGAGGTTCTCGACCGGATTACAGCGCAGGAAACATCGGCGTGACTCCGGGATTTGCAAAATACGCACGGCTTCTGTTTATTGCCGGCCTGGTGCTGCTCGCCGATCAGGCCAGCAAACTCTGGATTCTCCATAGCCTGGACCCCGGCCGGGTGATCGAGGTGATTCCCGGGTTTTTCAATATCGTGCACGTACAGAATCCGGGCGGGGCGTTCGGCTTTCTGGCCGGATCCAGCCCGCAATGGCGGGCGCTTGTTTTTGTTTTTTTCACCCTTGTGGCCATGGGGATGATCCTGTATCTTTACAAATCCACGCCCGCCCGGCACAAATGGCTTCTTACGGCATTCTCCCTTATCATCGGCGGCGCCCTGGGCAACCTTCTCGATCGGCTGCGCCTGGGAGAGGTCGTGGATTTTCTGGATCTGTACGCAGGCAGCCTGCACTGGCCGGCTTTCAACGCCGCAGACAGCGCGATTACGGTGGGCATGCTTATTTTCGGCTTCTCCCTGATCTGTAGAAAGACGCCGGTGTAGTGCCGAGCTTTTGACTGAAGGACCGCGATGTATCCCATTATACTGCAGATAAACGGTTTCGCCATTCATACCTACGGGGTATTCGTGGCCCTTGGTGTGCTTGCAGGCGTGTTTTTCGCCAAATTCGAGGCCCGCAGGGCGGGGATGCCGGAAGAAAAAATCCTGGACCTGTGTTTTTTTATTATCGTGGCCGCCATAATCGGATCCCGGATTTTTTATGTGGCTACACTTCCTTCCCATTTTATGTCCCATCCGCTCGAGATTTTCATGATCTGGAAGGGCGGGCTGGTTTTTTATGGCGGTTTTATCGGGGCTGTGGCTGCAGCTCTTTTGTATGTCCGCATCCAGCGGCTCTCCCTCGGAAAATGCGCAGACATAGCCGGGCTCTCGATTCCCCTGGGCCACTTTTTGGGGCGACTCGGCTGTCTTTCCGCCGGCTGCTGCTACGGAAAGCCCTCTGATGTCCCATGGGCTGTTACCTTTTCGCACCCCGAAGCACTGGCTCCTCTTCATACGGCTCTTCATCCCACCCAGCTCTATCATTCCGCCGGAAACCTGGCCATTTTCCTGCTGCTTTTCTCCATCCGGCGGAAAAAGCGTTTTGACGGCCAGATTTTCTGGCTCTATGTTTTGCTCTATGGCGTCATCCGTTCCGGGATCGAGGTGTTCCGCGGCGATCCCCGCGGGGGGATGATCCTGGGCGGCCTTTCCGTCTCTCAGGGGATCGGGCTCAGCCTGGCTGCAGCTGCGGCCCTTGCATTGCTTATTTCTTGGAAGCGAAGGAAGTCTCCGGCTGGTCATGGCGGAAATCAGCTATAAATCGCTCCCCGGGTATCTGCGCAAACTTCTTCCGGCAGATCTGCCGCCGGTCTATTTGATCCACGGAGATCCGTACCTGCGCAACAAGGCCTGCCAGGCCATTGTGGATGCAATCGTGCCGGACACCGGGGAGCAGGCCTCCTGCATACAGTGGTTTGAACACGCCGATCAGGCGCAGGTGGCCGAACTTGTGGAACAGCTAAACACCTTTTCCTTTTTCTCGTCCCGGCAGATCGTTGTTCTGCGAAACGCCTCGGTTTTTGGAGCTGCCCCCGATCGGGGAGGGGCTGTCAGCAAAATCAAAAAGGCCTGGGATGCGGGGGAAACCCAGAGGGCGGCGGATCTTTTTCTGCGGCTTCTCGGCCGGACGCACCTGGAGCTTTCGGATGCAGATGCGAAAACCTGCGCCGAAAAATTCGTCCCCAATGGCGAAAAATCGCAGGCCCTGGACTGGGTGGAAGCTCTGGCCGCATATTGCATCCAGCAGGGGCTTTGCGTGCCCCATGTGGCAGACGAGGCAACTCTTTTGCAGAATGCCGTAAACCGCGGGTTTCCTGAAAAGCATCACCTGTTTCTGACCACGGAAACCGTGGATAAACGCACCGGGCTGTACAAGGCGATCGCTGCAAAGGGATGCATCGTTGACTGCTCGGTTGCCGCAGGCAACCGGAAAAAGGATCGCGAGGCCCGGCATCAGGTGTTTTCTGAACAGGCCCGCGAGATCCTGGCGGCATCGGGGAAAAAGATCGGATCCCGGGCCCTTGAGGAGATCTATGAGCTGCTCGGCTTTGACCTGCAGGCTCTGTCCGGAGGGCTGGAAAAACTCATCCAATACACGGGCGAGAAAGACATCATTGAAACGGCGGATGTTTGCAGCGTCCTCAGCAAAAGCCGCGAAGAACCGATCTATGCGTTGACCGGTGCCGTATCGGACAAAAATGCCCTGCCGGCGCTCAAGCTGTTGCAGGAACTGCTTGATTCAGGCTATCATTATCTGCAGGTCCTTATGGCCCTGACCAACCAGATCCGCAGGCTTTTGCTGGCCAGGGGATTTATCGGCAGTTCGCTGGGCGCCTGCTGGCAGGAAGGAATGGACTACAACCGTTTTACCCGGGTGGTTATGCCGAAAATTGCCGAATACGACAACGCGCTTTTGGAGCATGTGAGACAGTGGCCGATACCGGAGAACGAGGCAGGGGGGAAAAAAAAGAAGAAGGCGGCTACAGAGCTTGTCCTGGTCCGCAATCCGAACAATCCCTTTCCGGTGTATCAACTGTTTCGTCAGGCTTCCGGGTTTACCGATGAAAAGCTGCGGGCCGTGCTGCAGGAAATCCACCAGGCGGATGTCGCGCTGAAGGCAAGCGGCCGCACGCCCGAGTTGATCCTGCAGCAGCTTTTGCTCTCGATCTGCGAAGACCGCCGTCAGGCACAAGGCAGGAGGTAAGACCCGTGGGATTTTTACGCAAGCAGGAAGAAAAATTTGCGGCAAAACTTCTTGAGTGGCGCTACAAACAGCAGGAGATGCCCCTGCCGGGCAGGCAGCATCTCTACAAGCAGGCCGCCCGCATCGTCACCGATGCCCATGAGATTGCCAAAAAGCGGGGCGGCAATGTCTGGTCCATTATCAAGGACATGATGTCGCCTTCCAACCGATAAGCAGAGCCGTATTTTTTTATGAAGGCAGAACAAACCCCAGATTCTGCTGCGGCCGGCGGTGTGGCCGAATATATCCAGTCGCTTCTCAATTCCCGGCGCATGCAGCAACAGGTGGTCTATCACCGGGAGATACCGGCAAAAGCCCCCGAGTTCGTATCCGGCAGCAAAGGCTTCGGCGGGAGCATGCAGCAGATACTGTCCGCCCTTGGGATTAACGCGCTTTATGCCCACCAGCAGAATGCTGTGGATATGATTCGCAGCGGCCGGCATGTCGTGGTGTCCACACCTACTGCCAGCGGCAAAACCCTTGTGTATAATCTGCCCGTGATCGAGCGCATCCTTGCCAATCCGAACTCGCGGGCGCTTTATGTATTTCCCCTGAAGGCTCTGGCACAGGACCAGCTGCGCACCTTCGAGACCATGGCGCAGGCGGCCCCGCAAGATACCCCCCGGGCCGCCGTATATGACGGGGATACCACCGCCTGGCATCGCAAAAAAATTCGCAGCAATCCCCCGAACGTATTGTTGACCAATCCGGAGATGCTGCATCTGGCCCTTCTCTGCCATCATGACAAGTGGGCCCCGTTCTTCGCCGAACTGGAGACCGTCGTAATAGACGAGGTCCATACCTACCGGGGGGTGATGGGCTCGCACATGGCCCAGATATTTCGGCGTTTCCGCCGGGTTTGCGAAGCCTACGGGAGTCTGCCCACTTTTGTATTCAGCTCGGCCACCATTGCCAACCCGGCGGAGCACTGCCAGGCGCTGACCGGGATGCCTATAGAGAGCGAATCCCGCAACACGGCACCGCAGGGAAAGCGCCATTTCGTGTTTCTCAATCCGGCTGCGAGCCCTTCCAATGCCGCGATTATGCTGCTAAAAGCCGCACTCCACCGGGGACTTCGCACCATTGTGTATACCCAGTCCCGCAAGATGACGGAATTGCTCTCTGTTTGGGCAGGCAGCCAAAGCGGCCAGTTTGCCGGAAAAATAAGCGCCTACCGGGCGGGATTTCTTCCCGGGCAGCGCCGCGAGATAGAGCAGAAGCTGGTTTCAGGAGAGCTTCTGGCGGTGATCTCTACAAGCGCTCTGGAATTGGGGATTGATGTCGGAGATCTCGATCTGTGCATTCTGGTTGGATACCCGGGCACCATCATGTCCACATGGCAGCGGGGCGGCCGCGTGGGACGCACCGGCACGGATTCGGCCGTTGTCCTCATTGCCGGTGAAGACGCCCTGGACCAGTACATTATGCGGCATCCACCGGTGTTTTTTGAAAAAGCACCGGAATCCGCCGTCATCAACCCGTATCACGGCGAGATCCTGAAACGGCACTTGCCTTGTGCAGCGGCCGAGCTGCCGCTGGAGGCGGAAGAAGACTGGCTGCAGGAGAGGGCGGTGGCGCGCGCAGCGGAAAAACTGCAGCAGCAGGCAGCCTGCTGCAAAGCGCAGACGGAAAGTATTATTATTCTGCACTCAAGACGCCGCACCGCTTTGTGGATCTGCGGGGATCAGGGGAGCAGTTTGCTATTATTGAGGAGGTCTCGGGGGAGAATCTGGGCGACATCGACGCCTACAGGGCCTTCCGGGAAACCCATCCGGGTGCCATATATCTGCATATGGGACGAACCTACCGGGTGGAAAAACTGGATCCGGCAACCCAGACCGTGCTCGTGGCTCCTGCCAGGCCGACCTATTACACCCGGGTCCGGGCGGATAAAGACACGGAGATTCTTGAGGTATATGCGCAAAAGGCTGTCCGCGGGACCCGTATGTTCTACGGCCGCCTGAAGGTGACCGATCAGGTGACCGGCTATGAAAAATGGCACCTGCATTCCAAAAAACGCATTACTCTCATTTCCCTGGATCTCCCGCCCCAGGTGTTTGAGACCGAGGGCATCTGGTTTACGATACCCCGCGCGGTTCAGGAACAGATTGAGAGACTGCAGATGCACTTCATGGGCGGCATCCATGCCATGGAACACGCCG
This sequence comes from uncultured Desulfobacteraceae bacterium, assembly GCA_964635265.1. Classification (GTDB taxonomy): domain Bacteria; phylum Desulfobacterota; class Desulfobacteria; order Desulfobacterales; family Desulfosalsimonadaceae; genus M55B175. Next base: position 34,108 of record CAZWNV010000004.1, read on the forward strand.
CCATAGGGATTTGTCCCCTTCTGGTGTTGACGGATCGAAACGATTTGGGCGGCATTTCCATTCCATTCCACCAGCAGGTGGGATCGGCCGCTGTATTCATCTATGACGGCGTACCCGGCGGTATAGGCCTGACCCGGCAGGCCTACGCGCGGGCCGGGGAGATGCTGCAGCATACCTGCCAGGTGATTTCGGGCTGCGAATGCGAGGCAGGGTGTCCCGCGTGCGTGCATTCCCCAAAGTGCGGCTCCGGCAACCGCCCGATTGACAAGGCGGCTGCCCTGAAAATTCTTCGGGCCCTTATATATGAAATTGCTCCGGCAGACGGCGATCCGGAGGCGGACGGCCGAAGCGGGGGGAGCGGAAAGGGCGGCATGCCCCAGTCCCCGGCTCCGGCTGCGGCTTTGGCTCCTTGTGAAACAGCCGATGCCGCTGTGGAGAAAAACTGCCGCTACGGGGTGTTGGACCTGGAGACCCGGCGCTCCGCAGAGGAAGTGGGAGGGTGGCACAAGGCGAACCAAATGGGCGTCTCCTGCGTTGTGCTCTATGATTCCGCCACAAGCGACTACCATACTTATTACGAGAACGATATTGGGGCGCTGCTGGATCACTTAACCCGTCTGGAGCTTGTCATCGGTTTTAACATCAAACGCTTCGACTACCTTGTGCTCAGCGGATACACGGATTTTGACACCCGGCAGCTAAACACCCTGGATCTGCTCGAGGTGATCTATCAACGGCTTGGCTACCGTCTCTCGTTAAACCACCTGGCAAAGGCGAGCCTGGGCGTTGAAAAAAGCGCGGACGGGCTCCAGGCCCTGGAATGGTTCCGCCAGGGGCGGTTTGCGGAGATTGCCCGGTACTGCCGCGATGATGTGGAGATCACCCGGGATGTCTATTTATTCGGCCGGCAGAATGGCTACCTTCTGTTTCAAAACAAGGCGGGCAGCCTGGTGCGCCTGCCGGTGGAGTGGTAGGTCGGCATGAAACATGGGAGGCTGCTCGCAAAAATCTGTTGTATCACCCTTGTCCTTTTTGCCTGCCATCTGGCCGGCAATGCCGGCCGGCTGCTGGGCGGGGAGGGGGAGGCGCCCTCCGGATCGCCCTCTCTCCGTGCGGATCAGTTCTTTGATTATGCGCGCCGGTGCTTTACACAAAAGGATTACGAAACCGCGGTTTATGAATTCAAGCGTTATGTCCATTTTTTTCCGGATGCACCGCGGGCGGATGCGGCAAATTTCTTCATCGGCCAGAGCTATTTTCGGCTGGGCCGCTACGATAAGGCGCTATCCGCTTATCAAAGAACCGCACGGAAATATCCGGCCTCCCGCTACGGCACCCGCTCGCGCTTTGCCGCCGCCAAGTGCTACCGCCGGCTGCAGGACCGCCAATCGGCCAGAGAGGTTCTCTATCAGCTGAGCCGGAAAGCCGGGGACCCAAGTGCCCGGAACAAGGCCCGCTACAGATTGGCCTGGATGGCTCTGGAGGCGGGAAACCCCGGGCATGCAAAGTCCTGGCTGGAGCGGATCAGCCCGGACGGTCGCAGCAGGTATCCGGTGGAGGCCCTTCTTGCGGAAATGGAAAAGATCGACAGCCTTGATCGCAAAAGCCCGTTATTGGCGGGACTTTTTTCCATCGTACCCGGCGGCGGCTATCTTTACAGCGGAAGATTTCAGGATGCAGCAGTGGCATTTTTTGTAAACGCCGCCTTGATGGGAGCCTCTTATGAAAGCTTTGACAATGACCTGGAGGTGCTGGGTTCCCTGATCGCCCTGGTTGATCTGGGCTTTTATTCCGGCAGTATATATGGCGGGATTTCAAGCGCCCATAAATACAACCGGGCCTCGTACAAGCGTTTTCTGGAACAGGTGAAATCCCGGCACTTTTCCGCCGTCTTGATTCCCCGTCCGGGGAAAAAAGGGCTTGAATTCTCTTTTCGCCTGCGTTTTTAAGGAGCCTTAGCGCACCAGCTGATTCATTTCAAATATCGGCAGGCAGATGGAGAGCACGATAAAGCCCACAATAACCCCCATAAACAGGATGATGGCGGGCTCCAGAAGGGCGGTAAGCCCGAGAATCGTGTTCTCCACCTCGTTTTCATAAATGTCGGCCACTTTGCCCAGCATGTTTTCCAACTCTCCGCTCTGCTCGCCCACCTGCACCATCTGGATGGCAATGTGGGGGAATATATCGGAAGCGGCAAGCGGACGGGCCAGGCTGTTGCCCTTTTCCACTTCAGCGGCGGCATAGGCGATGGCGTCCGCCACCAGGCGGTTGCCCACCACGTTTTTGACAATATGCAGTGCGGTTAACAAGGACACCCCGTTTGCCAGCAGGGTGCCGAGCGTGCGGGCAAAGCGACCGACAGCAAGTTTGCGGATCAACCCCCCGATGCCGGGGAGCCATAGCAGGAGCTGGTCGATTCGGTATCTGCCGGCTGCTGTCCTTTTTATTCGGGAAAATGCCACGAGCGCAGCCACAAGAGCCAGAAGCAGTATCCACCAGCCGGTTTTCATGAATTCGCTGGCAGCTATCAAAAAACGAGTAGGGGCGGGCAGCGTTTGGCCCATATCCGCAAATATGGCCGTAATGCTCGGCACAATATAGGTGAGCAGAACAAAGAGGACGATAACCCCGATAAAGAACATGAGAACAGGATAGGCCATGGCTGAACGGATCCGGCTGGCAAGGGCCTGCTGCCGTTCCGTGATGTCCGCAAGCCGCTGGAGGACAAGTTCCAGGGTTCCGGAGGATTCCCCGGACTTGACCATATTGATGTAGACGTCGGAGAAGGTGTCCGGGTACAGGGCAAGGGCTTCCGCAAAGCTGCTGCCCTCCTCTATGGAATCCTTGATCTGGGATAGGATCTGCTTGAAGGCTGTTGAGGAAGCCTGCGGCACCAGGGTGTAGATTGCGGACACGAGCGGAAAACCTGCGCCCAAAAGGGTTGCGAGCTGTCGGGTCATCATGGCCAGCTCCGCCGGTTTGACCCGTGCGGTCAGCGGCCGCCTTAGAAGCGCGGAGAGCCGGCCCTCCTTCTTTTTTCCGCGCTCATAGACTTCCTTGATGGAAACCGGGTAAATGTTTGCCGCCCGCAATTTCTGGCGGGCAGCAGTGATGCTGTCCGCATCTATGATATCGGAGACGGTTTTGCCTTTTACGTTTAACGCGGTATATTCATATATCGGCATCTGGCTTTATCATCATCCTGGATTTGGGGTTGCCGGGAAACAAGAGGATTGATTATAGGCCATAACAGCGGTCTTCTCAACCGCAATGTTTGTATTGACAAATACTTGCCATACTTTATAGTTTGATCGGTCACAGGATGGTACCATAATCACCAGGATGCGACGAAAATAAAAACGAGGAAAGGAAGACCCATGCTAACGGTAGGATTTGTCGGCTGGCGGGGTATGGTGGGCTCTGTCCTGATGGGACGCATGCTTGCTGAGAATGATTTTCAGGGCATCTCGCCTGTTTTTTTCACCACCTCGCAGGTCGGGCAGCAGGGACCGGATATCGGTGGCACAGCCGCCCCGCTAAGGGACGCCCATGACCTGGATACCCTCTCGGACATGGATGTGGTGCTGACCTGTCAGGGAGGTGACTATACAAAGGGGGTCTACGAAAAGCTGCGGTCTTCGGGGTGGAATGGCTACTGGGTAGATGCGGCATCCACCCTTCGCATGGCGGATGACAGCGTAATCGTGCTTGATCCCGTTAACCGGCAGGTGATCGACAGGGCCCTGGAGCAGGGAGTAAAAAACTTTATCGGCGGCAACTGCACCGTCAGCCTGATGCTGATGGCTATTGGCGGACTTTTTCAGCAGAACCTGGTGGAGTGGCTGACCTCCATGACCTACCAGGCTGCTTCGGGTGCGGGAGCCAAAAATATGCGGGAGCTGGTAAAACAGATGGCCGCCATCGGCACGGCGACAGAGGACATGCTCGCGGATCCCGCCTCGGCCATCCAGGATATTGACCGGCGGGTGATCGATACCATGCGCGAGTCTTCGTTTCCTGTGGACAATTTTTCCGTCCCCCTGGCCGGCAGCGCGATTCCCTGGATTGACGCGGAGATGGAAAACGGCCAGTCCAAGGAGGAATGGAAAGGCTTTGCAGAGACCAACAAAATCCTGAACCGGACGGAACCGGTGCCCATTGACGGAATCTGCGTGCGAATCGGGGCCATGCGCTGCCACTGTCAGGCGCTTACCATAAAGCTCGCAAGGGAGGTGCCGATCCGGGATGTGGAGTCCATTATTGGCGCCTCCAATGACTGGGTCCGGGTAGTAGCCAATACCAAGGAGGAGACCATAAGCAAGCTGACGCCTGCGGCGGTAACCGGGGAACTCACCGTGCCGGTGGGCCGTATCCGGAATTTAAACACGGGGCCCGGCTACATAACCCTTTATACGGTAGGCGATCAGCTTCTGTGGGGTGCTGCGGAGCCTGTACGACGGATGCTCAATATTCTGCGGGACTATCTGCAGTAGCACAGGAAAAATCCGAGGGCGCATTTTAAACGCCCATCACCGACCGGCTGGCGAGAGCCAGGGCAAAAATCGCAGTATTGCCCAGTATGTGAATCACAACGGGAGCGGCAAGACTGCCTGCACGTTCATAGGCAAGACAGAATACCATGCCGCCGACAATGCGGGGGAGGGAGATTCCCTGGCCCGGGCCGTGGGAGAGCACGAACAGCAGGGTGCTGCCGCCCACAGCAAGCGGCGCCCCCCATCTTCTCAGGAAGGAATACAACAGGCCGCGGTATACCAGCTCCTCGGCAGCCGGTCCGATCACGCCGCCCACAAGGAAAAACAGGACAAGCCGGGGCGCACCTTCCGGCATCTGCGTGTGCACCAGGGCAAGAGGGTTTTCCCCGAAAGCCAGCAGCAACCCCCCTGCTGCACAAACCACCGCAGCAAATCCTGCCGACCAGATCATTCCCACGGCAAGGCCCGGCAGGAGGCTGTTTCTGGCAAGACCGATGCCTGCCGGATTCTGTCCAAATATCCGGCAGAGTCCCGCAACTGCCGCAATATCCATAATCCGGGCGGCTCCCGTGGCCAGCACGGGAGCCGCCGGAAGCCAGCGGGCACTGATTTCCAAAGCCATCACTGCAGCAAAGGCAGCAAGAATCAGCCGGAGGCCCGGCCGGGATGCTGGGTCCATCCGATTTCCTTTAAGGCGTTATAGGCGTATAGCTGCACATACCAGTTTCCGGAAGATAGCATAAGCCTGCGGATAGGCGCAACGGCAGCTTTTCTGCCCTGTCGTCCCAGAGCGTGCAGAGCTGCACAGACGACGTTGGGGTGCGGATCCTCCAGCAGTTGGATAAGCATCTGAAAGGATTTGCGGCTGTTGGCGTTCCCAAGCGCACGGGCCGCCCAGTAGCGCAGCTCGGACCGGTGGCTTTGGGCCAGGCTATACAATGCCGCCTCGCGCGATGGCCCTGCGGCTGCCTTGCCCCTGGCAATGCGTCTTGCCGCTTCCAGTTGCCCTGCCGCATCCTGCGAGTGCAGAAGCGCATGGATGCGCCTGCTGTCCGCAGCCGTTTTTTTCGCCTGGCCGGGATCGTATAAGGGCAGGGCCGAGCCCGCCGCAAGAAAAAGGCAGGTCAGTGCTGCCGCCGCCTTTGGGAACCCAAGCCTTGGCACGGAGCGGAAGACAAGGACAAGCCCTTGAAAAACCGTTAAATAAAGAAGCAGGGGCGCTGCAGCAACCAGGCTGATCCGGCAGAACCCGCGAAGAAAGGCCATTTGATCGGTTTTTTGGGAAAATTTTTTCAGAACCCTTTCCGGAGCGGCGAGAAAGCGGTCCGGACTTGTCCGGAGAGCCGGCCCTTTTCGCCCTGCCAGAACCAGGCTGCCGCCGCTTTGCCGAACCAGCAGGTCGACTGCTTCCGGTTTTGCCGGCACCGGCAGATAATCCAGCCGGAGCAGGGGCTTGCGCAGCCGTCCCGCCATCTCTGGGTCCCTTACCGCGATCCGGCTTGTCTTTATCTGTTTCTGATGCAGGGCTTTAAAGGCCTCCGCCGGATAGAGGGTATATCGGTAATAAAAGTTGCTAACGGCCCGCCCGGCTGGATTATTCCAGAAAAGCCGATCCCGGATATTTGTAAAAAGGCCGGAATGAGCATTCGGCAGCCAAATGCAGACCAGGAGTCCGAATATTATGGCATGAAAACCAAGCATTTTTGCCGGTGCTTTTTTTTTCGCATGCTTGAGCCATTGGAGAGTGGAAATCCCTACAAAAAAAGGAACAATCAGAAAGACCGCTGTCAAAAAAACCGGATACTGGGTCCGGCTGCATTGGAAGATGGCGATTTCCCAAAGGATGAGAAACGGCAACAGCAGGATCGGGCGGCTGCCGGCCAGATGGTACCACAGGCATACAAGGAGCAGGGTCCCAAGGACAAGACCGGCGCCGGCGGTCAGGCAGACGGCGATGCCGACGAGGAACGGGAGGACG
>CAZWNV010000005.1:0-39928 GCA_964635265.1 uncultured Desulfobacteraceae bacterium
TCATACAAAAAGCCCCTGGTACTGCCGTTATCTCGGCTGGTGCAGGGGCTTTTTTAATGTTGCCCGTTCCCTGGGGTTTGTTTACAATTAGCCGAATGGCTGCCCGGACAGAGAGGGAACTTCACATTCCAACGGTTTGCATTTGTTTGTTATCGTGCGCTTCCATGGATTACATACCAAATTAACCATACATGTCGCCTTGTTTTTGCTGCTTGCCATTGTGCTGACTGATCTGGTCTTGATTCAGGTTGTGGAAAAGAGCCTGGTCCAACAGCGGCTGCAGTATGGCCGGGAGCTGCTGGCGAATTTTTCCGCCAGCTTGCAGGCCAAATCTTCCGGGATATCCGCGGGAGGCCCTTTTCCGCACCCGGATTCTCAGGCTGCCGCTGATAGACCTTTTCTGCTTTACAGCTGCTTTACGTATGCTGGCGGCACTGCCCTTACTTTCGGGGAATTGCCGCCGGGGGTTTCTTTTGACCCGGGCAGGGCAAACCGCAGGGCCATGAAAAGCGGTCAGGCCCGCAATGTGTTCCTTGGAGCCACATGGGGGGTTTTCTGGAAGCAAAGCAAATATGTCGCCATCTCCCGGCCTTTATCCCGGCATTCAAATACCGGGGCAGCAACAGTGCTTCTCCGGCTGGACGACATCTATCAACGCTTGCGGGGTACCCAGGCACTGGTTTTGTTTTACGGGCTCGCCAACCTTTTTCTGCTCCTTTTTTTGGCTATGTACAGGTTTCACCGGATTCTTATTCGGCCGATACATCGCTTTATCCGGCTTACCGAACAGCTTCGCTCCAGTGATCAGTTTCCGGAATACCCGGAGCGGCCCAACAATGAACTCAGCCGCCTTTCCAATGCCATCCATCAAATGGCCCGGCGCATCGAGGCGGACAAGGAGCAGATTCAAGAATCCCTTCAATCCCTGCAGACTGCCCACAATGATCTGAAAAACACGCAGCAGGAGATGATCCGGGCCGAAAAGCTTGCCTCGGTGGGCCGTCTGTCTGCAGGCATTGCTCATGAAATCGGCAATCCCATAGGCATCGTGCTGGGGTATCTCAATCTTCTCAAACGGCAGCAGGCTGTGGTCTCCGACGAGAAGAACACGGATTATATCGCGCGGGCAGAGTCGGAAATTACCCGCATCAACGATATTATCCGGCAACTGCTGGATTTTTCCAGAGCCTCACCCGGGCGTCAGGAGGCCATATCCGTCCATGATCTGCTCCGGGACGTGGGCCGGATGCTAGAAGAACAGCCCCTGATGCAGCGTATCGAACTGCGTTATCACCTTGCCGCTGAGCAGGATCAGGTGGATGCGGATTATCAGCAGCTTCGCCAGGTACTGATAAACCTTTTGATCAATGCAGCGGATTCCGTTATGCTTTCCGGCAATGCAGATACCGGGGAGATCCGTCTCGAGACCAGGGATCTGGCCCCGGATTCCCCGCAGGCCCTCAACCAGGGCAAAAGCATCGAAATCACCGTTGCCGATAACGGCACAGGCATTGCCGGAGAGGATATTGATAATATATTTGATCCGTTCTATACTACAAAGGATCCCGGCAAGGGCACCGGACTCGGCTTATCCGTGAGCTACATGATCATAGAGCAGTTCGGCGGCACCATCACGGTCAACAGCAGGTTGCATGAGGGAACTGCCATGTCCATTTATTTACAGATCTCCGGGCACAGCACCAGCCTGTCAGAAGAGGGACAAAAAGAAATCCGCGATGAATGAAAATTCTGCCACCCGCATTCTCGTGGTCGATGACGAGGCCAACATGCGGCATATGCTCCAGAGCCTTCTCGGGGAATCCGGATACGTAGTGGACACTGCCTCTGAGGGAGGGCAGGCACTGGAGATGCTGGAGGGCAGCAGCTATGGGTTTGTTTTCTGCGACATCCGGATGCCCGGTATGGACGGCATGGCCTTTCTCAAATCTGCCGGCCGGTATCTGGAGCATACCAATGTCATTATGATGTCTGCCTACGGAACAATTGACACCGCCGTGGAAGCCATGAAATGCGGGGCCTACGATTATATATCCAAGCCGTTCAAACCCGATGAAATCCTGTTGACGCTGCGGAAAGCCGAAGAGCGCCAGCGGCTGCAAACTGAGAACTCCAGACTGCGCGAGCAGGTCAGGGCCATTGAGAACAAGGATAATTTCGGGGAAATGATCGGCTCCAGCAAGGCAATGCAGGATGTGTTCAAGCTGGCAGCAAAGGTGGCGCATTTTGAAACCACGGTGCTGATCAGCGGAGAAAGCGGCACCGGCAAAGAATTGATGGCCAGGGGGATTCACAACAACAGCCAAAGGCAACCGAACCGGCTGATTCCGGTAAATTGCGGCGGTATCCCGGAAACCCTGCTGGAGAGCGAGCTGTTTGGATACAAAAAGGGGGCGTTTACCGGAGCTGACAAAGATTCCAAGGGCTTGTTTGAAGCCGCTTCCGGAGGAACGATTTTTCTGGACGAGGTCGGCGATCTTCCGCTCTCGCTTCAGGTGAAACTGCTTCGGATACTGCAGGACAATCAGGTCCGCCCTGTGGGGGATACCAGATCCAGACAGGTGGATGTACGCATCATCGCGGCAACCTCCAAGGACTTGGGCGCAGAGGTGACAGCCGGGAGGTTCAGGGAAGATCTGTTCTATCGTTTGCATGTCATGCCCATACGCCTGCCTTCCCTCATCGAACGCACAGAGGACATTCCTCTGCTTTGTCAGCATTTTATCGAACGCTACAGCCAGAAATTCAATAAGCCGGTGGATACGATTTCCCCGGCTGCCATGACGCTGTTGTTTCAGCATCACTGGCCGGGAAATGTGCGGGAGTTGGAAAACATCATTGAGCGGGCGGTAGTGCTGTCCGAGGGTGATGTGATTGATGCGGATCTGCTGCCTCCTCAATTGGGAGAGCAAACCGGCAGTTCCCGGATAGAGGAGGTTTTTCGGGGCTACTCGTTAAAATCGGCAAAGGCTGTTCTGGAGCAGAACCTGATCCAGCGGGCTCTTGAGGCTACAGAGGGCAACAGGAGCAGAGCCGCCAAGCTTTTGGAAATCAGCCATCCCTCTCTGCTGCAAAAAATCAAGACCTACAATATCAATGAATGATAAAAAAAGCCTTCGCTGGAAACGAAGGCTTTTTGCAGTATAAACGGTTTGCCTGCCTGTACCCGCATCCAACAATCCGGCAATTTATCCGGATTGTTTATTAATGGTCTCTCTTAGCTTGCCGGAGCATTTGAAGGTAACCACATTTCTGGCATCCAGCAGCAGATCATCGCCTGTGGCCGGGTTGCGTCCGCGGCGGGTGGACTTTTTCTTCACGCAGAACTTGCCGAATCCGGATACCAGTACGTCCTCATCGTTTTCAAGGCTGCGCTTGATGATTTCCAAAAGGTTTTCCACAATATCAACCGATTTTTTCTTTGTGAAACCAAGCTCATTGACTTTTTCCACAATATTATTTTTTGTCAGTGCCATTATGCCTCCTGATTGCTGTTGTCTAACAAGGCCGCGCGCTGGGATGTCCGGACGTCCACCGGCTTTTCCGGTTAATGCTCAACTCACTGATTCTTATAGCAAATACTTCGAAAAAGTAAATGTTATTAATTTTATTCAAAATACATTTGCTTTAGTTTGATGTCAAGTTAATTTTTCAATTTATCGAAAGGGTTGGAACGATACTGCCGGGAAATGCGGCAGCGGCTGCGGGGAAAAATGGATTCTGCTTGAGAAGTTGTTTCTGTTCCATTAAAAAGGGGACTCCGCTTGCGGATATCCCCTGGCTTTTGCTGGAGCCGACGAGCGGACTTGAACCGCTGGCCTGCTCATTACGAGTGAGCTGCTCTACCAACTGAGCTACGTCGGCGAAAATCCGGCTGAAAATCTTGGCTTCCAATTAACACGCTATTGACAGAGCGTCAAGCGATTTTACAGTTGCGGAATGACACCTTTGCGCCGGATTGCGGACGTTACGGACTGTTTTCTGATGGCTGATGGGAAAGTCCCGTATCCGCGCATACCCTTTTACTAATTTTGCATTGTCATCCGGACATCACCGGTAACTGCGAAAGGCTGATTGCATGGATTTGGTCATGCGCACGCCGGGAGCAATGCCGGGGAGGTCTACAAAAAATTGCAAAGATTGGCAAGATTGTTCAATAGAGGCAGATAAATGGCAATAGATATGCAGCGTACCCCGATTACTGATATTCTGCACTCGGTCACGGACGATATTGCAGCCGGCAGACAATTGATCTGCACGGCCGGTGCTGGAACCGATCGGCTGTATCTGGCGGCCGAGACAGCCCGGCGCCAGAAGCGGCCCCTTGCACTGGTGCTGCCCAATTACAGGATGTGTGAACAGGCGGCTGCAGACCTGCAGTTTTTCCTGGGGGATGCAGATATAGAGGTTTCCGTTTTCCCCCCCTACAATATTTTGCCTTTTAAACAGATCGCCTATCACAGTGAAACCGCAGCCAGACGCATTCGTCTTTTATACCGGCTGGCATCCAACACGGCCCGCAACCTTATTATGGTGCTTCCTGTTGAGACATTGCTGCAGCGGCTGGTTCCCAAATCCATCCTCAATGGCTACGCGGAACTGGTGATGGCCAACGAGGATCTGGACCGGGACAACTTTATCGCTCACCTGCACGCAGGAGGATTCGTTCATACCGGCCTTGTGGAAGAGCCCGGAGAGTACTCGGTACGCGGCGGCATTATCGACGTCTTCTCTCCCATGTATGCCGAGCCTCTGCGCATTGAGCTGTTCGGCGACACAGTAGAATCCCTCCGGTTTTTTTCCCCTGCCACCCAACGGCAGACAATCGGCACGGATGAAGCGGTGATTCTTCCGGCAAAGGAGGCCGTTGTGACAAAACAGGGGGTCAATGACGTGCTCCGCCGGGCCCGGCGATATGGAAGCGAGCTGGGGCTCTCTGATGAGAAGGTGGAACGCTTTGTTGCCCGGCTCCGCGAGGAGGGGGTGTTCAGTGGGCTGGAGAGCCTGCTCCCGCTCCTTTATTCCGAACTTGACACCCTTTTTGACTATGCGCCCGCGGATATGATCTGGATTCAAGACGAGGCCGCGGAAATCGAGAAAGAAGCAGAGCAGGCGGAGAACCGGGCTGTCCGGAATTATCTCCAGGCCAGCAGTGAAAATCGGCTGTGTGTTGATCCGGAGCACCTCTATGAGAAATGGTCGGATGTCTCTGCCGGCCTTTCCGGCAAAAGCAGCCTGGTTTTCCGTTCCCTGCCGGTATCCACAGCCCTGTCCCAGGCTTCGCACTTATCCCTGGAAATCCGGGATAATTCGGAGGTGGCCGATCGCATTGCGGGCGGGGAAATAGGCGAAGATTATCTGGCACCGCTTGCTGAGTGGATTGCGGAGCACAGCCGCGCAGGCTTTCTCACCCTCCTGGTATGCAGTACAAGCTCCCAGGCCATGCGGATCCAGGAGCTTCTCAGTCCATACGGGATAGCGCCGGAGATTGCCGATGCCGCCAATCCGTTACGGCTTCGGCCGGGCAGGGCCTGGATCTGTCAGGGACAGCTCTCCAGCGGTTTTGTATGGCCTGCGGCATCTCTTGCCATCATTACGGAAACCGAAATTTTCGGCGGTCGCAAGTCATCCCGTCCCCGCAAAAAGCCGAAAACACAGGTGCAGACGCAGCTTCTGGATTTTGGCGAGTTAAATACCGACGACCTGGTTGTGCATGTAGAACATGGGATCGGCAAGTATCGAGGTCTTGTAAAGCTGTCAATTGAGGGGGTTACAAGCGATTTCTTAAAGCTTCACTATAAGGGTGGAGACAAGCTCTATCTGCCCGTGGATCGCATGAACATGGTGCAGAAGTACATGGGAGTTGAGGGTATCGAGCCGGACCTGGACAAGCTCGGAGGCAAATCCTGGCAGCGGAGCCGCGAGAAAGCCAAGGAATCGGTGGAGAAAATCGCCAATGAACTCCTGGAGCTCTACGCGGCCAGAAAAAGCAGCAGCGGTTATGCCTTCAGCCCGCCGGACAGCTATTACAAGGATTTTGAGGCGGGTTTTCCCTTTGAGGAAACTGCGGATCAGCTCAAGGCCATTGAGGATGTGATTACGGATATGGAGCAGGAAAAGCCCATGGATCGGCTGATATGCGGAGATGTGGGCTATGGCAAAACCGAGGTGGCCCTGCGCGCGGTCTTTAAGACCGTCAATGACGGAAAACAGGCCGCGGTTCTCGTACCTACCACGCTTCTGGCAGAGCAGCATTATGTCACGTTTTCCGAGAGATTTGCCCGCTATCCGGTTCATGTCGAGTGTCTGAGCCGTTTCCGGTCCCGGCGGCAGCAGCAGATGATCCTGGAGCGTCTAAAAAAGGGGGAGACTGATGTCGTGATCGGCACGCACCGGCTGCTGCAGAAGGATGTTGCGTTTCAGGATCTGGGCCTGATCGTCGTTGACGAGGAGCAGAGATTCGGCGTCAAGCATAAAGAAAGTCTGAAGCAGTTGAGAACTGTCGTGGATGTGTTGTCCATGACGGCCACGCCTATTCCCCGGACGCTTCATATGTCGCTAATGGGCGTGCGCGACATCTCGGTCATACAGACGCCGCCGGAACTGCGCCGTCCCATTATGTCCTATATCTCCGAATTTGATCCCATGATTATTACGGAGGCGGTCAATAAGGAGCTCGAGCGCGGCGGCCAGATCTTTTTTGTGCATAACAACATCAACACCATCTGGAATATGGCCAGCTATCTCCAGGATCAGGTTCCGGAGGTGCGGCTTGCCGTGGCTCACGGCAGGCTCGAGGAGGAGGAGCTGGAGCGGGTCATGTACCAGTTCATGAACCGCGAAATCGATATGCTGGTCTGCACCACGATCGTCGAATCCGGCCTGGATATCCCCAACGCCAACACCATGATCATCAACCGGGCCGAGCGTTTCGGACTGGCCCAGATATACCAGCTGCGCGGTCGCATCGGCCGCTCCAATGAGCAGGCCTATGCGTACCTGTTTGTCCCGAAAGAGGCCGCTCTTACCCGTGATGCCAGAAAGCGGCTCAAGGTTTTGATGGAGCACAGCGACCTGGGGGCCGGGTTTCAGATCGCAATGAATGATCTCAAGATACGGGGCGGAGGAGCCGCCCTTGGTGTGGAGCAGTCCGGCCATATTGCGGCAGTAGGCTATGACATGTTTTTGCAGCTCCTCGAGGATGCGGTCTCGCGCATCAAGGGGGAAACCGTTGTGGAGAAGCTGGAGCCGGAGATTCATGTGCCCATGTCGGTCTATATTCCGGAAACCTATATTCCGGAACCCGATCAGCGCTTCTCCGTATACCGGCGGTTGTCCAGTATGAGCGAATTAAAGGAGATTGCCGACATCAAGGCCGAGCTCAAGGACCGCTACGGACCGCTTCCCGAGCCCGGCCAGAACCTGCTGATCAAGATCATGCTGCGCATTATCGCAATCAAGGCCGGGGTCAAACGCCTGGATCTCAAAGAGGCAGAGATGGTGCTCTCCTTTTCCGAACTGCATCAGAAAAACCCCATGGGGGTCTTGGATCTGGTGGACCAGCAGCCGGAGCGCTGCCTGTTCACCCCGGAGAACACCCTGAAGATTCAGATGCAGGCAAGCGGGCCCCTGCGGCTGATGGCGGAAGCGAAAAATACCTTGATGGAGATCGCAACGAATGTTAATAATTAAAAATTTTCTTATCCATGAAGATGAAGGACCGGCGTATGCGATTTTTCCCCTTTAAAACAGCAGCTGGTGTACTACTGGCGGTTTTTCTGCTTGCAGCACCCGTCCCGGAGCCGGCAACCGCCGCGGAAACGGTGGACCGCATTGTAGCGATCGTAAACAATGACATCATTCGATTGCAGGAGCTGCGGGAGAAGTTTCAGCCCATTGCCGAAAAGATCCGTGATCAGAACTATTCTTCGGAGAAGGAGAAAGAGCTTCTGTACAAAAACCGCGAGAAGGTTCTCAATCATTTGATTGACCAGACCCTGGCGGATCAGGTGATTGAGAAGCGGGGGATCTCTGTTTCCGAAGCAGAGATTGATGAGGCCATCGAACGGGTGAAATCGGCGAATTACTACACAGAGCAGGATCTGAGGCGTTCTCTGCGGTTAAATGACATGAGCATGGTGGATTACCGGCAGAACGTCCGCCGGCAGATATTGCAGGGAAGGCTGGTCAACCGCGAGGTCAAGTCCAGCATCATCATAACCGAAGAGGACATAAAAGAATACTACGATAATCACCCGGAAAAATACCAGGGAAATCCGGAATACCGGCTGAAGAATATTTTCAAGCCCTGCCGGGATCCCGCCTCATGCAAAAAAATGCGGCAGGAAATGGAAGAGGCCCTGGCTGCCCTGGAGCAGGGAGGCGCATTCGAAGCGGTGGCCCGGGACTATTCGGAGAGCGGCAATGCCGAAAAAGGAGGCGATCTTGGGACATTTTCTCTTGAGGACCTGCAGAAAAAGATCCGCTCCGCGGTCAGGAAGCTGGCACCGGGGGAGTTCTCCGGTATTGTCGAAACCAGGCAGGGACTGCACATTTTTTATCTTGCAGAGATCGTGGAGTCCGAGGGCAAGCCCCTTGAATCCGTATCCGGCAAAATCCGGAGGCGGCTCTACGAGCAGGCGGTTGATAAAAAATATCAGGAATGGATCAGCAATCTCCGGGAAGATGCCCATATTCAAATTATCCGTTGAAAAAGGCCGCCAGGAATTGCGTTTTTTTGATATATGCCATATGGTGGTCGCAGCTTAATTCATGATTGTACTCATTTCAGGGGCCCCAGTTGAATGCAGACCGCTTCAATCCGGAGGTATCAATATCTTTCGGTCGCTATATCAAGGCGATACGGGAACAAAAGGGGATCAGGCTCTCTCAGGTAGCCGAAACCCTGAAGGTGAGTCTGCACAAGCTGTCCCTGATCGAGTCGGAAGATCATCAAGAGCTGCCGGATCCCATCTATGTAAAGGGGATGCTGCGGGCATATGCTGACTATATCGGAATTGATCCGGATGATCTTATAGATCGCTATGAAATCAGTCGAACGGCCTACAAGGCCGCTTCCGGCGGTTATGGAAAGAAGGGCAGCGGATGGGGGAGGGTGCTTGGCCGGATGTTTCTGGCCCTTTTGTTGCTTGCCGGGATATGCGCGGTGACCATTGCTGGCTTCTACTCCTGGAGCAGACTCCCTGGCCTGGAATCCGCCTCCGAATCCGCCTCCGCCCCTGTGCAGGAAATGGATGCTGCTGCCCCATCTCCCAAAGCCCGGCCTGTGCCGCCGAGAGCGACAGACAGGGGGAAGCTGGTTCTGGTCATCGATGCCGTCGAAAAGACATGGATAAAAATCAACATCGATGGCGAAGAACCGCTGGAATACCTGTTGCGCCCCAAGGATCATGTGGAGCTGGAAGCGGATTCGCATTACAGCATGGTCATCGGCAACGCCGGCGGCCTGCAGATGCGGTTAAACGGCACGCCCGTTAAAATTCCCGGAAAAAGCGGGGACGTAGTTGCCATGGAATTGCCCCGGGCTGCAGGGGGGCAATCGATAGAGGGCAAAGATGCTCAGCGAACGCAATAAAATTCTGGTGGAAACCATCCGGCGGCTTCTGCGTCGCGGCTCCTACTCCCGGCTGAAAAAAATTCTCAGCAAGGTCCATGCAGCAGACCTCTCCACCTTTTTTCCCCTGCTTTCCGCCTCCAATCAGAAGGAGCTGTTTCACCTGATCGATGATCAGGAAAAAAAGGGGATTATCCTCAGTGAACTGGACGAGGATATCATCCTCAACCTGATCGATGACTTAAGTGTCGATGAACTGGTGGCCATTCTCGAATATATGCCCTCTGACGACGGCGGTGCGCTCCTTCGCCTGCTCCCGCAGGAAAAATCCGATGAAGTCATCGAGCGGATGAAGAAGGCGGGCTCCGAAGAGGTGGAAGGCCTTCTCCAGTACGAGGACGATACTGCGGGGGCCATCATGCTCCCCGATTTTATCGCTCTCAATGAGAATATGACCGCCAGGGAGGTCATTGAATCGCTCCAGACCCAGGAATATAAAGATGTGGAAATGCCCTTCTACATCTATGTGGTAAACGAGGAAAACCGTCTGGTCGGGGTCTGCTCTCTTCGTCAGCTGGTGGTGGTGCCGCCGGACACGCCACTGAAGAATTTTATGGCCACCGATGTCATCTCCGTAAAAACCGATATGGACCAGGAGGATGTGGCCCAGATTGTCGCCCGCTATAACTTTCTCGCTGTTCCTGTTGTTGACGAGAATCAGCAGATGGTGGGAATTGTTACAGTGGATGACGTCATTGACGTCTTTCGCCAGGAGGCCACCGAGGACATCCTGAAGATGGCCGGTGCAGGCGAGGAGTTTGTTGAGACCAAGTCGGTCCTGCGCAGTACAAGAATTCGCCTCCCCTGGCTGTTTGCAAGTTTTGTGGGCGGCATTGTGGCTGTTTTCATTATCGGCCATTTCGAAGAAAGCCTCCGGAGCATTTCCTATCTGGCAGCTTTTATCCCGGTGATCATGGGAATGGGGGGAAATATAGGCATTCAGTCCTCCACCATCGTGGTTCGCGGTATTGCCACGGGCCGGATCAATGTCCGGCACCTGTGGCGCGTGGTATCCAAGGAACTGTTGATCGGCCTGATCCTGGGCACGGTATACGGAGCGCTGTTGAGTGCTCTGGCACAGATACACTACGAGGCGGGCGTCGTGGCGATCTCGGTCGGTTGCGGGGTGGCTTCTTCCATGTCCATAGCCGCCCTTGTGGGTTCGCTTCTGCCCATGGTCTTTGTGCGCTTTGACATTGACCCGGCGGTGGCCACCGGCCCCTTTGTTACCACCTCCATAGACATATTGAGCGTTTTCTTCTACTTTCAGCTGGCATCGTTTTTTCTGGGTTTATAGCTCATGTATCCGCTGCCCTCCACTTCCGCCATCCTTCTGCGCCGCATTGCATACAGCGAATATGACCTGATCCTGACGCTCTTTACGCTTGCCTTCGGCAGGATTTCCATGATTGCCAAATATGCCCGGAAAAGCCGCAAACGGTTTTGCGGCACACTGGAGTTGTTTTCGGAAATCGGGGCTGTCGGATCGGTCCCGGAAAAAGGCGGATTGCCGGTACTGCAGGAGGCCTGGGTAAAAAACCCTTTCGCGGGCATCCGGGGGGATCTTCAGCGTACAGCCTATGCCAGCTATTGGTCTGAGCTGGTGCTCGCATGGCTGGAGGAGGGCAGGGCCCAGGAAAACATCTACCATCTCCTCCGATTCAGCCTGGATGCGCTGGATTCGGGCCGTTCGCCGGCGGCGGCAAGCATTGTCTTTCAGTTGTATTTTCTGCAGTTTTCCGGGCTTGGCCCGAACCTGCAGCGGTGCAGCCGCTGCGGCATTTTTTTGGAGGATATGCCGGGAGATCGGTGCGGCTTTGATCTTGCAAAAGGCGGGCTGGTATGCCAACAGTGTACGACAAGCCGGAGGCTGCCGATTTCCCTGTCCCGTGGAACAGTTAAGCAGCTCCTGTGGCTGCAGTCCAGCCGTCTTCGCAAAGTGGAGCGGTTGAAATTTTCGGAGCCGGCGCTCCGGGAGAGCCTTTCTTTTCTGGAGGCGTTTGTCCCCTATCATTTGGGTAGAGAGCCGAGAAGCTTGAAATTTCTGCATCACATACGCTCATTTGCCCGGTAGGTGAAAATGGCAGCCTCCATTCCGGATATACTTGCCTCAGAGACCATAAAGGCCTCGGCTCCATGCCGCGTGGACATGGGGGGCACACTGGACATCCGTTCCTTCTACTACCCGCTGGCCAGTCTCGGGCCCTGCACCGTGAATTTTGCTCTTAATCTGCGGACGACCGTCCGGCTTCTGCCCTATCAAAGCGGGGCCGTCAAGGTTTCCTCCAGCGGTTTTGAAAGCGCTGCATTCCGGATGGACGAAATACCCCTGGAGCATCCCCTGGGCCTGATGCTGGCGATTGGCGCCTATTTTCAGATTGACGGCATCCATATGCGGATTGATTCGCCGGCGCCGGTGAAAAGCGCCCTCGGAGGTTCTTCAGTCGCCGCTGTGGCTGCGATCGGGGCGTATCAAATGCTTTTGGAACGCCTTGGGCGAGAGCCCCTTTCCCGGCAGCAGATCGCCCGGCTTGCCCACGGTATCGAGGAGGGAACCGCCGCAGCTCCCTGCGGGATGCAGGATCAGCTGGCCGCTGTTTACGGCGGGGTCCATGCCTGGCATTGGAAGGGTCCGGACTGTGACTGCGGGGTTCAAAAAGAGGCTCTATGCCGGCAGGAAAGCCACTCAAGCCTTGACAAATCCTTTCTTCTGGCTTATTGCGGAGTACCGCATGAATCAAAAAATATTAACGGCCGCTGGATCCGACAGTTCCTATCCGGCCGGCATTACAGGCAGTGGATGGAGATCCTGGAATGCACACAGGGGTTTGCCGGCGCGTTGCGGATTTCTGACTTCGAAGCGGCCGCCGGCTGGATGAACCGGGAGACCGACATCCGTTGCGAGCTGACGCCGGATGTTTTGGATGATACCGGACGGATGCTGGTTTCAGCAGCCAGGGATACGGGATGCGGTGCCCGCTTCTGTGGTGCAGGAGGCGGAGGCTGTGTCTGGGCCGTCGGCAACAGCGCCGCTATCGGGGCAGTGAAACGGAAATGGCAGCGGATCACAGAAGAGAGGGCCGGCAGCCGCCTTATTGCTGCAGGCATTGACTGGCAGGGCTTGCAGTGGGGCGGCGGGGCGATCCGCTAAATCGATCCGACAGGTGGAAATAGAGCATGAAGTTTCAAGATGTAATTCTCTCTCTGCACAAGTTCTGGGCGCGCAAGGGCTGTGTGCTGGTCCAGCCCTATGATCTGGAGGTGGGGGCAGGGACCTTTCATCCGGCCACCCTGCTCAAATCCTTGAGCCCGGAGCCATGGAACGTGGCCTACGTCCAGCCCTCGAGGAGGCCGACGGACGGCAGGTACGGGGAAAATCCCTATCGCCTGCAGCATTACTACCAGTATCAGGTGATTTTGAAGCCCTCGCCAAAGGATGTGCAGACCCAGTATCTGCAAAGCCTGAAAGCGCTTGGTATCGATGCGCTTGATCACGACATCCGTTTTATCGAGGATGACTGGGAATCACCGACGCTCGGAGCGGCGGGTCTTGGCTGGGAGGTATGGCTGGACGGGATGGAAATCAGCCAGTTCACGTATTTTCAGATTGCCGGCAGCATCGAGGTGCATCCGGTTTCTGTGGAAATTACCTACGGCCTGGAACGCATCTGCATGTATCTGCAGGGGGTGGACAATGTGTTTGATCTGGAGTGGAATGACTATTTGACTTATGGGGATATTCACCACAGACAGGAGGTGGAGCAGAGCCGGTATAACTTTGAAAGCGCGGATGTGGAGATGCTTTTTGAGAATTTTTCCCGGTTCGAGGCGGAATCGCTGCGCATTATAGAAGAAGATCTTGTTTTGCCGGCCTATGAGTACTGTCTGAAATGCTCCCACGTGTTCAACCTTCTCGATGCCAGGGGTGCGATCAGTGTAACGGAGCGGACCGGTTATATTGCCCGGATCCGCCATCTTGCCAGACGGTGTGCGGAAACCTATATTCGTCAGCGCGAAGAGATGGGACACCCCCTGCTGAACAAACAGTAACTCCACGGGGATCCGTGTTGGTCCTTTCCGGATAATTGTAGAGGTAGCGATGGCCCGACTGCTGGTTGAAATCGGAACAGAGGAAATTCCGGCCGGCTATATGAAGCCGGCTTTGGAGGCATTTGCCGGTAACCTCCAGGCCCATTTGGAGCAGCACCGGATTCGCCATGGCCCGGCGCGGGTTTTTGGCACACCGCGGCGTCTTGCCGTGATGATTGAGGATGTGGCCTGGCGGCAGGATCCGCAGACGCTCGAGCAAACCGGTCCGCCGGAGCGGATCGCATTTGACGCGGAGGGCCGCCCCACAGTGGCCGCCAGGAAGTTTGCGGAAAAAAATCAGGTCTCTCCGGAAGCGCTGACCGTGGTCGAGACGGAAAAAGGCAGATACGCGGCATTGCGCAAGACCGACCCCGGCCGTGCCACGCGGACCATTCTCAAGGACGCACTCGCCGGCATTATTCTGGCTATACCTTTTCCCAAGACCATGCGCTGGGCTGATCTTTCCATCTATTTTGCCCGTCCTGTCCATTCCCTGACTGCCCTTCTGGATACCCAGGTAATCAGCTTTACCCTGGGGGATGTCAAAAGCAGCCGCTTCAGTTTCGGCCACCGTTTTTTGCATCCCAGAAAAATCCGGCTGGAGACAGCAGGGGATTATCCCGAGGCCCTGCTTCCCGCCTGGGTGGTGGCTGATCCGGAAAAGCGAAAGGCCCGGATGCTGGAGCAGATGGAGGAGGCCGTGCAAAGCGTTCAGGGCAGGGTGCTCCCCGATTCCGAACTGGTGGAGACGGTCACGCACCTGGTGGAGTATCCGGCAACGGTACTCGGCAGTTTTGACAGGCGCTTCCTCGAAATCCCCAGGGAGGTTCTGATCACCGCTATGCGCGAGCATCAACGCTATTTTGCCGTTGTTGATGCCGAGCATCAGGTAATGCCGTATTTTTTGGCTGTCAACAACACCCCCGCCAGGGACATGGACTTGGTGAAACGCGGCCATGAGCGGGTTCTGCAGGCCCGTCTGGAGGACGCGCGTTTTTTTTACCAGACGGACCGGAAAACCTCTCTTGATGAAATGGTGGAAAAATTGCAGGGGGTTTTGTTTCAGGCGGAGCTTGGATCCGTATATGCCAAGGTATGCCGCATCAGAACGGTTGCCGGCCGGCTGGCCCGCGAGCAGCAGCTTGACGGTGAAGCCGCGCAAAATCTGGAACGCGCGGCCTGGCTGAGCAAAGCCGACCTGGTTTCTTTGATGGTGGATGAATTCCCCCGGCTCCAGGGTGTTATGGGAAGAATCTATGCCCGGGCGGCAGGGGAGGCGGATCCGGTGGCTTATGCCATAGAGGAGCATTACCGGCCGACGGTTTCCGGCGGCGTTCTTCCGCAGAGCCGGGAAGGGGCACTGCTTGCTGTGGCCGATAAAATGGATTCCATTTGCGGGTGCTTTCTGGTCGGCCTTGTGCCCACGGGGGCCTCGGATCCGTATGCGCTGCGGCGTCAGGGCATTGGTCTGATCCAGATTATTCTGGACCGGCAGCTGCCCTTCTCCATTCCAGGCTTAGTAGATGCCGGCATATCGAGTTTCCGCGACATTGCCGCCGCAGTCTCCGAGGAGGAAGCAAAAAGCCAGGCCGCTGCCTTTTTGACAACGCGGCTGGCAAACCTGCTCGAGTCCGAAGGGATCTCCAGGGATGCTGTAGCGGCTGTTCTTGCGGTATCCGAAAATGACCCGCTGCCTGTGGCGGCGGCCAAGGCCCGTTCCCTGCAGAGCCTGAAAGCGGAGCCGGAGTTTGATTCTCTGGCGGTCGGATTCAAGCGTGTGGTCAATATCATCCGCAAGGCGGATCCCGCGGATACCCAGCAGACAGAGGTCGTTCGCTCCCTGTTTGAACATGATGCCGAAGCCGCCCTTTTGGACGATTTTTCCACCATTGCCGGGCAAGTCCGCGAGAGCCTCGCAGAAGGGCGGATCGATCAGGGCTTCGCTGCAGTGGCGGAATTGCGGAAATCCGTGGACCGCTTCTTTGAGGATGTGCTGGTAATGACAGACGATGAGCGGCTGCGCCAAAATCGCCTGGCTCTTCTGGGGCAGATTTCGAAGCTTTTTGCCCTGCTTGCCGATTTTTCAAGGATTTCCACTTAATTGCACAAATGCCGCACGGCGGCAGGAACAGCCGTTTACAAGGCCGTCAAACGGAGGAATACATTTATGGCCGGCTATGACCCGGAAAAGGACAAAATGCTGAAGGAATGGGTCTGCGAGGACACCGGACTGCATATATCCATCAATCAGTATGCCGAGGGAGAGCCCAAGCTCCAGATCGGCCCCCGGATCCTGATGAAAAAGGACGGCTCCCAGAGGCGTCCGGCAAAGGCGGGGCGGCTCAGCATGGAGGATGTTTTATTTCTCTATGATGTCATTGACGAAGTCAAAGACGAGCTGGCAAAGCTCGTGGACCCCAACAGCTAGCCGGCACGGCGGCGCCTGATGGCAGAAGGGGATACACAGAAGGCGGCAAAGCGGGCCGCATTTTTGCGCAATGAACTGCACAGGCACAATTATCGCTATTTTGTGCTGGATGATCCGGAGATCTCGGATGCCGAGTATGACCGGATGATGCAGGAACTCCTGGATCTTGAGCAGGCCTATCCCGAGCTTGCGGTCCCGGATTCGCCCACTGCCCGGGTCGGATCCCCACCGCTGGACAAGTTTGACACCGTAAGCCACTCCCTGCCGATGCTGAGCCTGGACAAGGGGTTCTCCGAGCAGGAAATCGCGGCCTTTGATCAACGTATCAGCCGCAGTCTCGGGGATGCGGAGCCCATTGTCTATACGGCGGAGCCCAAGATGGACGGCGTTGCTGTGGAGCTTGTCTATGAAAACGGCCGCTTGTCCATGGCCTCCACCAGGGGAGACGGCGAGGTAGGGGAAGTCATCACCCCGAATATCAAGACTATCGCCGCTGTGCCATTGCAGTTACATGCCCCGCAGGGACAGAGCCCGCCCGAGGTTCTCGAAGCCCGCGGCGAGGTGTTTATCACCAAATCCAATTTTCAGGCATTAAACGAGCAGCGCCTCGCCGATGAGCAGCCTCTTTTTGCCAATGCCAGAAACGCAGCGGCCGGGTCGCTTCGGCAGCTGGACAGCCGGATTACCGCCCGCAGGCCCCTGAATATCTACGTATACGGTATAGGCAACGCACCCGCCCTTTACGCACTGGATTCCCATGCAGAGGCCCTTCGAATGCTGGAGCAGTACGGCTTCCCGGTAAATCCTCTGATTCGTTGCCGCATCCAGTTAAATCAGGTTCTGGAGTATTTCCGCGAGCTGCGGGAGAAGCGCCTGGAGCTGGATTATGAAATTGACGGAATGGTGGTCAAGGTGGACCGATTTTCCCTGCAGCAGCAGCTCGGCACCACATCCAAAAGGCCCCGCTGGGCACTGGCCGTCAAATTCGAGGCGCTCCAGGAGCGCACCCGGGTTCTCGGCATTGATGTACAAGTGGGACGCACCGGGGCGCTTACCCCCGTAGCCCGCCTGGAGCCGGTCAATGTCGGCGGGGTTACCGTGAGCAGGGCATCTTTGCACAACGAGGACGAGGTCAGAAAAAAAGATGTCCGCATCGGGGATCAGGTATTTGTTCAGCGGGCGGGCGATGTGATTCCGGAGGTGGTTAAAGTCATTGCCTCCGCGCGGGACGGTTCGGAGAAGCCTTTTGTAATGCCGGAGAAATGTCCGGTTTGTGGGGCAAGGGCGGTGCGGGAGGAAGAGGCCGCCACCCGTTGCATCAATGTGGCCTGCCCGGCTCAGCTAAAGGCCAATATCAAGCATTTTGCCTCCAAGGCTGCATTCGATATTGACGGACTCGGGGACAAGCTTATCGATCAACTGGTGGAGAAAGGCCATGTCCGTTCTTTTGCGGATATTTTCCGGCTCCACCGCGAGGAGCTGCAAAAGCTTGACCGGATGGGCGACAAATCCGCACAGAACCTGGTAGAGGCCATAGCAGCCAGTCGGAAGGTCTCTTTTTCGCGCTTTTTGTACGCTATCGGCATTCGCCATGTGGGACAGCATACGGCCGGGCTGCTGGCAGCCAGGTATACAAGCATAGAAGCATTATCCAAGGCCAGGGAGGAGGAGCTTGCGGCCATTGACGGGATCGGGCCTGTGGTGGCGGCTAGTATTGCGGCCTTTTTTGCCCGGCAGGAGAACATGGCCACGATCTCCGATCTCCTGGCCAGCGGCGTGGAGATCGAGCCGGCCCGAAAAGAGGGGGAAGCACCTTCGCACGCACCGCTCTCCGGCCGCAGTTTTGTCCTGACCGGCGGTCTGGACAGCATGAGCCGGGATGAGGCCCGGCAGAAAATCGAGGCGGCCGGCGGCAGGGTGACGGGTTCTGTAAGCAGCAGAACCGATTACGTGGTTGCAGGCCAAACCCCGGGATCCAAGCTGGACAAGGCACGGCGGCTGGGTTTGACGGTTGTAACCGAACAGCAGCTGCAGGCCATGCTGAAAGAGGCGGAAAATTCCGGATAAAGCTCTGCAGGACCCCGAAAATCCAATGTATTCGCCTCGGTTGAACGGCACGCAAATCCTGTTTACAATTCGTACAGAAGTATTGCGCTGGGAAGTGGACTGAGCAAACTTTTTGTGGAAGGTGGGATACTATGGCAGAAAAAAAACGAGTCCGGGCAACCATTGAAGGCCGCGTACAGGGTGTCAATTTCCGCATGGAAACCACGCGAGCCGCAGCAAAGATAGGGGTTTACGGCTGGGTCCGCAACAAAAGCGACGGCAATGTGGAGGCCCTTATTGAGGGCGATGCCTCCAGGGTGGATCAGATGCTTGATTGGTGCCGAAAGGGGCCGCCGGTTGCCAGCGTGAAAAACGTGGAGGTTGCGGAGGAACCCTATGGCGGGGAGTTCTCCGACTTCAGCGTCCGCTATACAATCTAGACGCCCTAAGCGTACACCTGCCTTTTTTCCTGCACACCGGCGTCTCGGAGAAGGCAGAAATCAAAAGGCGATGACGGCACCGTATGGTCATCGCCTTTACAGTTTCCGCTTCAGCGCCTTTTTTAGATCGATTCCCGCAGCATTTTGCCGGGTTTGAACTTTACCACGTTCCTGGCCTTGATCTTGATAGGTTCGCCGGTCTGCGGATTACGGCCGGTACGGGCTTTGCGCCGAACCTTGGCAAATGTGCCGAAACCAACCAGCGTGACTTTCCCGTCTTTTTTCTTGAGCGCCTTGGTAACCCCGTCCATAAAGGAATTCAACGCCGCACTCGCAGCAACCTTGGAAATACCGGCATCTTTGGCCATTTTTTCTACGATCTCTGCTTTTGTCATGGTTCCCTCCCTTTTTTGGTTTAAAGGTTCAAAAAGCCCTGATTATTTGGAACCTTATAGGAGGGCAGAAATCATGTCAATACATAAAATGCCATTTTTCCGATTTTTTTTTCTATGCAAACCTGTTAAACCCCTTGCCTGTTGCGTTTTGCCTGCCCAGGGCATCAAGATGCTGTATTCATATGAGTTCAAAACCCCATTATCATGGCATTTTCCCGGCCATGGTGTTTACCTCGAGATCCAGCCTGTGAATTGTTAGCTGATCACAGGAAAAGAGGTGGAAAGCCGGAAAACGCTCCGAATGGATTTTCCATACGGGAAAAGGCAACTGCAAGCCCTCAGGATTATCCGGGTTTGCCGTTATTCCAGCAGGGCATCCACGAAAAGCTGCGGGTTGAATTCCTGCAGATCGCTGATGTCTTCGCCAACACCGATGTAGCGGATGGGTATATTCAGGCTGTGGCTGATACTAAGGACGATTCCGCCTCTGGCCGTTCCATCGAGCTTGGTCAGAATGATGCCGGTAATCCCCAGATCCTGGTGGAACATTTGCGCCTGATTGACGGCATTCTGTCCGGTGGTTGCATCCACGACAAGCAGGATCTCGTGGGGGGCATCCGGCATTCTGCGGGAAATGGTGCGCTTGATTTTTTTGAGCTGCTCCATCAGGTTGACCCGTGTATGGAGCCGGCCGGCGGTATCAATGATGACAGTGTCCGCACTTCTTGCCGCGGCCGCTTCCACCGCGTCATAGGCTACAGCCGCAGGATCCGCCTTATCGCGGTGTTTCACAATATCCGCCCCGGCTCTTTCAGCCCATATTTCGAGCTGTTCCACAGCAGCCGCCCGGAAGGTGTCTGCTGCACCGAGGATGACTTTCTTGCCTTCAAGGTGATATTGGCTGGCCAGCTTGCCGATCGTCGTTGTTTTTCCGACCCCGTTGACCCCCACCATCATGATGACCCGGGGCTTGGCATCCCCGGCCGGCGGGACCGTGTTCAAATCCATCAAAGCGTGCATTTCCTTTTTCAGGGCCTGCTTGAGGGAGTCCATGTCGTTCACCTCTCCGGCTCCGGATATCCGCCGGATCAGTTCCATGCTTGTGTCAACACCCACATCAGCCGTTATCAGGGCCTCCTCGATCTGCTCGAGCGCCTCATCGTCAAGGCTCCGGTTTTCCGAAAAAAGGGTTTCAACCTGGCCGCCAAAGGATTGACGGGTTTTGGCCAGCCCTTTTTGCAGGCGCTGGAAAACGCCCTTTTTTCCTTTCTTTGCAGGCTCTTCTCGCTTCGGCCGTGAAGGCGGAACCCGTTCTCCGGCCTCCTCTTGTTCGGCTTCCCGGACGGCTTCCGCCATTTCGCAGCTTTCTGCGGTCTCGTTTCCCCTATCCCCGCCGGCCGCCGGGCCCGTCTTTTTCAGACGCCTCCTGCGCAGAATGCGCACAAGGACAAACAGCAGCACGAGAACAGCCAGAAGGGCCAGGGACAGCGGCAGAAATCGGAATGCCGCTGCGTTTGCCAGGTTCCAGAGAAAAGCAGTCATTGCAGCTCCATCGTATTTTGCGCCGGTACAGCGGCTCCGTTCTTGTCGGTAAGTATGCGATCCACATCCACGGAAACGAGTTTCGAAATACCGCTCTCGCCCATGGTGACCCCGTAGAGGGCTTCGGAGAATTCCATGCTCTTTTTGTTATGCGTAATCATGATGATCTGCGATTGTTCCCCGATGATTTTGAGCAGCTCATTGAACCTGTAGATGTTGGCCTCGTCTAGCGGGGCATCGATTTCATCCAGCAGGCAGTAGGACGAGGGATTGATAAGGAAGATGGAGAAAATAAAGGCAATGGCGGAAAGGGCTTTCTCCCCGCCGGATAGAAGGGAGAGGCGGCTTAGCTTTTTGCCCGGCGGCTGAATCATGAGCTCCACGCCTGTATCAAGGGGGGAGCCCGGCTGGGTAAGCTCCAGCCATGCCTTGCCGCCTTCGAACAGCCGGGGAAACAGTTCCTGAAATTTTTCGTTAACGGCGGTGAATGTTTCGGTGAAGAGTTTTCGGGTAATGCTGTTGATGCGGGCAATACCGTCTTCCAGGTCGGAGAGGGCGCCGGTCAGGTCCTTTCGCTGCTCGATATAGAAATCATAGCGCTTTTTCTGCGCTTCATAAGCATCTATTGCAGAAAGGTTAACCTCGCCAAGGGCAGTGAGAGCGTTTTTGCATTCGGTTCGTTCCGACTCAGCGGCCTCGATGGAAAATTCCGCTGCGGCAACTGCAGGCTGATAGCTTTCCAGGTAGGTGGTAAAGGAGTCGTTATAGCTTTCCAGGAAGCGATTGACGATATTGTCCTGGTTGATCTTGAGCCGCGAGAGTTCCAGTTCCAGCTTGTGTCTTGCTTCCTGGTTCGCGGAAATGTGCTGGCGGGTTTTGGCAAGAGAGCTGTCCGTGTTTTTGAGTTCTTTGGCGAGAGATTTGCGCCGGGCCTCCTCCTGCTCGAGGGAGTTGGAAAGCGCGTCCGTATCCCCTGTTTCCTTTGTAAGGGCAGCTGCAAGGGACTGCACGGCTTGCTCGGCTTCGCTTTGCTGCTGTTTTTTATCCTCGATTTCCCTGCCTGCCTCTTCTATCCGGGTGTTCCCCTCGTCGCTGAACCGGCGCAGCCTGCGCAGGGTCTGCCGGCTGCTGTCGAGTTCTGCCTGGAGCCGGGTTTTCTCCAGCTTCAAATCCACTTCCTCTTGATCCCGGGATTTTAGCGTTCGGGAAAGCTCCTCGATTTCCGCCTTTGTCTGCTGGACGCTTTCCTCGGCTGCTGCCATATCCTGTTCAATGGCCTCCAGGGCGCTGTCGTGCTCCTGGATTTCGCTTTCCACATCCTGCTTTTCCCCTTCCAGCCGTTGTTTCTCCAGGCATGCAATCTCATGCTGACGCCTGGCGTTTTTGAGTTTTTCCCCGGTCTTATAGATTTGCTTTTCCAGCTGGACGATGTCATTGTCTACGGCACTCGTCTGCTTGTTCATATCATGGAGCGCGGAATCAATGGAGCGGATTTCGGATTCCAGCGCCTTCTGGGACTCCTCTTCCCCGCTGATGCGCTGGTCGAGATCTGCGATGGCCTTTTCCAGTTCACTGATCTCATGCTTCTTTTCGTAAATCCCGGTCAACTTGTCTGCACTGCCCCCGATCATTGTGCCGTCGGCTTTCAGCAGATGCCCGTTTTTGGTCACAACGGCGGCCCGGGGGAAGGATTTTTTTATCTCTGCCGCGCTTTGTATGGTTTCTGCTACAAATGCCTCTCCAATCAACGATTCAATGGCGGAGGCAAAACCGGCCTGTATATGGAGATGTCCGAACAGGCTGTCCGCTTGTCCTTTCTGCTCCGTTTGCCCGGAAGCGGAATCGTTTTGCGTCTGATCGAGGGGGAAGAATCCGCACCGGCCGGCCTGGCTTTGCTCCAGATATGCAATGCAGGCCAGCCCGGCATGTTGGTCCGATACCAGGATATATTGCAGGGCTTCTCCGAGGCAGGCCTCAAGAGCCAGTTCAAATCCCGGCTCAGGAGTCACGAATTCGGCAACAGCCCCCCATATGGACGGCTCTCCGGTTTCGGAAGGGGGGCAGACGGCCTCCGGATTCTTGAGTATGCGTTTTACCCCGTCCCTGTACCAATCGTAATTGGCTTCCATTTTTTTCAAAGCCGACAGTCTGGAACGAAGCTTGCTACGCTCCCCTGTCAGCGAGTTGACGGTTTTTACCTGCAGGCTGAGGCTGCTGTTTTTTTCCGAGAGACTCTGGCGGGCTTTTGCCGCTTTTTCCCGAAGCTCTTCCCGCTTGGCGCTAAGGCTCTCCAGGCGCTCGTTCTCTTCGGCTTCCTTGCGGGTCAGGTCCTGGACGGTCTCCAGTGCCTCGGCTTCTTCAGAGTCCAGACGTTTGAGGCGTTTTTTCAGGTTGGCCTTGTTGGCCCTGGCGTTCTGGGAGATGTTTTGATATCTGGCCTTGCGGGTGGAAAGCTCCATGACCCGCTCCTGCTCTTCTTCAAGGCGGCTCTGGCAGCTTTCCATCTGCTCTCTTACATCCCTGCTTTTCTCTCTTTCCTGCGAGAGGGAGGATTCCACGGATTCAATAGCCGCGGCCAACTGGTCTTCATTTTCCGCTTCCTCTGTAATTTCTGCTTCCAGTTTTTCCTTTTTTTCGAGCAGATCCTTGTGCGAGGCCTCGAGCTCTTTGATTTCGCTTTTCAAGCGGTCTCTTTCCTGGCGCCGGTGCTCCAGGTCGGCCTCCACACGATCGCGTTTTCTCTGTTTCTCCGCAAGCTCCTCGCGCATTGCGGAAACCTTCTGTTCCTGACTGGCGGTTTCCGCACGCATCTTTTCCAGTCTTGCATTGAGTTCCTCAAGGCTTTCTGTATGATCGGCGTCTTTTTCCGCCAGCTCCTTTAGCCGGGCCTCTACAGAAGCGATTTCCGTGCTGTATTTGCTGTAGTAATAGACAGCCACCTGGGTGTCCGCCTCTTTTATCCGCTTCTGCAGACGGTGGTAGGCTCTTGCAGTCTCGGCCTGCTCCGAAAGCTCAGAGAGGTGCTGCTCAATCTCTTCAACGATGTCGTCAACGCGCTCCAGGTTCCTGCGGGTTTCCTCCACCTTTGCCAGAGCTTCCTTCTTGCGGGTTTTATAGCGCATCACCCCGGCAGCCTCCTCGATAAAACTCCGCCTTTCTTCCGGCGAGGCCTCGGTTATGGCACCGATGTTGCCCTGCTGCACGATGGCGCAGGATCTGGAGCCCATGCCGGCGCCGAGGAAGAGGTTGTGGATGTCTTTTAAGCGACAGGGCTGCTTGTTGAGCAGGTAGGCGCTTTCCCCGGAGCGGTAGAGGCGCCGGGTGATCATGATTTCCGAATAGGGGGGCGCGTCCGGGACCCCCTCGGCCCCGTCGTTTGCCAGCACCAAAGAAACCTCCGCCATATTGACGGGGGCGCGTTTCTGGGTTCCGGCAAAAATCACATCCCCCATGGATTTGCCGCGCAGCTGTTTGGTGCTCTGCTCGCCCATGACCCATTTAATGGCGTCGAAAATATTGCTTTTGCCGCAGCCGTTGGGGCCGACCACGGCGGATATTCCCGGCGGAAACGCAATCACCGATTTGTCGGGAAAGGTTTTGAATCCGCAGATTTCAAGTCTTTTTAAATGCATATACTGGACTTGCAGGCTCTGTCCGGAAAGGATGAAAGCATGTTCGCGTGTGTTAAATCATAGTGGATTTGTGTTTTTGGAACTGCTATACGCAAATTTTATATTTTTAACCTGATTTCTGTGCGCTTCGCAATAAAAAATTGTCAGGCCCGCCCCGGGACCCGAACCTCCCCGGATGGCGCGGCAAAAAGGTTTATGGGGACTGCATTCTTGGATCTGATCAAAAAGTACTGGTTTTTAATCGGCCTTGCCCTGGTGTCCGCATTGACTCTGGCGGACGTGAGCAACCTGCTCGCAGACGCTGGAAAATGGAGCAAGGCCCAACACGGGCCGGATATTGTGATCTGTCTCGTGTTCCTTTTCTCCGGAATGATGCTCGATACAGCCCATATCCGTGCGGGGCTTACAGATATCCGGGGAACGGTTTTCGCCCTTTTGCTCATATTCTGCGCAGCTCCCCTGATCAGCTGCGTGCCGGGGGTGCTGCCCGTTGCGCCGGGCATTAAGATCGGGCTCTTCCTTGTTGCCGTTATGCCCACCACCATGAGTTCCGGCGTGGTTATGACCGGTGCTGCAGGCGGGCGCATGGCGCATGCCCTGGTGATCACGGTAACCGCCAATCTGCTTGCCGTGTTCACCATCCCGCTGACGCTGCCGCTGCTTCTCTCCATAGCGGGCAACGAAACAGCGGTTGTCATTGACAAGGCGGCGGTTATGACAAAAATCGGCATTTTCGTGGTTCTCCCCCTGGTCGCCGGCCTTTATATGCGGACCCTGTTGCGGTCTCTCGTGCTAGCCGTGAGCAGCCGGCTCCAGATCGCCAATCAACTGCTTATTCTCTGCATTGTGTGGATGGGGATTTCCCAGTCCAAATCGGTGCTGCTGCAGGCAGGCGGCGACCTGCTGCTGATTTTGCTGGCGGTCTCCGGATTTCATCTGGCACTTCTGGCTGCTGCATGGTGCAGTCTGCGCTTTTTGGCCGTTCCTGCAGGCAGGCGGGAGAGCATTTTGTTCATGGGCGTTCAGAAAACCCTCCCACTGTCTGTCATTCTACAGGTAACCCTGTTTCCGCAGTATGGTCTTGCGCTGCTGGTATGCGTGGCCCATCATTTTATCAGCCTGATGATAGACGGGTTCCTTGTAGGGCGTCTGCGCGCGACAGGTACGGAAGCCGGATAATCAGCTCTGCCGCCGGGGCAGGTAGGTGCCGGCGAGTTCGCAAAACTCCCGCACCTGTTGCTGCTGCCAGGTTTCATCCTTTCCCAGTTCCTCTGCAAGGAGTGCGGCAACTGTCGGCGCCATTTCCATGCTGGCCCTGGCGTCGAGCAGGAGTGCGCGCGTGCGCCGGGAGAGAAAATCCTCAACAGTTCTCGCCATTTCATGGCGGGCGGCCCATATTACTTCCGCCCCGACGGTGGCAAGGTTTTCATGGAGCCGTTGTGCGTAAGCGGGATTTTCATGCATGAGGTCCATGATGGGCTGGGCATCTGCCCCGTATATGCCCAGTTCCCCGTATTGCTCCAGGTTTTTGTGATAGCCGTGAATATGCAGGTCTGCGGAGACCGAGGGAGATTCCCGGAGCTGGGCTACAGTAGCCGCCTGGTCGATGGTGTCTGCGGCCATTTTGCGACATGTGGTCCATTTGCCGCCGGCAATGGTAACCAGCCCGGAGCGGGAGATGTGGATTGTGTGATCCCGGGATACCGCGGCTGATCCATCTTCGGAACCCTGACTGACCAGGGGGCGGAGGCCTGCAAACATGCTCAGGATATCGGCCGGCCCCGGATCCTTGTTCAGGTATCTGGCAGCGTGGGTAAGCAGAAAATCGATTTCTTCTGCCATGGGCCGGGGCTCACGGGAGATTTTTTCTACCGGTATGTCTGTGGTCCCTACCACAACGCGGCCGTGCCAGGGGGTCGCGAAAAGAACCCGCCCGTCAGCGGTATGGGGCACCATAATCGCACTTTCTCCGGGCAAAAAGGAGTGGTCGAAAACCAGGTGCACGCCCTGGCTGGGGAGAATCATTTTTTCGGTATCCGGGTCGTCCATTCGGGTTACGGTGTCGGCGAACACCCCTGTAGCGTTTATCACCCCTCTGGAAGCGATTTCGTACTCATCCCCGTCTTCCCGGTCTCTGGCCATAACGCCGCAGACAATGCCATGTTCCTTTCGCAGCCCGGTTACTTCCATGTAGTTGATAAGCGAGGCCGACTGCTCATAAGCGGTTTGGGCCATGTTGACAGCCAGGCGGGCATCATCGAATTGCCCGTCATAATAGATCACTCCGCCCCGCAGCCCCTTGGTTTCGATTGTGGGCAGATATTCCAGGGTTTTTTCCTTGGACAGAAGCCGGGAATGGCCGAAGCCGTGTTTGCCCGCGAGCATGTCGTAGAGCTTGAGGCCGATTCCGTAAAACGGTCCCTCCCACCAGTCATAGTTGGGAACCACGAAGCGCAGGTTATGGACAAGATGAGGGGCGTTTTTGCGCAGAAGGCCCCTTTCTTTCAAGGCCTCGAGTACCAGGGTAATGTTGCCCTGCTGCAGGTACCGCACCCCGCCATGGATAAGTTTTGTGCTGCGACTGGAGGTGGCCTGGGCAAAATCGTCCTGTTCCAGCAGCAGGGTTTGATAGCCGCGCGAGGCGGATTCAATGGCGGTTGCAAGGCCGGTGGCCCCGCCGCCGATGACAATAAGATCCCAGGGACCTTGGGCGTGTTTCATTCGGGAGAGCATTTCCTTACGGTTCATAGCCACCTCTGTTCCGGTTTGCCGCTATCCCCGTGGCAGCCGCCGCGGGGGTTATGCCGGCTGCCGGATATAGGCATTTTTGAGTTTGGCAATCCGGTTTGCAGAACAAAGCGCTTCTGTCCGCAGCCGGGGGTCGCTTTCTATAAGCTGCTGCATTTTTGCAGCAGCAGCTTCAATCGTGGATCCTGTATGGCAGATCAGGGCAATATCCGCTGTTGCGGCAAACAGCCGGGAAACGATGGTATCGATGTCATAGTGCCGGGATATTGCGCCCATATCCAGGTCATCTGTCAATACAAGCCCGGAATAGCCCATTTTCCGGCGAAGCAGATTTCCGCAGATCTCTGCGGACAAACTGGCCGGCCAATCCGGATCGATGCGGGTGCAGCGGATATGGGAGAGCATCACGGCTGCTGCCGCAGCCCGGATTGCGGCCCGAAAAGGGGGTAGATCAAATGTCTCCATCTCCTGCAGGGAGAGCTCAAGATCGGGCAGTTCATGGTGCGAGTCGCGGCTCGTTCTGCCGATTCCCGGGAAATGCTTGGCAACAGCCATTATTCCCTGGCTTTGCAGGTGCCGGATAACAAGGCCTCCCATTCGGGCCACATGCTCCGGATCCCGCCCGAACATCCGGTCTGCCATGATGCTGGCAAAATCAGGGGGGGCTACATCCAGGACCGGTGCCATATTCATGTTAATGCCGGCCCAGCTCAGCTCGCTTCCCGTAATATCGCCGAATGCGCGCGCTTGCGCCTCTGTCCGGACGGAGGGATTGCCGGGGAATGGGGTAAAAGGCGAGGGCAGCCGGGAGACCACGCCCCCTTCCTGATCAATGGCAATAAAAAGCGGGGGCTGGCCGCAGGAGCGGGCATATTCCTGAATAAAGCGGCACAGACTCTGCAACTGGGAGGGTGAACCGATGTTTCGGGAAAACAGGATCACACCGCCCACCTTCAGCGAGCAGATCAGGTATTTGAGGTCCTCGCTCGCCTCGGCGCCAAAAAATCCGGCCATCAGCCGCTGACCGGCAAGCTGCGCTGTTGTCAGGGATTCGGCCTGCACTGCTGCCTCATGTTTTCGGGGCTGTGCCGGCGGCTGCTGGGGCAATCCCGGCAACGCGCATGCCGGAGCCGCCTGGCCATGCAGCCGGATCAGGTGAAAGGATTGTTTTGTTTTTCCGCCGCTATAGTGGAACTCGGGGTGTCGCCGTAGTCGTGGCCGGGCCATACCCTGGTCTCGGGCGGCAGGGTGTAGAGCTTCTCGTGAATGGAGGCCAGAAGCTGGTCCGAGGAGCTTCCGGCCAGGTCCGTACGCCCCACGGCCCCGATAAAAAGGGTATCGCCGGTAAACAGGTGGCCCGGCGCGTAAAGACAGATCGAGCCCGGGCTATGCCCGGGGGTGTGAATCACGGAAAGCGTTGTGTCCCCTATGGGGATTGTGTCTCCATCCTTTAGCATGCGGCCTGGACCCGGGGATCCTCTTCCGCCCATGACGCGGGAAAGGGCCCGGTTCAGAAGCTTTGTCAACTGCTCGGCATCGGCCTCGTGGACGCAGAGTTCGGCGCCGGTGGCCTCCAGGAGCTCCGCATTGCCGGATATATGATCGGAGTGGGCATGGGTGTTGATGACATGAGTGATGCTGTAGCCGGCTCTTCCGGCCTCATCCAGTATTTTTTCCGGCTCAAAGGAGGGGTCGATGACCGCTGCTTTGCGGGAGGTTTCGTCGGCCACGATATAGGCAAAGTTTGCCATTCTCGGGATCAGAATCTGCCGTACATCCATGTGTGCACTCTCGTTTTATCCATGTTTGGCTTTGGCTTTCAGTTTGTGTCCCGGCTGATACATGCACAGCGGTTCCTCTGCCAGATAGTCGCCGGTGGCCTCATAGGCCCTTGCCCGGCAGCCTCCGCAGACCGCCTTGTATTCGCAGGCTCCGCATTTGCCCTTGAGTTTGGAGAAATCCCGGAGATTGTGAAAAATTTCGGAATCCCGCCAAATGTCGGCAAACGAGGCTTTTGTAACGTCTCCGCAGGCCAGGTCCAGAAAACCACAGGGCTGAACAATGCCCGTATGGGAGATAAAGCAGAAGGAGGTTCCGCCCAGACAGCCGCGGGTTACGGCGTCCAGGCCGTGGCTTTGGTAGGTAACGGAGCGGCCCTCCTGATGGGCCCGCTGGCGCAGGATCCGGTAGTAGTGCGGGGCGCAGGTGGCTTTGAGCTGGAGGCTGGTGCGCTTTTTCTGGTCATAGAACCAGTTCAGGGTGTTTTCATATTCTTCAGCGGTGATGGCCTGGTCCACGATGTATTTGCCCCGTCCCGTGGGGACAAGAAGGAAAATATGCAGGGCCACGGCGCCCAGGGTCTCCGCGAGATGCAGAATCTGCGGGATCTGCTCGTAGTTGTATCTGCTGATCGTGGTGTTGATCTGGAAGGCAACGCCCTCGGATCTGGCGGCTTCTATTCCGCGAAGCGCCCCGTCAAACGCCCCCTCAACGCCCCGGAAGCCGTCATGACATTCTTTTGTGGCGCCATCAAGGCTTACACTGATCCGCTGGATCCCGGAGGCGACCATCCGCCTCGCCACATCCGCTGTAATCAGGGTTCCATTCGGTGCCATGACCATGCGGAGTCCTTTTCCCGTGCCGTATTCCGCCAGCTCAAAAATGTCAGTCCGCATCAGGGGTTCGCCCCCGGTCAGAATGACGATGGGCCGGCCCACCTCTGCGATCTGGTCGAGCAGCCGGAAACAGGCCTTCGTGTCCAACTCGCCGGCATAGTCCTGGTTCGTGGCAGATGCCCGGCAGTGGGCGCAGTTTAGGTTGCAGTTGCGGGTAACCTCCCAAGCCACAAGCCGCAGGTCTGCATTCTTCTGGGCAGGTCCTGCCGCGGCTTCGTCAGGTGTTGTCGGATCCGGGCTCAATTGTCCCTCCCTGGTCTTTTTTCGGATGCGGATGGGTTCCTTTCCATAAAATACAGATGGGCATCCCCGGGCTTCTAAGAGGCCATCAGCGCCGCTGCCTCCTTTGCGAAATAGGTGAGGATTGTGTCCGCTCCGGCCCGCTTGATGCCGGTGAGTGTCTCCATCATCACCTGGGGGCCGTCAATCCATCCCATCTGTTCTCCCGCCTTGATCATCGCGTATTCGCCGGATACGTTGTAAGCTGCTACCGGCAGGTCCACTTCCTCGCGTACCCGGTAGATGATGTCGAGATAGGGCAGGGCGGGCTTTACCATGATAATGTCGGCGCCTTCCTCCACATCCATTGTCACTTCCCGGATCGCCTCCAGGGCGTTGGCCGGATCCATCTGATAGGTCCGGCGGTCCCCGAACTGCGGGGCTGAGTGGGCGGCATCCCGGAAGGGGCCGTAGTAGGCGGAGCAGTATTTGGCCGCATAGCTCATGATCGGTACATGGCTGTAGTCCTTTTCATCAAGCGCGTCCCGGATGGCGGAGACTCTGCCGTCCATCATGTCCGAGGGGGCCACCATGTCCACGCCGGCCCGGGCATGAGAGACGGCCGTGCGCGCCAGGAGATCAAGGGTGGCATCATTGTCGATGACCCCTTTCTCCACTACGCCGCAATGCCCGTGGTCTGTATACTGGCACAGACAAACATCGCTTATTACCGCCAATTCCGGCAGCTTTTCCTTGATCTCCCGGATGGCCCGTTGAACGATGCCGTCTTTGGCATAGGCCTGGGTGGCCAGAGGGTCTTTTTTTTCCGGAACCCCAAAGAGCATCACAGCCGGGATGCCCAGGTCAAAGGCGTTTCGGGCCTCCTCTGCAAGGTTGTCGATGGAGAGTTGGAAATGCCCCGGCATCGAAGGAACCGGGTTCTTTACATCTTTTCCGCCTATAGCAAAAAGCGGCAGAATCAGGTCATCCGCGGAAAGCGTGGTTTCTCGCACCATGCGACGGAATGCAGGAGTCTGCCGCATTCGCCGGGCGCGGTATTCGGGAAAGAGCATGGAGATTTCTCCCTTCAGCTGATGCCGATTTCTTTATCCGTAAGATAACAGGCCGGATCCGGTGCCCAGATATCCCCGGTTACGGCCTCGGCCCGGACCCGGAAGTTGCCGCCGCAGATATCGAGCCAGCGGCATTCTGCGCAGCGCCCCGTGACGTATGCCTTTTTGTTTTTGAGCTTGTGCATCAGGGGATCCGACATGTCGGTCCAGATTTCGGAGAACGGGCGGTTCCGGATGTTGCCGAAACTTTTGTGGCGCCAGAACTGATCGGCATGGACCTCACCATCCCATGAGATGCATCCGATTCCGCGGCCGGAGTTGTTTCCTTCGTTCATTCTCAGCAATTCCAGGACCTTTTCCGCGCGGTCCGGATTCTCCCGGAGGAGTCGCAGATACAGATAAGGCCCGTCCGCATGGTTGTCCACGGTCAGGACCTCTTTGGGTTTTCCACGGTCATGGAGCTGCCTGGTGCGGTCGATGATGGTGTCCACCGCACTCCTCGTCTCTTCATGGGAGAGGTCGTCGTTTACAAGAGAGGAGCCGCGTCCCGCATACACCAGGTGATAAAAACAGATCCGGGGGACTTCGCGCTCTTCGAGCAGGTCAAACAGATACGGAATCTCTTCGGCATTGAATTTATTGATGGTAAAGCGCAGCCCAACCTTCAGGCCTTCCGCCTGACAGTTTTCAATGCCCTTCATGGCGGCATCAAATGCGCCGTCCACACCCCGGAAGCGGTCATTTATCTCCTTGTTGCCGTCAATGCTGATGCCGACATAAGACAGGCCGATATCTTTCAATACCTTTGCCGCATCCGGATCGATCAGCGTGCCGTTGGTGGAGATAACCGCCCGCATGCCGCGTTCTATGGCATAAGCTGCAAGTTCCGGGAGATCTTTGCGCATCATGGGCTCGCCCCCGGAGAAGAGGAGAACAGGGGCGCCCATTTCCGCGAGATCATCGATCAAGCGCCTGCCTTCGCTTGTGGACAGCTCATTGTCCTGATGCCGGGCTTTGGCATGGGCATAGCAATGGATGCATCTCAGGTTGCACTGCTGGGTTGCATTCCATACGACAACCGGTTTTTTATCAGCGGAAAACTGCAGCAGGTGCGAAGGCAGTTCTGTTGAACTGCGGCTGTAGCGCAGGGCATCCGAAGGCTCGACAGTATTGCAGTAGAGTTTTGAAATTCCGATCATGGGTGTTAATCCGTTCCCTCCAGGCTTTACCAGCGATATTCCGCCCGCCGCCGCGCCGCTTCAGGCAGCGCGCGAAAAATGGCAGGCTTTTCCGCCCCCCCAACGCTTGGGGAGCCGGAAAAAGCCTTTATAAAATGAATCGCGGATTGTGTAAATGATTTTATGAATGGGATGGATCAGCGCGGGGAAAATCGATATCCACCTGGCTTGTATCTGCATCCACTTTGTTGAATTCGGTCTTTATCAGCTGGCTGAGGAATGTTTCGGGATTCTCCAGGGCGTAGCGGGAGAGGAAGAAGCGGTTGCGCCCCGTCTTCTCCCGGATCAGTTTGAGGCCGTATTCAAAATCAGAGGAGAGCCGGGTATCGATGGTCCGGATGCCCTCCGTGCCTTCGATGAGTTTTTCCAGCAGGGAGTCGACCGCGTCTTCTTCCAGCACAATATTGATCTCGTGCCGGTTGTAGAATTCGATCTCCATCTTTTTGATCCGGTCGTAATAGGATTTGATGGACTCCACTGCCTGACCTACTTCTGCTATATTGTTGGAATAGTATTCCGCTATCCGCTCAATCCGGTACGGCGAAAGCGGCACCCCATACTGATTGGTCAGGCTGGAGCGGTTTTCCTGGAGGTATTTGCAGATAGCGGCCTTGGATTCCTCCCGGACCGCCTCGAAGTCCTGCAGGCGCTTTTCAGCTCCTTTTCCGCCAAGCCATTCTGTCAGCAGCGCCTCCGGTTTTTCTATCACCTGCAGGGTTACCGGAAACTGCTTGATATTGGTTGAGGGCAGCCGGGTTTCAAACGGGATCAGCGCTTGTTCGATCACGCTTAC
Organism: uncultured Desulfobacteraceae bacterium; assembly: GCA_964635265.1. GTDB lineage: Bacteria > Desulfobacterota > Desulfobacteria > Desulfobacterales > Desulfosalsimonadaceae > M55B175. The sequence goes on from CAZWNV010000005.1 coordinate 32,971, forward strand.
AAGGCCTCGCGCACCGGTGTTTTCTCCCTGGGCCTGCTCGGCCAGGCGGGCCAGTGCCTGCTCCGAGAATTTGATGTCAATGCCGTAGGTGGCGAAATCCAGGCGTTTATTCAGGATTACCGGATTGTTGGGGTTTTTTAGAATGTCGAGCAGATCCTTATGCTCTAATTCCTCGAATATGGCCTTTACCGGCAGGCGCCCGACAAATTCGGATTCAAAGCCGAATTCAATAAGGTCCTCGGCCTTGCTGTGTTTTAAGATATCGGCCTCTTTCTGCCGGGTGTTCATCCTGGCCCCGAAACCGATGCTCTGTTCGGTGGTGCGGTTTTTTACGATTTCCGGCAGTTCACCGAAAGCCCCGCTCATGATGAAAAGGATGTTGCGGGTATTAATGGATTTTCTTTCCCGTTTGCCGGTTTTGCGGAACTGCTCGACCTCCTGAATCATGGAGATCGGATCATGCGGCACTTTCAGCTCCACTTCGGTTTCTTCCATCGGCTTTAGAAGCGCCCGCTGGACGCCTGTCCGGGACACATCCGCCCCGGTTATATTTTTGCTTGAGGCGATTTTGTCGATCTCATCGATATAGACAATGCCGTATTGGGCCAGATCCATATCATTGTCGCTTTCGCGAACCAGATCCCGCACCAGGTCTTCCACGTCTCCGCCCACATAACCGGTTTCACTAAACTTGGTGGCGTCTCCCTTTACAAAGGGAACACCAAGCTTTTGGGCAATCAGCTTGATCATGTAGGTTTTCCCGACACCGGTGGGGCCGATCATGAGTACGTTGTTCTTGATACCCCCGGTCATCTCGCGGCCGCCGGCACCTCCTTTTTTTTCATGGCGGATCCGGTTGAAATGGGTGCAGATTTTTGTGGCCAGGATCTGCTTGGCCGAGTCCTGGCGAATAATGTATTGATCCAGGTAGCGGATCACTTCCTCGGGTTTGATATCAAAATGCAGGCCGTGATGCGTACTTTCCGCGTCAGAGCCGTCGCCGGACTCCTCTTCCTGCGGCATGACAATGGGCGAGACAATCTTGACCTGGTCGCCGTATTTGCGGTTTAAAAAATCGCTGATCTCTTTTTCGATTTCCTGGGGATTGGGTATTTTCTCGTTGTATGCTTTCATAGTAAGCCAAATATAATCACCTCCCTCACCGGAAGCAAGCCCCCGGAAAAGGGAATTTCACGGTGTCGTGCGGGATCGGGAATTGTTTGCACTTGCCCGTTTTGCTGTTATGCTTATTCATAAAACGCGGTTTATTGGCAAAAACGCCGATTTCATCCGGTTTATCCGGATGGCCCGGACTGTCTTTGGGTTGGCCCGGGTCGGGCCGGCCAGTTGCAAACCCTTTCCAAAAAGGAGGTTGTGATGAGCGGCAGCGTGTACAAGTTTATCGAAATGGTTGGTACCAGTGCGACATCCTGGGAGGATGCGGCAAAAAACGCCGTGGACACGGCAGCCAAGTCCCTTCGGGATTTGCGGGTGGCCGAAATCAAGGAACTGGACATGAAACTGGAAAATGACAAAGTTGCTCTTTATCGTGCGGTGGTCCGGCTGTCGTTTCGGTACAAAGGGGAATAAATCCGGGTAAAAACGAAGCCTCTGCCATATTTCAGGCAGAGGCCCGTTGCCTTTATTTTTCCTTCAGCCGTTTGACCGCCTGCTGGACTTCATCAACTGATTCCTCTACCTCTATGGTAGACAGATCGCCCAACTCCTCTTCATTCCAGCTTTTCTCCAGCACGCGGCGCATGATCTTTCCACTTCGGGTTTTGGGGAGCATTTTCACGAATTCAATTCCTTTAAATACCACTACCGGTCCCATAGTCTCCCGGACATGCTGCAGCAGCTCCTTCTCCAGTTCCCGGGAAGGCTCATAGCCGCTGCGCAGGACCACAAAACCCACGCAAACCTGACCGCGGAACTGATCGGGAACTCCGGATACAGCAGCCTCACCAACAGCCGGATGCCCGGCAAGGGCATTTTCCACCTCGATGGTTCCCACACGGTGATCAGAGATTTTGATGACCTCGTCTGAGCGGCCGGTAAACCAGACGTATCCGTCAGTATCCCTGGAGGCGGCATCGCCGCAGTAATAGGACCCGGAAGTCCCGAAAGTTTTTTCCCAATACTCGTTCTGATAACGCTCCGGATCTCCATACAAGGTGGGCGTCAAGCCGGGAAAGGGTCTGCGTATCACCATGGTTCCCTTCTCTTCCGGAAGCAGGCTCCGGCCGGTGGCTTCATCGACTACCTCCGGCAGAATGCCGGGCACCGGCAAACAGGCGGAACCGGCTTTAATGGGCTTGAGGTGCAGGCCATAAGGATTGGCAAACAATGGCCCTGAGGACTCGGTCTGCCACATGTGATCGATTACCGGAATTTTGTCTTCGAAGACCTCTTTCTGCAGCCATTCCCACACAGGAGGGTTCAACACCTCCCCGGCCACAAAAATCCGTTCCACTGAGGAGATGTCGTGTTTGCGGGCCTCCTCCACCCCCAGCATCATCAGGGCGCGGACCGCAGTGGGAGAGAAAAAAATACCGCTTACCTGCCGGTTTTCGATGATTTCCCACCACATGTCCCGGTTCGGATAGCTTGGTGTGCCTTCGTACAGGATGGAGGTGCAGCCGGAGAGCAGGGGCTCATACACGTTGTAGCTGTGCCCGACGATCCAGCCGATGTCCGAGGTGCAGAACCAGATGTCCTCGGGTTTGCGGCCGTAGATCCAGTTGGCCATGCAGTAAATGTATAGCTGGTATCCCCCGTGACACATCACCGTCGGCTTGGGCTTCTTGGTTGTACCGGAGGTGGGCAGAATAAAGAGGTATTCATTTGCCTCCATCTCCTCGTAGCCGCCGCTCAGGTCCTTGCCCCTTTCCAAAAATTCCTGCCAGGTCAAGTCCCGGTTTTTTTTCATTTCCGGGTTCTCCTGTCCCCGCATGAACACGGCCACCGATTCCACCCCCTGCTCTGAATTCTCCACAGCCTTGTCGAACATCTGTTTCAGATACACCGGCTTGCCCGCCCTGGAACCAATATCCTGCACAATTGCCACCTTGGGGGTCGTCAAATCCAGCCGATCAGCAATGGCCCCCGAGGAGAAGCCGGCAAAAACCGCCACGTGAATTGCCCCGATCCGGGCACAGGCCAGCATGGCAGCAGCGGAGTCAATGCACATGGGCATGTAGATCATTACCCGGTCCCCCCGGGTCACTCCCAGTGCGCGCAGGGAAGCCGCATACTGCTTGACCAGAGCCAGCAGGTCCTTGTAGGTAATGGTTCGCTGCTCCCCCCGCTCGCCGGAAATCTCGATGTAGGCGGGTTTGTCGCCTCTGCCTTTCAGAATCTGGTTGTCCAGGCAATTAAAACAGATATTGGTCCTCCCGCCCGTGAACCACCGGAAAGTGGGATAGTCCCATTCAAACGTTTTTTCCCAGGGATGAAACCAGTGGATATCCCGCATGGCCGTTTGGGCTGCTTCGGTCCAGAAATCCACCGGGTTCTTTTTGGCATACTCCCACATCCGCTCATAATCTCTTGTAAACAATGACTCCCTCATCTCTCACCCTCCTTTTTTTTGTCTGGGTGCTTCAAGATTTGCCGGCCGGCGGGTGCCGCGCCAGCGAAGAAAACCTGCATAGATGCAATGACCGGGATGGCTGTATTTGTTTACTTGTTTGGAATCGGCGGATGCAAAGGGTCCTTGGACATACGGCCCTTTTTGTAGAGGCATTCCGGAGGCAGTGTCGGCAGAATGGATGGGTGCGATGTACAGGTGCCTCTTATTTTATAAATAAAAGGTTTTTCCAGGCTTGTCAAAGAAGGCGGGCGTCTTATTGTGTGGAGTTGTCCAGAACTTCCCGTACTTTTGCCGCCAGCGTCTTTATGGAGAAGGGCTTTTGTATAAAATCAATGCCTTGATCCAATATTCCGTGGTGCGCGATCACATCGTCCGTGTACCCGGACATGTAGAGCACGCGGACGTGGGGATAGACGCCGGAGATTTGCGCAAACAACTCCCTGCCATTCATGTCGGGCATAACAACATCGGTAAGCAGCAACCGGATCTTTGATCCATGCCTGTCCACTATGGACAGGGCCTCCTGTCCGTTTACCGCGGAGAGGACGTTGTAGCCCTGGCGCTGCAGGACGGCGGAAGCCAGGCTGTTGACCTGCCTGTCATCCTCCACCAGCAGAATGGTCTCCGAACCGCCTGAGCCGGACGCGGAAACTCTTTTGGAAACCGCGCTGCCGGCTCCGCGAGCAGTGGTGGATACAGGCAGATAAATTTTGAAAGTGGTTCCCATACCGGGTTCGCTGTAAGCCCATATGTTTCCGCCGTGCTGCTTGATGATGCCATAGGAGGTCGCCAGCCCGAGGCCGGTGCCCCTGTCCGGATCCTTGGTTGTAAAAAACGGTTCGAAAAGGTGACTCTGTATCTCGGCATCCATTCCTTCGCCTGTGTCACTTATCGCCAGCATGACATATGCTCCTGGGGCTGCGCCGCGATGGAGCTGCGCGTAGTTTTCATCCAGTTCGGTCTTCGCGGTTTCAATGGTCAGTTCCCCGCCACCGGGCATGGCGTCCTGGGCATTGACCGCCAGGTTCATGATCACTTGTTCCAGTTGCCCCATATCCCCTTTACAATCCGGCAGTTCGGGGGCCAGATGCATATGAATGCTTATATCTTCCCTGATGGTGCGGCGAAGCAGCTTGTGAAACTCCTTCAAGAGTTCATTAACATTCATCAGTTGAAACTGAAGCGTCTGCCTGCGGCTGAACGCCAGAAGCTGGCGAACCAGGTTCCGTGCACGGATGCCGGCGTTTTGAATTTCCATCATGGTTTCCCGGAGAGAATCTTCAGGGACTGCGCCCTCCAGGAAGATTTCTGTGTAGCCGAGAATCGGAGAGAGCAGGTTGTTCAGATCGTGGGCGATCCCGCCGGCAAGCCTCCCGATTGATTCCATTTTTTGGGCTTGATGGAACTGCTCCTCCAGGCGGATTTTTTCCTTTTCCGCCTGCTTGCGGTCGGTGATGTCGGTGGCTATGCCGAGCATGCTCACGGGAATCCCGTCTTCATCCTTCACCAGTTTTGTGCGGGCATCCATGATAATTTCTGTGCCATCAGACGAATAGTTGACAATTTCGCCGCGCCATCCCCCATCCTGTAAAGTTTTCCTGACAATCTGCTGCTGCGTAGCCCCCTGGGCCGGATCCTCCCCGTAAACCGTCACTGACCGGCCCAGCAGCTCTTCCCGGCTGCGCTGCATTCTCTGGACTTCTGCTTCGTTTACGTAGGTGATATTGCCATCCAGATCCGTTGCGGTTATACAGTCCTGAATCTGATTGAGCAGCAGGGACTGAAAGTTGAGGGTTTTCTCGGCCTGCTTGAATTCGGTGATATCATTGCCGATACAAAGAATCTCCCGGAGTTGCCCGCTTTCATCATACACGGCTTTGTTGGTCCAGGCGACCCAGACCCGCCTGCCGTCCTTGCAGATGTTCTGGTTCTGGTTGGTGATGAAGTGTTTCGGATTCCGGCCGACTTCCCGCACCATCCGGTGCAGATCTCGGCCCGTGCTCTCTGTTTCGGGGACAATGGTGCCGATAAGGTGGCGGCCGAGGATTTCCTCCTTCGTGTAGCCGAAAAAAGACTGGGCATATTCATTGAGAAAGGTTACATATCCGTCGACATCCCTGCGCAGAATGATGCTGTTGGCGTTTTCCACCAGAAAGCGGTATTTTTCCTCGCTCTCGCGAAGCGCTTCCTCCATCTGCTTGCGCTCGGTGATGTCCTTGACCCATTCCACAAAGAGGTAGCACTCCCCCTTCCTGTCGATTAATGGCAATATGCTGATATCATACCATTTATCCCCGGGCAGAGGCACTTCCGCTTGGAAGGGCTCCCCTGTTTCGATGACGGATAGCGCTCGACAATCAGGGCATATATCGTCGTATCCCCTGTATGTGCGGTAGCATTTGCTATGCAGGACCCGGTCCTTCTCGGCAACAGCGCCGAATCCGTTCCAGTTGCTGTATAAGATATTCATTTCCGGGTCCTGGATGGAAACCATATCCGGAACCGCCTGCAGTACCTTATTGAATCGGTCTTCACTTTCCCGAAGGGCTTCTTCGTTCAGCTTGCGTTCGGTGATGTCCCGGCTGACCCCGGTAAATGATACGGGGCGTCCAAAGCTGTCCCGGTGCAGCAAGGCATTGATTTCCATCCAGACCAAACCGGCCTGCTTATGGCAGTGCTCCGCCTCAATCAGGATCCGGTCCGGGCTGTTTTGGTCGGTAGCTGCCTTTTCAAAGGCGGAGACAATCCTGTTTTTCGTCTCCTTGGTGAAAATATGATCCAATTTGGCGCCAATCGCCTCATCCTGAGAGAACCCGAGAATGCGTTGCACCGATTTCGAGCAGTAGGTGTAGCGCATGCTCGTTAAATCGAACGTCCATATGATATCGTTGGACTCCTCAACCAGGAAACGGTATCGTTCTTCCCTCTCCCGCAGGGCCATTTCCGCGTTTTTCCGGTCGGTTATGTCAAATGCGATCGTCAGTATATGGGGTTTCCCGTCCAGCTCGACGGCGTTTAAATGGATTTCAGCAGGGTATTCGGAGCCGTCTTTACGGGTGTGTGTGGAAAGGATTGTAACCGCCTCGCCTCTGCGCATCGAGCGCCACACTTTGTTGAGATCATCCCGGGCGATACTGCCCGGGTCTATTTGCTGGACGGACATATCCAGCAGCTCTTCCCGCAGATAGCCCGTATTTTTCGCGGCTGCCCGATTGACGAGTTTGATACGGCCGTCGAGATCATGGGTAAATACGCCGCCGGGCAGATTCTCCAAAACGGTGTTGGTGAGATTTTCCACGAGTTGGTGGTACCTTGCATTATCCGCCTCCAGCCGTATAACTCTTTGTTCCAGCTCTTCATAACTCG
>CAZWNV010000006.1:0-14669 GCA_964635265.1 uncultured Desulfobacteraceae bacterium
GATTATGTTCAGATCACGGTCAGGGATACGGGCGAAGGGATTGCGGAGGAGTACAAGGACAGAATTTTTGAGCCCTATTTTACAACCAAGGAGAAAGGCCACGGTACAGGCCTGGGGCTCTCCGTCGTCCACGGCATTGTCGAGTCCCATAACGGGCAGATCTCCGTCTGCAGCAGGCGGGGCGAGGGAACGAGCTTCCACGTCTACCTGCCGCTTGCAGAAACCCTTTCCCCTGAGCTGCCCGTGGCGGGCCGCAGCAAGGAACTGCCGACAGGCCACGAAAGCATCCTTGTCGTCGATGACGAAGTTCCGATTGTGAAAATGCATCAGCAGAGCCTCGAACGCCTGGGCTACCGGATTACGGTCCGCAGCAGCAGCATGGAGGCCCTGGCAGCATTTCGCGCCGCCCCTGCCCGATTTGATCTGGTACTCACGGATATGGCAATGCCGCAGATGACGGGAGATCGACTTGCCCGGGCGGTGAAGGAAGTTCGGCCGGAGGTGCCGGTAATCCTTTGCACGGGCTTTGGTGAAAGGATTGCGGGCTCCCGGAAGGATCCGGATATTGACGGGATCCTGATGAAGCCGATTGATAAGAAGCAAATGGCCCATATAATCAGGGAACTGCTTGATGGCGAAAGAGCCGACGATTACTGATCGGGTGCTGGTGGCCGATGATGACCCGGAAAGACTTTCCGCCACCTCCCGAACGCTCAAGAAAGCGGGCTACGAAGTTGTCGAGGCGGATACCGGCGCACGCTGCCTGGAGATGGCCAGGAGCCTCACGCCGAAGCTCATTCTGCTTGGCACCAGGCTCCCCGATGCTGAGGGGATTGCGGTCTGCAAAAGCATCAAGGGGGAACCATCCCGGGCGGCACCCCTTGTGGCCCTGTTGAGCGATGCTGGAGCAGATCCGGATGAGACGGTCTCGGGCCTGGAAGCGGGGGCGGATGCCTATATCATCCGCCCGGTTTCGAACCGGGAGCTTCTGGCCCGGCTGGAGGCCCTGCTGCGTATCAGGCGCTCGGAAGAGCAGGTCATCGAGGATCGCAACCGGCTCGCGTCGATACTGCAATACTGCCATGACGCCATCATCGGTGTAGACCCGGGTGGCCGGGTTTTTGCCTGGAACCCGGGGGCCGAAGGGCTTTTCGGACATTCACGGGACACGGCCCGGGGAAAGTCCGTTTACACTTTGCTCTCCCTCGAACGCCCGGAAAAGCTGGAGGATGCGCTTGCGAAAATCCAGCAGGAGGAGCAGGCGGTGTATCTGTCATCGGCTGCCCTGAAAAAAAGCAGCCCGGCCACCTATATTTCCATGACCATATCTCCCATAAAAGGGGCCGGGGAAACCCTGATCGGCGCATCCCTGATTGCCCGGGATGTGACGCAGGAAGTCCGCCAATGTGATGCCTGCAACCGGGAGCTGCGGTCGATGCGGGGCCTTTCCGCCCCGGCGCGGGCCTCCGTTACCGCCGGCACCTTCGGCCTGTCCTCATTGCATAAAGCAAGACCGTCCCTTTTTGCACAGCTTGTGCATGATTATGAGGAAGCCATTGCACATTCATGGGAAAACCGCGTCTATCGCGTCAACCATCCGGTTTCTGAAGCACTCAGGGGGATTGCCGATTATCTGGGCCGGGCCGGAGCCGGCCCGCGCGATGTCGTGCAGATCCATGTTGCTGCGATAAAAAACAAAGCCAACAGCGCACCTGCCGACAAACAGCAGGCTTACGCCGAAGCAGGCAGGCTGCTGCTCATAGAATTGATGGGCTATCTGACATCCTATTACCGCAACCACCTGCTCGGGATACCCAGGGCAGAGCAGGGCGGTAGCCCGGGAAAGGAAAACGGCCATGGATAAGATTTCATTGACCCTGTTTATCGCGGGCCAGACGCTGCGGTCGCAGTCTGCCGTGCAGAATCTGCGCAGCTTCTTCGACGCGGGGTTTGATGAGCAGTATGAACTGAGCATCATCGATGTGCTGGAGCACCCCCAACTGGCTGAAGAGGCAAAGATTATCGCGACTCCGACCTTGATCAAATCCAATCCACCCCCGGTGCGGCGGATTGTCGGCGATCTCGCCGACAAGGAGCTGATTTTGAAATGGCTCGATCTGGGCGGCTTTGTTTCATAACCGAGAGACATGGTAGGGAGAGCATGCGATGGATCCAATAAAGAGGTTGGCAACGGGTATAGCGGGATTTGACCTGATTACCTGCGGCGGCTTTCCGAAAGGCCGGATCAGCCTGGTAACGGGGACGGCGGGAAGCGGAAAGACCCTGTTGGCTGTTCAGTTTCTGGCCGAAGGCATCCGCCGGTACGGCCAGGCAGGTGTATTTCTGACGTTTGAAGAATCTCCTGAAGATATCCGCCGCAACATGATCGGCCTCGGCTGGGATATTGCGGCCTGGGAGGCAGAGGGCAAATGGATTTTTGTGGATGCCTCCCCCCGGGTCTCGGAAGAGACCATCATTGTCGGGGAATATGACCTGGGCGCATTGCTGTCACGGATTGAAAACGCCATCCGGCAGGTCAATGCCACCCGCCTTTCGGCGGATTCGATCGGCGCGGTCTTCAGCCGTTTCGGTGAGCATACCACGGTTCGCGATGAAATGCTGCGGATAGCCGGGGCGTTGAAGCAGATGGAGGTGACCGCGATTCTGACCGCCGAGCGTACCGAGGAATACGGGAGTATTGCCCGCTACGGCGTGGAAGAGTTTGTCGCCGATAATGTGATTATCATGAGAAATGTGCTCGAGGATGAAAAGCGGCGCCGGACCATGGAAATCCTCAAGCTCCGGGGAGCCGCTCACCAGAAAGGCGAATTTCCGCTTACCATCGTTCCGGAAGACGGTATTGTAATTATTCCGCTCTCAGCGATTGAGCTGAAGCAGAATTCCTCCAGCCTGCGGATTTCCTCGGGCAATGAGGAACTGGATCGCATGTGCGGCGGCGGCTTTTTCCGCGATTCCATCATCCTGGTCTCCGGTGCGACGGGAACGGGCAAGACCTTAATGGTGACCGAATTCATCAAGGGCGGAGTGGATGCGGGGGAGAAATGCCTGCTGTTTGCCTTTGAGGAAAGCCGGGAGCAGCTCTTTCGCAATGCCGCCGGATGGGCGGTGGATTTTGAAAGAATGGAGGCTGAGGGAAAGCTTCGGGTCGTCTGTGAGTACCCGGAGGCAAGCAGCGTGGAAGACCGCATTATCGGCATGAAAGAGGCTATCCAGGATTTCCGGCCCAGCCGGGTGGCCGTCGACAGCCTCTCCGCCCTGGAGCGCGTAGCCACCATGCGGGGCTTTCGGGAGTTCGTCATCGCCCTGACCTCCTTTATCAAGCACCAGGAAGTCAGCGGGCTTTTCACATCGACCACGCCCACTTTGATGGGCGGCACCTCGGTAACCGAGGCCCATATTTCCACCCTGACGGATTCGATCATTCTGCTGCGCTATGTCGAGCTCTCGGGCGAGATGCGGCGCGGTTTGACCGTGCTCAAGATGCGCGGCTCCCAGCACGAAAAAGATATTCGCGAATTTTCCATCGACAACCAGGGCATGCATATCGGAAAAGCCTTCCGCCATATCGGCGGCATCCTGAGCGGCAACCCGGTGAAGGCGTCGCCGGGCGAGATCGAGCAGATCGGCCGGCTGTTCAAGGATCTGGATGATCATTGAAGTTCCGGCAGGAGGTTGTGCCAATGACCGTTGATGAAAAAACACGGCTTCTCAGGCAGCTGGAAGAAGAGCGCAAAGCGCGGCAGCACAGTCAGCAGTTGTTTCAAAACATCATCGAGGAAAACGCAGACGGCATTCTTGTGGTGGATATGGCGGGCGTCGTCCGGTTCGTTAACAAGGCGGCGGAAAGGCTTTTGGGCCGCAGTGCCGATGATCTTGTCGGCCGGGAGTTCGGCTTTCCCATCGCTGTGGAGAAGATGACCGAGATCGATCTGATCGGGAAAAACGGCACGAGCGCTGTTGCGGAGATGCATGTGGCCCGGAGCGAGTGGGAGGGGACGCCGGTGTATCTGGCCACGCTGCGGGACGTGACAGAGAAAAAGCAGGCCGAGGAAGCGCTCAGAAGCCATGCCCACGCGCTGCAGGAGAGAAACAAGGAACTCAATTGCCTCTACGGCATATCCAGACTGGTGGAGGACCCGGCGAATTCATTGGCCGATATCATCGAGGGAACGCTCCATCTCCTCCCCTATTCCTGGCAATACCCGGAAATCGCATGCGGCAGAATCGTACTGGAGGATCGGGAATACGTAACGAAGGATTTCCGGCAAACCCCCTGGAAACTGAGCCGCAATATCACTGTAAACGGCGAGAGCGTCGGAGTTGTCGAGGTTCGCTACCTGGAGGAAAACCCTGTCATGGATGAGGGGCCTTTCCTCAAGGAAGAACGCTATTTGATTGACGCGATTGCCGAGCGGATAAGCCGGATCGTTGAGTGGCACCGCGCGCGGGAGCAGCTGCTGCAGAGCGAGCAGAAATTCCGGGATATTTTTAACAGTACCAGCGATGCCATTTTTATCCTGAACATGGAAGGCCGCATGCTGGAAGTCAACGACATCGCCTGCCGGCGCCTCGGCTACAGCCGTGATGAGCTCCTGCGGATGACGCTGATGGATATTGATACCGATGAATACGGCGGTCTTGCTGCAGACCGCATCCAGCAGATCGAGGAAAAGGGCAGGGTGGTGTTTGAAACCGCCCACCGGTGCAGGGACGGCTCGGCGATTCCGGTCGAGGTCAGCAGCCGCAAGGTCGACTTTGAAGGCAAACCCTGCATATTAGGTGTTGCCCGCGATATCAGCGAGCGCCTGGAGAGGGAGTTTGAATACGCACAGATACTCAACACCTCGATTGACGGTTTCTGGGTCCTGGATGACGAGGGCGCTCTCCTGGAAGTCAATCCCGCTGCTGCAGAGATGCTGGGCTGCAGCCGCGAGGAGATGCTGGGGCGAAACATCAGTGAAATCGATGCAAACGAGAGCCCTGAGAAGACCCGGCAGCATGTCCGGGCTTTGCGGGAGATAGGTTACGAACGCTTCGAAACCCGGCACAGGCACAAAAGCGGCAGGCTGGTGGATGTGGAAATCAGCACCAGCTATATTCCAAGAAGCCGCGGCCAATACGTGGCCTTCATCCGGGATATTACGGAGCGCAAAAACGCGGAAGAAGCGCTTCGCGCATCAGAGCAGCTTACGAGATCCATAATCGATGCATCCGAGGATATTATTGTATTCAAGGATACCGGTTCCCGGTTTCGCGTGGTCAATCCCGCCATGTGCCGGATGCTCAACAGGTCCGGGAGTGAGATTATCGGAAAAACGGATTTTGATTTGTTTCCCCGGCAGCAGGCCGAGCGGTTTTTCCAGGCTGACCGGAAGGTCGTGGAGACCGGCCAGGCTTTAATGCTGGAAGAAAGCGTGGAGGGCATTGAGGGGCTTCTCTGGATCAGCACGGTCAAAAGCCCGGTTGTCAATGAAACGGGAGAAATCGAGGGAATCGTCGTCATATCCCGCGATAAAACCGAGCAGCGGCTGGCAGAGCAATCCCTGCAAAATGAGAAGCTGCGGCTTAGCCATGTCATCGAGGGCACGCGCGCGGGAATCTGGGACTGGCGCGTGCAGACGGGGGAGATAGAGGTCAATGAACGCTGGGCGGAGATTATCGGGTATCGCCTGGAAGAACTGGCCCCTGTATCCCGGCAGACATGGAAACAGTTTGTGCACCCCGAAGACCTGGAGAGGAGCGAAGCGCTTTTGGAGAAGCATTTTCAGGGAGAGTTGGAGTACTATGAATGTGAATGCCGCATGCGGCATAAGCAGGGCCACTGGGTCTGGATCCAGGACAGGGGGAAGGTGACGGAGTGGGACCGCAGAGGCCGGCCCGAACGAATGACGGGAACCCATATTGACGTGAGCAGGCAAAAAGAGCTGGAGCAGGAGCAGCGCAGCCTGGAATACAGGCTCCAGCAGTCCCGGAAGGCGGAAAGCCTTTCCCGAATGGCCGGAGCCATAGCCCATCACTTCAACAATCAGCTCAGCGTGGTTTCGGGGCATCTGGAACTGGCCATGGAGGATCTCCACCCGGAGGCGGAAATCCGGCAGCACCTGAATGAGGCAATAAAGGCCGGCCATCGCGCCTCCCATATCAGCAGCCAGATGCTGGCCTACCTCGGCCAGCACAAGGGCCGAAAGGAAATGCTGGATCTCTCCGAAATATGCCGCAAGCATCTGCCAAAGCTGGAAGCCATCCTTGCCGGGGGCGTCTCTTTGGATACGGATCTGATGGAGTCCGGACCTGTTGTTTATGCCAATGAAGGTGAGCTGCGGCAAGCCCTGACCGGACTGATCCTCAATGCCTGGGAGGCGGAGCCGGATTTTTCGGGCTCCGTAAGCCTGCGCACCCGCATAGCTGCCGGCTCGGAATTGGAACAAGGCACCACCTACCCGGTCGACTGGAGCCCTTCCGAGCCGTATTATGCCTGTCTGGAGGTATCGGATACCGGATGCGGGATCAGCCCGGAGAATCTGGAGAAAATATTTGATCCCTTTTTTACCACCAAGTTTACCGGCCGGGGGCTGGGACTGCCCGTGGTGCTCGGTATGGCAAGGGCTGCAGGCGGCGGAGTCGGAGTGGACAGCCAGGTGGACCGCGGCACCACTATCCGGGTCTTCATGGCCCTGGCCGGGGATCCGTGCCGATCCCTGCCGGAAGAACCGGCTGCAGGCCCGGAAAATGCTACCGGCTGTACCGTGCTGCTGGTGGAGGATCAGGAGGAGGTCCGCACGCTGGTGGCAAATATTCTGCAGCACCTGGGGTATACAGCAATTTCCGCCGGCAACGGCAGCGACGCGCTTGCAATCCTGGAAGCGCAGGCAGACAGGATTGACTGCGTGATTACGGATTTGTCCATGCCCGAAATGGACGGCCGGCAAATCCTGGAAGCTGTCAAAAACCGATGTTCGAGCCTCCCCGTGATCCTGGCCAGTGGTTATGAGGAGTCCCACGTAATGGACGGGCGGCAGCCCGCATCGCCGGATGCATTTTTGCAAAAGCCCTATCAAATGGCGGAGTTAAAGGCTGTACTGGGGCGTGTTATGCGCTGTGGCGCCCGTGTTCCTGCCATTTAGACGCGTTTTGCAAAACGGGCGCACTTCGCTTTCTGTTTTGTTAGCAGGCCGTCTGTACTTGCGCCGCGTTCCCGGTCTGCGACGATCACCCCGCCAACCGGAAGCACAGGGGATCCTCCGGATCAAAATCCAGGCTGCCCTCATCGACCATTCGGATCAGGGTCTGGAAGATCCTGTTCAAACGCTGCCGGTCGATATCGCAGGCTGATTGATTGTCCATGGCTTCCGCGATTTCGGCAGGGCTCAAGGATTTTTCCGCTGACTTGAGGATCTCCAGAATTTTTTCGCCTGTCTCGTCCATGGAAACCTCCTGATAATCTGAAGCTGATTGCCGTCTAAAGATTGGGAAAAAACGGTTTTTCTAGTAGTATCATGGATACATTATTACTGGTAAGCGCTATAATGGCATCTATCAATTTTTTTTGGGGATAGACCCCTGATATGATTTCCGGCGGCAGGTACTGTCGGGTTCAGTAAAGGAGACAGAGGAGGGGGGATGAACATAGCCAGGCTCGCTGCTGAGCATCGGCGGATGATGGTCGATCTGCGGAGGCAGTTTCACATGTACCCGGAGACCGGGTGGCAGGAGCACGAAACCAGCAAAAGGGTGCAGACCGCCCTGGACAGTTTGCAGATTCCCTTTCGGCTGGTCCCGCCGACCGGTATCATAGCCGCCATCGAAGGAAAACAGCCAGGCAGAACAGTAGCTCTGCGGGCCGATATGGACGCCCTGCAGTTGACGGAGAAAAACGAGCATGCCTATGTCTCCCGCAATCCCGGAGTTTGTCATGCATGCGGGCATGATGCCCACATGGCAATGCTGCTGGGAGCGGCGGCTGTGCTGGCCGGCATGAAGGATCAGATCAGAGGGACCGTCCAACTGATTTTTCAACCCGCAGAGGAAGACTTCGGCGGGGCCCGGGCAATGATTGCAGCAGGGGGGCTGCGCGGTGTGGACGCTATCTTTGGCCTGCATATTCTGGGGCGTCTGCCGCTCGGGCTGGCAGCGGTTGCCCCGGGCCCTGTAATGGCTGCCGCCAACCATTTTACCGTGCGTGTCAGCGGTCAGGGCGGCCATGGCGGCCAGCCCCACGAAGGCGTGGATGCTCTGCTTGCGGCCTCTGCCATCGTAATGAACCTCCAGTCCATAACCAGCCGGGAGATGAACCCGAATGATGCCGTTGTTGTCAGCATCGGCCGGATGGAAGCCGGTACGGCCTATAATATTATCGCCGGAAGCGCCACACTGGAAGGCACTACCAGGTGTTTTTCCGAGGATGTCAATGCGGCTCTGCCCGAAAAGATGGAGCGGATCATTCAAAACACAGCGCAGGCCTACGGCGCCAGGGCGGAACTCCATTACACCCGCTCTGTCCCGCCGACGGTCAATGATCCCTTTTGTACGCGGCTGGCCGGGCAATCGATTGATGCGATTCTGGGCGGGGGCGCTTGCCTGCAGCTGCCGCCGATCACGGGGGCGGAGGATTTTTCCTTTTATCTGCAGCAGGTTCCGGGCGTTTTTGTCTTCCTGGGCGGCGGCAACGAAGAAAAGGGGCTTGCTTTCCCCCAGCACCATGAATCCTTTGACATTGACGAGGATGCCCTGGAGCTGGGGGCTGCGCTGCATGCCCGGTTTGCGCTTGATTTTTTAAATGCCGGCCAGTAGCAGGTGCCGGGGGTGTCTGCAAAAAACTGCAAAGATTCGTATTGCAGGGCCTTGGGGGTGGATGATGGGGTCATATCAGGGAAGCACGGCAAATTCTTTGATACCCAGGGTTTTGCCCGTAATGTTTCCTGTATACACCGATGATTGTTTCCACTTATTTTCAGGAGGTGCCTTATGGATACCATACTTCGCATTAACATGGGGGCCGCGGGCGGCCCGCAGGCGCGCAGCGAACCGCTTGGCGACTATGCCGGCATGGGCGGCCGGGGCCTTACCTCGGCCATTATCGCCGCGGAAGTACCCCCGCGCTGCCATCCTCTGGGGGAAGACAACAAGCTGGTGATCGCCCCCGGGATGCTCTCGGGCACCAAGGCCGCCATGTCCGGCAGGATTTCGGTCGGCTGCAAGAGCCCGCTCACCGGCGGGATCAAGGAGTCCAATTCCGGTGGGCAGGCCGCGCAGGTCCTGGCGCGGCTGGGCTATGCCGCTATCGTGCTGGAGGGTAAGCCCAAGGAGAACACCTGCTGCAAAATCCGTATCAATACGGACGGCATCTCCATAGAGACGGACGAGAGCCTGCATATGCTCGGCAACTATGACCTGGTGGAACGGTTGAAAGAGGCCTACGGCGACAAAATCACCTGTATCTCCATCGGCCAGGCAGGGGAGATGAAGCTTGGCGCGGCATCCGTTGCGATAACGGATATGGAGCTGCGGCCCACCCGCCATGCCGGAAGAGGAGGCGTGGGCGCGGTCATGGGCGCCAAGGGGGTTAAGGCCATCGTCCTTGATGACAGCGGCACAAAGATGCGCGAAGCCGTGGATCCGCAGGCTTTCAAGGAAGCGAACCAGGCCTTTGTCAAGGGACTCCGCGAACATGCGGTGACCGGTCAGGGACTGCCCGCCTATGGCACCAACGTGCTGACCAACGTGGTAAACGAGGCAGGCGGCTATCCCACCCACAACTTCTCCTTCGGCCGCTTTGAAGGCGCAAGCCGGATAAGCGGTGAGACCCAGGCAGAAACCGAGACCAGCCGGGGAGGAAAGGCCACCCACGGCTGTCACAGGGGATGCGTGATCCGCTGCTCCGGGACGTACGTGGACAAGGAGGGCAATTACGTGAGCAAGCAGCCCGAGTACGAAACCGTCTGGTCTCACGGCGGCAATTGCGGCATAGACGACCTGGACGCCATAGCCCGGCTGGACCGCATGGACGATGATTTCGGCCTGGATACCATTGAAATGGGCGCAGCCATAGGAGTTGCCATGGAAGCGGGCCTTGCGGATTTCGGCGATGCAGAGGCCGCCATTAACCTGGTGGGCGAAGTGGGCAAGGGAACGACCCTGGGCCGGATTCTGGGAAGCGGTGCCGGTGTTGTCGGTCGGGTCTTCGGGGTTGAGCGGGTTCCGGTTGTGAAAAATCAGGCCATGCCCGCCTATGACCCCCGTGCGGTGCAGGGTATCGGGGTGACCTATGCCACAAGTACCATGGGTGCCGATCACACGGCCGGATACGCGATAGCCAGCAATCTCTTGAACGTGGGCGGCACGGTGGACCCCTTGAAGCCGGCCGGCCAGGTGGAGTTGTCCAGGAATCTCCAGGTCGCCACCGCGGCCATTGATGCAACCGGCATGTGCCTGTTTATAGCCTTTGCCATCCTCGACCAGGAGGAGACCTTCCAGGCGCTGATTGACATGATAAACGCCTTCCACGGCTTAAACCTTACCGCGGATGACGTAACTGCCCTGGGCCGGAAGATCCTTGGCATGGAGCGGGAATTCAACGAAAAGGCCGGTTTCGGCAAAGAAGACGACAGGCTCCCGGAATTTTTCCGCAAAGAGGCCTTTCCGCCGCATAACGTAACCTTTGCCGTCTCAGACGAAGAGCTGGATTCCGTCTATGATTTCTAAGGCTCCGGATTGCAGATGCCGTTTGCGGCCGCCCATATCCGCCTTGCAGTAAGAGAATCCCGGCTGCCTGTCTTTTACGAGCTCCTGGCAGCCGGGTTTTTCGTGGATGCCCCGCAGAGCTGCAGCATCCGGCAGCTTTTGACGGATGTGTCGGGTATGGACGCGGAGTATGCGGAATACCGGATTCAGACTGTGTTCGTAAACGGCCGGGCGGTGGATGATTTCGACAGCCCATTGGTCGGAAAAGATGCTGTAGTGGCACTTTCCGCAGCCATGCCGGGCCTTGTGGGAGCCGTGCTGCGGCGCGGGAGTCCGCTTGGCAGCATGCGCGGGGTGGGAGCAGACAAGGGCGCTCCTGGAACGGAGATGTCCCGGGAGGTGCCGATTACGCTCAAGCTTTTCAACCAGGTGGCAGCGGAGCTCGGCCCGGGTTTTCTTGCCGCCGGCATTCGGATCCCGACGGCCCGCTTGGCGGATTTTCTGGCAAAGCATCCGGATTTGGCCGTTGAGGCCGTGCAGGCAGGCGGCAAAAATCGTCCGGCGGCCGATCTGCCGGAGGTCCTGGCCGGTGCCGGCGAATACATATGCCTTTTTGTCAAAATTGCGGAATAGCGTTTCAAGGCCGCTGAGCAGGATGAACGCTATCGCTGACCCAAAACCGAAACTTTCGATTCCGCGGGGATATCAAAAATGCCTCAGATTGCGCATGCGGGGGAAGCATACATCGACTCCAATGGAATCCGAATTGCCTATGATACTTTCGGGGATCCCAGTAATAGACCGGTAATACTTATCCAGGGTCTCAACATGCAGATGGTTGCCTGGGAAGTTGATTTTTGCAAAGCTCTGGCTGGCCGAGACAATTACGTGATACGGTTTGACAACCGGGATGTGGGGCACAGCACTTGGTGCAGGGAAGCCGGTCTGCCGGATTTGGGGAAACTTATGCAGGATGCAGCACAGGGCAGCTCGGTGGCAGCACCCTACACCCTGACCGACATGGCGGCTGATACTATTGGAGTTTTAGATGGGCTGGGCATTGAAAAGGCGCACGTGGCAGGAGTTTCGATGGGGGGCATGATTGCCCAAACCATGGCTGTCCGCTATCCGGAGCGCATCTCTTCCCTGACGTCGATCAGTTCTTCCACGGGGGACCTGACGCTATCGGCGCCGACAGAAGAGGCCCGGCAGGTGCTCTTTACGCAGCCGCCTGAAGACCGTGAGGCCTATGTGGAACACAGAGTAAAGCTCTGGCAAACCCTTAGTGGATCAGAAGCTCAGATCGATGTTGATCACGTACGCCGACGCGAAGGGATGTTTTACGACCGGGGACGCAATCCTGCGGCCCCCATTCGGCAGCTTGCCGCTATAATAGCGTCGGGAAATCGACGGGCAAACCTTGAAAAAGTGAATATACCGACCCTGGTAATTCACGGCGATATGGATCCCCTCATGCCCCTGGCCTGTGGCGAGGATACGGCAAATGCCGTTCCTGGTGCAAAAATGCGTATTATTTGCGGCATGGGGCATAATTTGGATATTATGCCCTCAGTATGGGATCTGGTGATAGAAGCAATCCGGGAACATATCAAACAATAAAAATGGTTCCCGATCGGTCAATTCAGGGCAAACCTATGTCCCGGCTACCGGGACATGATCGATAAAAACCCCGGTATTTAGCTGTCGCACCTGAATGTTGCTGCGCCACCTCCGGTCATCGGGCGCAGGGAAATCGCTTCGGAAATGCGACCCTCTGCTTTCTGTCCGTTCAAGGGCACAACGACAGATCATCTCACCGACCAGACGCATATTTTGAAATTCCAGGAACCGGATCAAATCTTTGGGAGTTATCACAGCAGCCTGGATGCCCTTCCATTCCGAGACAGCTTTGAGGGCTTTGCCGAGTGATTGCTGATCACGCAGAATGCCTGCATTGATCCACATCGTTTGTTTGAGTCCCCGGACCAGGTCCCGGACCGCTGGCCCCTCTTTTGCTGCCATAGCCTCAAGGCGCTGTTTTTCTTTGCCAGCAGATTTGGCCATGTCCCCGGTTTTGGCCGCGGATCGGGCTTTTTCCGCTGCAGCGCGGCCTGCAACGCCTCCCATAACAATCACTTCAGCCAAAGAATTGCCCCCCAGACGGTTGGCCCCGTGAACCCCGGCAGCGGCCTCACCTGCAGCAAATAAGCCTGAACAGGCGGTTTTGCCGGTCAAGTCGGTAACTATACCGCCCATGCAAAAGTGCGTGGTGGGTGAGACTTCAAAGACCCTATCGCCTTTGGACCAACCTGTCGGTAATAGTTTGGCAACGGTTCGGGCAGCCTCATCGGACATTGCTCCCAGATCCATATACACACTTCCTTTCTGTTCAGGATCTGCAAGAATCTCCTTCATAATGATCTGCGCCAATTCATCCCGCGTGACGGTTTGGGGGGAATGCCCATGAGCCGCAACTATATCCTGACCTTTGCTGTTTTTCAACACGACCCCGTCCTGGCCAAGGATCCGTTCATATAAGAGGATCCGGTTGCCGCGTTTGCCATGGGCTGTCGGATAAAACTGAACAAACTCCATATCCTGGAGAGGAACCCCCATGCTCAGGGCCAGCGCCTGACCGTCCCCCGTAATACCCGGCGCATTATTGGTATTCTGATACACATGCCCGAAGCCGCCTGTGGCAATAACAACGGCCCCGGCTTCTACAGCGAAAAAGGTCCCGTCCTCGCTGATCCCGGTGGCGCCGCAGACCCTGCCTTCCGAAACCAGCAGGGATGAAACAAGTGTTTTGCTTTGGAAGCGGACACCGCAGTCCCGTGCTTTTTTTTTGAGGGGCAGGACCAGATCACTTCCCCTTAAATTTTCACCCATCAAATGCCGTGCATGAGTATGGCCGGGTATTTTGATCACCACGGGATTGTCTTTGTCGTCAACAGTGAATTTCATCCCCCAGGATTTGAGCAGTGCGGTCTCTTTAGGGACCAAATTCGTGAATTTGTCCACAATATCCGGGTTGTTCAGGTGCCATCCGCCCTCAAGGGTATCGACGGCATGAATTCTGCCGGTGTCCTTGGGATCTCCCCAACCGGAGGAGGCAATAATGGCTTTGGAAAGGTAGGTGTTGGTGGCATGGCCGATTCGTGCTTTGGATATTAGCAGAACATCGCAGCCGTTTTCTGCAGCAGCAATGGCCGCCCGTAAACCCGCCGCTCCGCTTCCGATGACCAGTACATCACACGTTGTTGTTTCCTGATTTACAAAGAACATTGTTTCCTCCGTGGCCTCGTGCGAACAAGTCTCTTTCTGCCTGTTTGAGGTCGGCCGTTTCAAATGGGGGCAGGATTACCAAAGCACTCTTTATCTGCGGCCGGTGGCGCTGACCGGGAGCAACGAACCAGTGGTATTATTCGTCAAGGCGAACTGCCAGGACTGGTATTCTTGATTTTTTTAAAACCGCCCGCGTTGTCGAACCAAGGTCTCCCAAAATCCCCCGGCGTCCATGGGTCCCCATCACAATAAGATCGGAGCCCCGTTCTTTCGAGGTTTCAATGATTTTATCAACAGGGTCATCCCCGTACACAACCAAAATTTCGTCAGTAGTAAACGGTTCCGTGTTTCCTTCGGCTTGAATATTCTCTGTCACCTGGCTGATCCCTTCACGCATTATTACATTATCCCGCCTTTTGCCGGAAAGGGATTCGCGCGCTTCGCTAATTCGTCGTTCTTTGATATCCTGCCATTGCCCCTCCGGCAGAACTGCGGCAAGGATTTCCTCGGGGGTGAAGCTGCCCTCGATAACATGCAAAATTGTAAGGGTTGCTCCATAAGAGTTGGCAAGACTGGCAGCGTAAGAAAAGGCACGCATTGAGGTGTCAGAAAGATCGGTGGTGTATAAAATGTTCTGGATCGTGACTTTTTTCGTTTTAACCATTTTATCCTCCATTAGTTAT
>CAZWNV010000006.1:14769-36067 GCA_964635265.1 uncultured Desulfobacteraceae bacterium
GATAGAAAATCTTGATAATGGAGCCTCAGGTGTTGTGCAAGGCTTTCTGCATTTGTTTTCGAAACATGGGTTGATAAATGAACCAAAACAAAGCGAGCCACAAAAAAAGGATAGCGAATAAGTATTTGCTGTCCGAAAAAAAGTGCTTGAGCAGATAAATTCCCCCCAATACTATAATCATCCCGGCTATGGTGTAAGGAATGCATACTTTCAGTAATTTCAGCCTTTGTTTCAATTCCTGTTTCCACATGGTTTCCCCCCCTGTTTTAGTGCTCCGGAGAAAGTATCTCCGGAGCATCTATCATACATCATATATTTTATCCTTCTGATGTTTGGCCATTTTTCTCAGGATAATATTCCAGGGTAAAGAAAAGGATTGTCCCTATAATCAGTGCAATCGTCGGCCCCGACCAAAAGGGGCTGTCCCACAATTCGATATAGTTTGAGGTTATCAGAGAGGCGGCCATGATGCCCGCAATGCCTCTTTGCAGGTTTGTTTGGCATATGGAAAAAGCAATATAACTGCAAAGATATCCCTGGATAAGCAAAGTCAGGCCAAAACCGATGCTGATTGCAGGCATTATGATCTGGACAATCGGGTGGAAAACCATGGCAAGGCTCATCCCCCAAAAGAAACTCGAAGCGCCTCCCCAATACGAGGGCTCTTCTTTTGGTGTAGAATATTTATACCGGTTCATGACCACAGCCTGGGCGGCTGTCCACTGCGGTCCGCACAAAGGCAGAAAAGGTGTGCAGATACCTTCACCAACATTGCGAATACCGGTTATAACGTGGTTCCGCACAGAGCGGTATGGAATTTTTTCATCCTTTCGGGCCGCATCCGCTTCGGCAATAAGCGACTCAAGAACGATGATGTCGCCGAAGGCAAGAACATAAGCGACAATTGCCAAGGAAATGGCAGAGACCCACATTGCAGTTGTGGGAAATCCCAGGCCGATCAAGCTGAAGTTCTGGAGCATTTCCCCTGCTGGCATGGAAATGATAAGTTGGTCAAAGACACCGGTCGGGGGCGAAATTTCGCCGGTAACAAGCCCTATCGCGTATCCGATAACAAAGCCGGGAGCAATCCCATAGCTGGCGATCCATCTTAACAGGCCGTTTTTTTCCCGATATGCCATACCCCGTCTCGAAAAGAGGATGAAAAAGCTGAGAAGGCCGGAAATTCCAAATGAAATCGGCATGTTGCTAACATACGGTTCCTTTGGATCAAGGATTTTCTGCAGTGCTGATAAACCGGCTCCCAGAATGATTCCAGCCCGCATGGATATGGGAAAATGGGTAATTACTTTTTTCACGACCCCGGAGATCCCCAGAAAGATAAAAATCAATCCGACCAGGACTTGTAATGCAATCAAGGCCTTGATTCTTTCGGGCCCTTCCGAGTACCCGACCAGATAGGATATGTATAGCGGTATCCCTGCTGTAATCCAGCCGGAAACAGAAGGATCCCCAAAGGATAGATGCAAAAGGTAGAGAAAATTGTTGATTACCACCATCAATACGGCAATTTCGATTGGTATGCCCAGGACATTGGTCATGGCGGCAGTAATCCCAAGTGGTACACAGCATAGAATAATGCCTTGTATGAAATCCTGGTATTCAATTCTGTAGTGAATAAACGGAAGCCTGAGCATCAGTGGGCCTGCACTATATGGTTGCTCAGCGCCGTACTCCCTTTTTGCGACCATGCGGTTACCTCCTTGCAGCAGTTTTTTGTTTGAGAAAAATGGTGAGATGGAAAATTCGGACACCCTCCCTTGAATATGCCTGTTTCGCCTTTATTCACCTCCCTTCCGATTCAATAAAACCCGAATGAAAGACCGCGCCGGTTTATAATACAGTTTTCCCACCCGTTGCCATGAGATGAGGTGTTCGCATGCTTAAGCTGCCGCCTGAAAACAAATTATACCCGGTAATCCCATTAAACAGACGGCGGAATAGCAAGGGGATTGCAGCTCTAGACATTTGTTCTCGGAGAAAACATCGTTTATTTTATCGCTCAAAAAAAACCCCCACTCAGGTTGCGAACACATTAGAAAAAACCGTTTGAAGGCGTCTTTTGTTGACTGAAGCTACTTGAATTGTTTCCGCCTCAGGTACGCTATTTTAACGGCAAGCAAATGTCAATAATCTTTTTAAACTTTAAAACATCAGAAGTTTATAATAATTATCCAATATTTTTAATGCTTTGATTTTATACGAATTTATTCATGGAGGCATTTGCTGCCGGGTATTCTGTGTTGAGGATTTGCCAAAGGCTGAGGCTGAGGACTTGTGACAGCTTAAAAAAAGTAGGGGTCGGCGTTGTGCAATCTGCGTTGAGAGGCAAAGCCAATCGTTTTGGTGGTCATTGGGATGAGTCTTCTGTACGGAAGGGGGCGGGCTGCAGAAATATTAAAAAGTGGTGAAGAAAATTGGTTGACAGGCGGGATGGAGGCGGCGTATGCTGCAAAACATCTTAACATCTGATATTTAAAAGTTTAAAATATTGGTTGACATGATTGTTTGAATCTGCTTAAAGGAAAATTTCGGCGTGAGGACGCTGGATTTCACTAACACAGAAAAACGCAAGAGTAACTGCACATGGATTTTAGCTTTCGAAATGTGAAAGCCCGCCGGGTATCCAAAAATATAGCCGATCAGATACAGACGGCGATTCTGAACGGAGATCTTAAGGTGGGTGATCGTCTGCCGTCAGAAAACGATCTTATTACCCATTTTGGCGTCAGTAAATCCTCATTGCGGGAAGCATACAGGACCCTGGAAGCCTACGGGTTGTTAGAGATCAAGCAGGGGATGAACGGTGGCGCGTTTGTGAAGAAGGTGGATATAGAAGTCGTAAAAAATGGATTGGAAAACTATTTGTTTTTTACAACTCCTACTCTTGAACAATATACACAGTTCCGGATTTTCAATGAACCGCAAATTATCAAGGCTGCTGCTGGCAAAATTACAAGGGAAGACATCGAAGAACTGAAAAAAAATGTAGAAGAAATGGAACAGGAGCCTGAGGGCGAAAAGTTTTACAGCCATCTGGATGTGGCATTTCATCGAAAAATTGCTGAAATCGGAGGCAATCCTATTGTCAGCATGATTATTGAAAGCGTTCAATCAGCGCTGGTTCGATTGAAAAGAATAATTGTTACGGATCGGGAATTTTTGGACATGGTTTGCCGCGGACACTGGGAAATCGTTGCCGCATTGGAGGAAAAGGACCCGGAGAAAGCCAGCTATTGCATGCTGAAGCACATTAACGACGTGGAAGAAGGGATGCGGAGGTGCGAAAAGAAATACTCCTCCAGACAAAAAGAATCATTTCTCAAAGAGTATAAAGGGAATCCGGAAAGCGCACACTCTCTCGATTTGTAATTCGGCGGAGTTGAAGCATTTATAGCGAAAAGCAAAAATTTTTTTGGCGGCAGGGAAAACGATGTTCATAAATGCGATATTAATTGCGTGTTTGATATAGACCTCCCGCAAAATATAAAGCCTGGGCTTTTATATTTCTACATATATAACCGGTTCGTGGGTGGTAAAAGCTAACGACCATAATGCTGAGTTTATTAGGAGGAAAACAATGACTGGAGCACTAAAAGAGGAAAGAGTGGATCCAAAAGTTACCAAGGCCTTGCAGGACATCGTCGGCGAGACAAACGCAACCGATAAGAAGCATATTCGATATGCTTATTCTTACGATCTGACTTTTGTTGAGGCGAAAGCTCCCGAGTATGTAGTAATGCCTACGACGGTAGAGCAGATTCAGCAAGTCATGAAATTTGCGAACCAGGAAAAGATTTCTGTAACTCCTTTCACCGCAGGAACCAATATCGGAGGCCTTTGTATCCCGGAGGATGGGGGTATAGTGATGGACCTCAAGCAAATGAACAGGATCCTCAAGATCAACGATGAACTGCATTACGCCATTATCGAGCCGGGGGTTTCCCATGCCCAGTTTGCCCATGAGCTGGCCAAATATGGGTTTCGATGGAGTTGGCCGGTCGGACCTCCCTCCGCTTCGGTTTCCTCTAATGCCCTTTGTCATGGAATCGGGGGTATGAGCGGGCGCTATGGTTTGAATAGTGAAGAAATCACAAGCATGGAAGTTGTGCTCCCCACAGGAGAGCTTGTCCGGCTGGGTTCGTGTGCGATTCAGGAAGATTCATGGCATAGCTGCATGCCCTTACCAAGAATGGATGGCATGTTTACAGGCTGGCTGGGTACCACGGGTATCGTAACAAAAATCGGTTTGCGGGTGCATCCAATGCCGCCCTACTTGAAGGTGTTTACGACCTCCGCAGAAAATCTGGGCGACATGGCTTCCTATTGCCGCACTATCGGAAACTATGAAATATGTGACGATATCACAACTGTTTCCTGGTGGCTGTCACAGGTACCGATCCCCTATCCTTACAAACCAAAAGCAGAGGATGCCCCGGAATGGGTCTCTTTTGCAACCACCTTTTCCTGGACGGAAAAGGAGCGGGATGCACGGGAAGAAATCTGGCGAATGGCTATGGAGGAAGAAAAGAAGAAAGGGACTACGCTGAAAGAGGCCGTATATCCCGAGGAAGCATTAAAAGCCAGAACCCAGCTCCCGAGCCGAATTGTGGGTTCTACAAAAAACTATACAAAACAGGCTGGCGGCGGTATCTCGTGGCCCGGCACATTTACCCCCCTGGATCAATGGGAGCCCGTCTACAACGAGTGGAAAAAAATCCTTGTTAACAGGAATCTCTCACCTGCCGTCCGCGCGACCAACTATCGCGGCGTGCATTACGGAATGCTGCGGGCTATGATCCCGTTTCCCAAAAAGGATCCTGAGGCCGTTGAAAATGCGAGGCAGGCCATAGTTGAATGCCTGAAGGTCGACCTTGATCATGGCGGGATCCCCTATAAGCCGCCCGTCGATTTCGGTAAGGAAATAAATAGTCGCGCCCATCCGGGATACTTATCGCTAATGAAGCAGGTCAAAAGTATGCTTGATCCCAACAATATAATGAATCGCGGGAAATTGGCGCTATAGTTAGTTCATATTTGTAGTATGACGAATTACACATATTATTTGGGGAGGTCATTATGAAGTGGAATATTCCTTCGCTGGAAGAGCTGGAAGACAAAATATGGAGATGTACTGCATGCGGGAACTGCAAGGTAGCCTATGATTTTGGGCCGCCGCCGTTTTTCGGGCAAATTTGTCCAGCGGGAGTCGAGTTCGGCTTTGAGGGCAATATTGCATCCAAGGGAAAGGTCGCCTTTGCCAGAGGGATTTTGAATGGGGATCTGGAATGGAACGAGGACCTGTTGGATGACATTTACAAGTGTACGGTGTGCGCCGGCTGCCAGGAGCAGTGCGAACTGGATCATAAGCCGTTTATTCCGGAAATCATTGAATCCATGAGGCGTAAAGCTGTGGATGACGGTGTAGGCCCGATGCCCGGCCAAAAAGTAATCGCCAAGTCCATGCGGAGTTTCGATAATCCCTATCAGGGTCCCCGCCGGATGCGGACCGATTGGACCAGGCCGTTCAAGAAGGCAAAGACCCCTATCAAGGATATAATGAAGGAGGATGCGCCGATTCTTTATTATGTCGGATGTACGGGGGCGCTGAATGTTCCTGTCCGGAACCTGCCGGTTGCAACAGCCTCCATCTTCCAGAAACTGGGGCTGGATTTCGGAATTCTGGGGGAAAACGAGGTGTGCTGCGGATCGACAGCCATGCGGATAGGCGATCACGAGGAGTTTAAGCGGGTTGCCGAACATAATCTGCGCTTATTCAAGGATCTCCATGACAATCATGGAGTTAACACGATCGTTACTTCCTGTGCAGGATGCTATCGTGCAATCAAGAAAGACTACAAAATGTCTGAGGAGTATGATGAGCTGATGGATGGCATCCAGGTAATTCATACTGTAGAGCTGCTCTATAATTATTTTAAAGAAGGAAAGATGAATTTTACGAAGGATGTGCCCTGGAAGGTCACTTACCATGATCCCTGCCATACCGGAAGGCATCTCTCGGAATTTGAAATCGATGAAGATGGATCTGAGGCATGGCCAGGGGCATATCTTCGCAAAAAAGAAGACAACTGCCTCTTTGATATTCCCCGTGAAATGCTGCAGTCCATCCCCAATATTGATTTTCGGGAGATGGAGCGGGTACGCAATAATTCCTATTGCTGCGGCGGCGGCGGTGGTGTCATGACCGGCTATCCCGACTGGGCGGCCAAGAACGCAAGCCTTCGCATCGCAGAGGGAGAAAGTACAGGGGCTGAGCAAATGGTCTCCATTTGTCCCTTCTGTCATTACAATTTAAATCAGGGGGCCAAAAGGATCAAGAGTCCGATGAGGCTTTATGATCTGGTCGAGCTTATGGACATGGCTCTGTAATTCTATAAGATGGTGCGTCTCTCATCAGAAATGGAAGAGGGGATGTGTCTTGACATGCAGGAAACCCCGAATCAAACAGTATGTTTTTTCGGATGCCCTTTTGATTGCGACGAACAGTTTGATGCCATACAGGAAAAGCGCGGAGCATTAGGCAAAAATATCGATCCGTTCGATCGTGTACTGGGGGCTTTGCGAGGCAGAGAAAATATTCCTGAGTTCCGGGAAGCCGGCAGGATTCCGGTGCCCTCTTGGCTGCTACCAAACCCTGCCGTAGAGGATAGTTCGAAAATTACAACCGAGAATTTTACCAGCTTCATTGACAAGGGCGGCTGCCTGGAAATGGCGCAGAAGGTCCAATCATTTGTGAACAGCGAGGTTCTTCCTTCCGGTATACCTTGCATGGTAGGCATTGATCATTCCCTGACAGGCGGGGCTTATAGAGCGGTCTCCGAATACTATGGAAAAGAAAATGTCGCACTCGTGGTAATTGACACCCACACGGACGCTGTTCCCATGTCTGCGCACGCAAATGCGATACAGTACGATATGGATACGAATCCTTCGTCGATATACGATCCGAAGGACCCGTATCTTTATAACCGACCGGATTCCTATAATGCCAGCTCATTCCTGTATCATATGCTGCATGATGAAGATATCATCCCCCATAACCTGTATCTCATGGGAGTTTCCGATTATCCGGATAAAAAAGTATTTCGTATAAAAGATGTCAGAATTCAGAAATATACAGCCGCTTTTAGTTCCCTGAAACGCAAAGGCTGTACAGTTATTACAAAGAAGGACTGCCAGTTTGGGCTCAACAAAGTCAAAACATTGATCAAAAAAATTTCTACACCCTATGTCTATATTTCCGTTGATATGGATATTGGTGCAGGTAATGCGGTTGAGGGCGTTCGATTTCGGAACTGGAAAGGTCTGGATGAGAGGCTGATAACGAAACTGGTGGATGCGGTCTGTGAAGTTTTTGATCGGAATGTAAAACTGGCCGGCCTGGATGTTATGGAAATCAATCCGAGAAGAGCCGGCGAGCAATTTTCCTGCGGAAGAGACAGAACCTATGAAATTGCAGCAGACATTATAGGAAAAATTATTTCGTATCAAAGCGCCAAAGAGACCTTGTAAAATTTCAAGTCTATCAGTAGGTGATAGGCGTCTGGATTTCTACAGATAGGATGGTGAAACGGGTAATACGAAAAATCTAACATTCTTGTTAAGAAGTAAGGAAAAGGAGAAAAAATGGCAGTAGCAAAAATGAAAAACTACATTGACGGAGAGTGGGTTGAATCGAAATCTACGGAAATCGGCGATATCACGTGTTCGGCAACCGGCGAGAAGATAGCTCAAGTGCCTTATTCGACTGCAAAAGAGGTGGATGAAGCGGTGAATGCGGCTCAAGAGGCATTCGAAACCTGGAGGGCAACACCGCCGCTGGCGCGGGCCAGATATTTTTTTCGGTTAAAAGATGCGTTTGAAGAGCATTTTGAAGAAATTTCGAGAATCCTTACCACCGAACTCGGAAAGGCCATAGATGAGTCCCGGGGCGAGGTCCGCAGGATGATAGAGAATGTAGAGCACTGTACTGGCGTAACGACCCTGCAGACCGGCTACACAATTGAAGATATTGCCAGGGGTATCGACTGTGCCGGCCACCGGCAGCCTTTGGGAGTTTTCGCGTGTATCGCCCCATACAATTTTCCGGCCATGGTCCCCTGGTGGTTTCTGCCCTATGCAGTCGTCACAGGCAATACGTATGTCGTGAAGCCTTCCGAGCAGGTCCCGATGACCCAGACCAAAATTTTTGAAGTAATTGATGAGGTCGGGTTTCCGAACGGCGTAATCAATATGGTCCATGGATCCAAGGATGTCGTCAACGGCATTCTGGATAATCCGGATATTCAGGGGGTATCCTTCGTCGGTTCCACCCCCACCGCCCGATACATTTACAAAAAATGCGGGGAAACCGGAAAGCGGGTGCAGTCACTCGGCGGCGCCAAAAATATCGTGGCGGTTATGCCGGACGCCAATTTGGAGGCGAGTATGCCTTCATTGATTACCTCCTTTTTTGGATGTTCCGGGCAAAGATGCCTTTCCGGCTCTATTCTGGTGCCAGTCGGGGACAACGCAGATAATTTTATCAACCAGTATGTCGAGCGCATAAAAGCGATGAAGATCGGGGACCCGTTAAATGAGGATGTGGATATGGGGCCCGTTGTCAGTAAAGCACACAAGGAGCGAGTGCTTGGCTATATTGAAAAGGGCATAGAGGAAGGCGCTGAACTTATTCTGGATGGCAGAAACTGTCAGGTTGAGGGCTACCCGGATGGATATTATGTGGGCCCGACAATATTTGACCATGTTACCCCTGATATGACCATCGCCAAAGAGGAAATTTTCGGTCCTGTTGTAAGCATCGTGCGGGCAAAAGATCTTGATGAGGCCATTGAATTGGCCAATTCCCGCGGTTTTGCCAATGCGGCCTGTATCTATACGCGGGACGGCGGTGCCGTGAGAAAGTTCAAGTATAATGTGAGGCCAAGTATGATCGGTATCAACATAGGCATTGCCGCCCCCATGAGTTTCTTCCCGTTCGGCGGTGCCGGGGAATCCTTCTTTGGGGACATCAAGGGGCACGGCCAGGAAATCTTCCACTTTTTCACGGATACAAAGGTTCTTATTGAACGCTGGTTCTGATCAAAGCAGGAATCTTTTATTTTCGGAGGGGAATTGATGCCCCTTTTCGGGAAAAGACCAAAGGGGCATCAAAATTCTGTCTGCTTGCCCTCACCGTGTGCGGAGAACCGGCGGCGTAATTCCCCATGGAGGATGGAAGAGATTTGTCATGGAGAAGGGAAGCATCAGAGGCAATTGGTCATTTAAATGCCGTTAAACCAAACAATATTGTGAGGACAGCAACATGCCATTAAAGGGCTTTGGAGTAATTCTAACATTTGCCGAAACGATTGAAACCGAAAACAAGGACTTTTATCTCAAAGGGAAAGCCCGGTTGCCGGAAGGTGAGCATAAGAACTTTCTCGATGAATTGATAAAAGAAAAGGAAAAGCAGATTAAACAGGTCCAGAGGGTGCGCAGGGAGAATGTAGCGGAAATGATTTTGGAGCCGGTGGAGAATTTTACCCGGGATCCTTTCCTTATTGATGTCGATAAACTCGAGGCTGCCGACCCTGGAACGGTTATGGAGGCCGCTCGGAAACTCGAGGAGCGCAACCGCAGTTATTATAAGGAAGCTGCAAAAAAAATGAAAGCCCTGCCAGAAGTGGCATCCGCCCTGCAGCAGCTGGAAAAAAAGCAAAAAAAGCTCTTGGCCAGGATTGATGAACTGTAAATACGGTTCCGGGGATTTATGAGGTTTGACCAGGTTTAAGATTATGAAACCAACCAAAGATGGGTGAGGAGAGAAAATGGGAATCAAAATTGACGCGTTGAAATGTACCAATTGTATGGCATGTGAAATGGCATGCAGCTTTCACAGGGATGATGGATTCGCCTTTCTGTCGTCATCAATTATGGCATACCGTGCGCGGGAAAAAAAAGATTACTTCGGGGTTTTGCTAAAGGAAGAAGAAAATTTGATTACAGCACGTCCGGAGGGCCTTGATGTCAGCAGAATCGGCGAAGAGGCGGATTCCGATAAGGAGGCAGATGCCTCGGCAAAGCCAATACTGCTTAGGGAAGGCTGTGATTTATGTGAAGACATGGAGGATTATGGCCCCCTGTGCGTTGCAATTTGCCCCGTGGATGCAATTAGTTACGAAGAATAATACGATAAGAGGAGTGTGCCATGGAATATTTATCGACGGATAAAATCCTGATTATTGATCTGGCGGCATCAAAAGTCGAAGAAGAGGAAGTGGACGAAAGCCTTGTCAGCAGCAAGATAGGCGGCGCCGGCATAACAAAGCATCTTTTTGAAAAGCACCAGGACGGCGGCGACCCGGTTGTGATTGGTACGGGGCTGCTCACAGGAACAACCTATCCGGCTTCGGCAACCAGTGTCATGACCACGAAAAGTCCTGTTACCGGAAAGATTTGTCACTGCCCGATCATTTTTAAGGTCGGAGTTGAGATTAAGTACGCCGGGTATGACTACATTGTCGTCAAAGGGGCGGCCAACGCACCGGTTTACCTGTGGATACATGATGGAGTGGCGGATATAATGGACGCATCCAATATCTGGGGAAAGGACGTGTGGGAATCGACCGACTACCTCAGGGAATTTGCCGGTGATGATCTTTTGCAAACGATGCTGATCGGCAAAGCCGGGGAAAATCAGCTCGATCACGCCCAGGTCTGCTATAACCACTGGAACAGCCCGGATCGCTTCGGCATAGGCAAGATCTTTGGGAGTAAAAATCTTAAAGGATTTGCCTTCAGGGGCATGGGTCTCATAGATGCTGCGGATCCGGAGAGTTTTCTCGGGCGGTCTCTTGAAATTCTGAAAGATATCAAAAGCAACAGTTTTATGAGCAAAAAGGGTGTCGGCGAACTGGGGGCCGCTGTTGGAGACAACGATCTTTCCGCATGGCTGGACCCCATTGTCCATAGGCATAGCGCGGATTATTTTACGCCTTATGCAACCATTACCGGCTTGTTCATGGATGAAGATCCCGGCCTGGTGGAAGAAACAAAGGTGGCTGAACCGGGTGTACTTGTCACGGATGTTAGCGCGCTAAGCAGCTGCAAAAAATTGGGGCTGTCCGCAGAAGAGGCCGGCCGGCTTCTTAAGGCATGCGCGAAATTCGGAATCGATCCCCTGGCCGTCACAACGCTTTCCGGCAAAAACTCATTGGAAGAACTGCAAAATGCTTTCGAAGGGCTGTCAGGAACTTTAGAATTGCCCGGTAACGCCGTGTTTAGTCCCTGGGCTCCGGTTAAACCAATATTCAATGATTTTGGACTCTCAGGGGATTCCGGGGAATTGACTGCATGGTGGGAAAGAAGGCAGGCGGTTGCCCTGGTGTTCGGCATTCAGCCCTTGTTTATCCTGATGTCTCCTGAAATTACCGAAGAAAATCTTTTGGAAATGGCCAATATCGGCACTGAACTTGAGATCGACGCAGAGACATTGAACGATGTCATCAGCTATGTCAGCGAGGCGTCATAAAACAGGCCGGTCGAATTTGAGAGGCCAAAAATGAATTGCGGCTTCTGCCGAATTCGAGACAAAAACCGAACCAGGGCTTAGGGGGTCTCTTTTACTGCCATGGGACATCCGGAATTTTCATTTTTGCCGCGACAGGGTTTTGATAACGACACCCTGCGTAATGCGAAAATCGGCATCTATGCAGGAAAAGGGGCCTCTCACTCCTGGTTGTGGTTTGTGGATCTCTTTGAAAAAAAGGGGTTTGTGAACCTTTTTTTTCTGGATGAAAACTTGCGGGAGCAAAATTGTCTAGAAAAATTGGATGTTCTGATTATCTCCGGGGGAGATACCTTTGCAGTGGCGGAAGCTCTCGGCAAACAGGGCGCCCGTAAGATTTCAGGCTTTGTGGAAAATGGCGGAATTTATATCGGCTCCTGTGCGGGGGCGTACCTCCCGATGAAGTCATCAAAGGAGCCTTTGCATTTATTTAATTTCGTTAATGTGAAAATTACGAATCTGGCCAAAGTGCTTCCGGAATCCTTGCGCCGGAATTCCAAATCATTTGCTGCATACGGCTGTGATTACATTTTTCATCCTGTCAGGGAGACGGTTAAACTAAGAGTGCCGAATCATTTCTATGACAGCGGCCTCACCGAATTTCATGCACCCCTATACGGGGGGCCCGGGATGACCCATGACCACCCGGAAAATATTTTGGCATATTATGATGATTTTACCGGGGAAACATCATTTCTGGTTAGCCGGCAGTATGCGGAAAACACCCTGCTAGGCAAGGCCGCAGTGGTGCGGGTCCCTTACCGGCAGGGGTGCTTTTACCTGTTCGGGCCCCATCTGGAACACCCGGGGTACCAGGCTGCGAATAATTTTTTAACGACTGTTCTGCTGAAAGAGCTTTCGGAGGCAACCGGTATTTCCGGATTTCAACATCATTTTTCCAAAAACGCGGAGAGGCAGCGTGAAGTTCTCTCCGGCCGGGCTGCGGCGGAAATTATCAGAAATATGAAACGGGAACTCAGCAATTCCCGGATCGCGGCTTCCGGGCTGGAATTTTACCCGGTCAAATGGGTCATCGGAAAAAAAGTGTACGAGCCCGAGAAGATCAGGGTGTTTCTTGAAGCCATGTGGAAAAGGGTGAAGAGCCTGGAAAAGGGGGAAAGATTGGTAGGCAGCCCCGGGGTGCTTTCTTTTCTCGTTGAAAATATGGCCTCTGTCACAAAAGAAATCCGCCAGATCAAAAATGGCATAGACCAGAACCTGGACACGCTTGAAATAGCAATATCCGTGTTTGAGCGGCTTCAAAAATTATCCATAAATTTTTTTGATGTTGTATTCCAGTCAATCCGTGAGGGGCAGACGGAAAGGATAGGGGAAGCCTGATGCCGGCAAATGCTGCATGGCAAGACATGCAATACAACCAGCGGATAATCCCATTGCCTGTATTTCCGCTAACAATCATGACGGGAGAATAAGTTGGGACCATTACGATTTAACTCTGGGATAAAGCCGAAGCTTTTACGGTCAGGTGCGATTTGTTTGTTTGTTTCAGTATGTTGTTTAACTTCGGCTCTATCTCTGAATTCAGGGGCTTGGGCTGATACGCAACCGCCGCGAGAGTCGAATTGGTTTGTAGACATGGAAAAGTTTTCCGACTCGGCGCATACAGGGATAAATTGTGAGGAGTGCCACGGAACCATGACAGAGGATGAGCAAAAGCATCCCGATCCCAAGGATCCGGAATACCTCCAAGCAGACCCTAAGAGAACCTTCGATTACCAGAAATGTGAGAAATGCCATAAAAAAGCCTATGCAAGATACAAAAAAGGCGAGCATGCAAAGGCTCTTAAAGAGGAAAAGAAAACCGGCGAAGTCTCAGAGACCGGGCATGCTCCGACATGCGGAGATTGCCATTCAGCACATTATGCTCCCCCGCATCTATCAGAGACGCAGACCGGGATGAATATGATGGAAACCTGCGGCGAGTGCCATGCTGCGCAGAAGAACAGTTACCTCAAAAATTTCCATGGCAAAACTGCGGTTCATTTGGCGAACGATCGCTCTGCATATTGTACAGACTGTCATGGAGCCCATGAATGCATTTCCCTCAAAGACGAAACCAAAGCCCTGGACGCATGCCGCAGATGCCATCCTGATGCCCAAAAAGGCTTCACCGATGTTATTATTCATGAGTCTCAAAAGGAAGCTGAAAAGAAGAGCGACAGCAAAAAAGAGAGCCTTAAAATTGTATATGTGATGGGGACAATTTCATTGGTCTTTGTTGTCGTGTTACTAACTCTTCTCTATAGTCATTCATTCCTGTTACTTTTGAGAAAAATTCACGAAAAATTGAGGAAGCACTAATGGAAAACACTCAGGAAAAACTCGAAACTGTTCAGCGCTTCAACGTGTTGCACAGGCTGCTGCATATTGTCGTCATTGTAAACTTTATCATCCTTGCTATAACCGGGTTCTTATTAAGTTTTGCCCATACCGGCCCGGCTCAGGTTTTGGCGGCTTTGTTAGGGGGTGCAGACGGGATAGGGGGCATACATCGGTTTTGCGCCACTTTTTTCTATATTGGCGTTGTCATCCATATTCTATGGCTTGTTTTTTATAAGCTGGGCCTCAAGGGAAGACTAACAGGCCCGGATTCGATGACGCCTTCCAGGAAGGATCTGACCGATATTTACCAAAATTTACGCTACATTTTTGGTCGAGGCACGCCTCCCTTGTTTAACCGATTCAGCTATCTGCAAAAGCTGGATTACTGGGCTGTAATGCTGGGTATGCAGAGTATGGGCATTACCGGCCTGATTATGTGGTATCCGGAATATTTCACATCCTTCCTGCCGGGTTATGTGGTCAATATTGCAGCCCATTTTCACTTTCATGAAGCTGTGCTGGCAGTCCTGTATATTGGATTTATCCACATGACAGACACACACCTGGATCCCGAGGTTTTCCCCATCGAGAGATCCATTTTCAATGGGAGAAAAGAGGGGGGAGCTTATGCAAAAGAGCAAGAAGCGGAGTAAAACCCCGAATATGCCTACAATATAGATATAGGACGAATTGTATCCAAATTGATCAAGCAGAATAATCCCAGGGAGAAATTACCCAAATGAATTTCAGAATTTTCGTCTCCGCTATCATTGGTTTCTTTTTAATCATAAATGTGCCTTCTCACAGTTTTGGCCAAAAGCAGGAGATCCCTACTGAGGTTAACCAGATTTCCGAAAATTCCGAAACGCAGGAGAAAGAACCTCTTGTATGCATGGAGTGTCATCGGCAAGCAAATATTGATACCAACGAAGGTGCCCTGTCATTACAGGGTTTCTGCCTTGATTGTCACAAAGAAAAGGATTGCGTTGCGGAAAGGGGAGAGACGGAGGTCAGTTTACAGGTTACCAGGGAAACCTTTACCAAGAATTTGCCGATTCATCAGTATATCGCTTGTACCGAATGCCATACAGATGTCGCCCGGTCTCCGCATGAAACCGAAACCGGGGCTCAATGCAGAGAATGTCATTCCGTACACGGGGAAGCCGCAGCCCATGCTCCGCACCTTCGTGTGGAGTGTCAGGCATGTCATTTCAAATCCGACCATGTCATGCTGGATAAGAGCGATCACATGGTCCGGCTTGCTCATGAAAATGATGCGGGCAAACCCATCAGTTTAGCGGAGCATGAATTGGCGGACACTTCAAATCAAGAGTCCTGCCAAAAATGTCATGCCCTGGACAACGAGGTTGGAGCACCGGCCGCCGTGCTGCCTTCAAAAGGTGCCATTTGCATGGTCTGCCATCCTTCGCCCCTTACGATAGGCCATTGGATGTTCGGGCTTGCAATCCTTGTTTTTATTGCAGGGCTGCTCCTGTGTTTCCGGGCTTGGTTTCAAGGGAGCGTACAGGGCGAGAGCGAATCGCTGTCGCGCAAAATCAATCTCAGCTCCGAGTCCGTCTGGTCCACTGTATTTTCGAGACAGTTTTTTGCCCTGGCCAAAACTTTTATTCTGGATATTCTGCTTCAAAGAAGGATTCTCAAGGAGAGCGTAAGCAGGTGGTCCATGCATTCTTTGCTTTTCGTTCCCATTCTGCTCCGCTTTGCTCTTGCCCTTTTTACAGCCGCCAGTTTTACCATCAGTCCTGACAGTGGGATGGCTGTAGCATTAATCGATAAAAATGCGCCTTTTACCGCTTTTGTCTATGACTTTTTGGGACTTCTTATTCTGCTGGGCATAATTTGGTCCGTAGTGAAACGATACATCGTGAAACCGGAGTATGTCGTTTCGGAATACAAAGACAATGTCGCCCTCGCAATAATCGGAGCCCTTATCATTCTGGGATTCGTCCTTGAAGGAGCAAGAATTCTTGTTGCCGGAATCCCCGTATCCGTGGCCGGGTATGCATTTATTGGCTACCCGCTTTCAAAATTCTTCGCCATATTCGGCCAGGATTGGTGGGCATCTTTTTATTCCGTCCTTTGGTATCTCCATGCCGGAGTTGGTGCCTTGTTTTTTGCCTGGCTGCCGTTTGGAAAGATGCGGCATATATTCACTGTCCCCTTAACGTATTTCATGGAATCTGTTTCCAAGATTAAAAGGGGAGAGGCTGGTAGTGCACAGCGGCAATAATAAGCGTTCTTTAGAGAAGCCTTATACAAAGAAAGCTCATTACAAATAATACAAAAAGAAGGCAGCGAAAATGAGTAGTGATGAAGAAAAAAGTTTTGAATCTTCCTCAGAAGAAACAGCAAAAACTGAAGAGGTCACACAACTTCCAATTCATAAGTTGGATATGTCTCGGCTGATTGAACTGGATGCGTGCACAAGCTGTGGGGAATGCCTGAGATGGTGTCCAGTGTACGATCAGGATGCAACGGAAAATATCGTGCCTCGTCGGAAGGTGATCGATTTTCTTAAAATTGCCAGGGATCAAAATGGAATCCTGGGAAAAATCATGAGGAGCGAGAAAACCCCGGACGCCCTGAAAGCATTTTTGAAGAAGCTATTCAATTACCGGGAGATAACCGGCAAGGAGGTTGAGAGTTTTGTTGCCAATCTGTATGAGTGTTCTACTTGCGGACAATGCGAGGAAATTTGTCCGGCCCATATTGATACGGTGAATTTGTGGGAAGATTTAAGGGAGATCATTGTCAGCGCCGGCTACGGCCCCCTGGATCCGCAGAAGGCACTGGAAAAAAGTGTAAAGGCCTATGACAATCCTTGGCAGCAGCCTCGTGCCGGACGCACAAAGTGGTCAAGGCGAGCCAAAAAAGACAAGCTGATCCCCAATGAGCCGCGATCTGTCACCAAAAACGGGGCCAAAGTTCTTCTGTTCTTGGGGTGTACCGCCTCCTATGATGCAAATGTAAAGCAGGTGGCGATTAATACGGTTAATATCCTGGAGGCCCTGGATGTTGATTACGGAACCCTGGGCAAGGATGAAAAATGCTGCGGCAGTGTCCTTTTGCGGATGGGGGATCCGGAGTATAAACGGTTATTTGAAGAAAATATTGAGCAGTTCAACAACCTGGGGATCGAAACCCTGATATCCTCGTGTGCCGGCTGTTTTAAAACTATCCTGCAGGATTATCCCAAAGTAGGAAAACTCAATTTTGAGGTGCTGCATACCGTGGAATATCTTGTGCGGCTTTTGCGGCAAGGGCAACTGAAGTTTCCTTATTCTGTCAATCGTACGGTTACGTATCATGATCCGTGTCACCTGGGCAGGGCGTGCAGAGTATTTGAGGCCCCTCGCATCATTATGGATGCCATCCCGGGACTCAAACTCATCGAGATGCCCCGAAACAGGCAATATTCAAGGTGTTGTGGAGCCGGCGGCGGTTTGAAGGCCGGTTATCCGGATATCCAGAATAAGATGGCCCAGCGGCGGGTCAAGGAGGCAGAAGAAACAGGGGCCGATGAATTGGTTTCCTGCTGCCCGTTTTGCTACCAGGGTCTGCAGGTGGGAATCAACGCCCTTGGCTCCCACCTGGTCATGAAAGACATGTCCGCCTATGTTTCTGAAGCATTGTTGGGCTATGATGTGTTTGAAAGGGCAGCCAAAGAAGCGGAGGAAGCAAAGAAAAGAAAAGAGGCGGATAAATTGGCCAAGGAGAAAGAGAAAGAAAAAACGAAGCCCGACAATGAGGAAGAACCTGCCGAGGAAAAGAAGGAAAAAGCCTTGTAACAGGAAAATTTCGTCCCCAAGGCAATATCTGCCTGCTCTTCGCTGCAGCCGGGGTTTTCGTGAAGCCGGTAATTGCTATAAAAGTAAGGCTTGCAAATGTATAAGAAATTCACATACTGGATGGATGAAAACCGATTTGAAAATATACGAAAAGAACTAGAGAAAAAGGATATTGCACCGGCAGAGGCAAAGAAAACCGTATGCCTTCCCCTGTCTCCAAAAATCCCCTATGGGTATGTTCCCCCCACTGCCTGGTCAAAATTTGATCTTTGCCGCCGCCAGTTGTCCTGGTATGGTGCGTCAAAATTTGCGGGGCAATACCTTTTGATCTGTGAGAAGCCCCTTACCGAATTCGGCCTTGATCTCCCGCCTGAGACCATCATCGAGAAGGTAAAATTTAAGCCGAAGCACCTCCCTGACAAGGAAACCACCAAAAAGCTCGCAGAAAAACAAGGGTTTAAGCACCATTGTCCACCGGAGTTTCTCGATATTGGATCCATGGATGAGAAAATGAAAGATCGGTGGATGAAAATTATGGGCGTCCGCGGGATCACGTATGACGAAGTCTTTGTTGAGCAGTGTGCCAACCATGCGAATTTTATTGAACCGGAATACTTCCTGGAAACCGAAAACGGAATTGCACCATACTCCATTGGGAAAACCAGCAGGGTCTGCTCGGCATGTCTTGAATTTTTCAACATCATTGGAAGCCGGTATCAGGAGAAGTATGTTGTGCCCTGCCCCGGCGCGGTATTATTTGCTGGCATGTCGGTCAATAAATATTATCTTGTCTCCAGTCAGCAATAGTGCCGGGACGGAGCGGTAATCGGGAATAACAAGCTGAATGGAAAGAAAGCCCTTCAGATAAAATCCAGTAAAAAGAGATAAAAATCGGAATCCGGTTTCATGCACAATATAATTACGGAAATACAGAGCCTGGGGATTCGTCTCAGCTCAGCAGAATATGAAAGCAAGGGGGGGGCAGGACCTGCGGAAGGAAGCGCCTTCATTGTTGATGGTGCAGTTTTTTCTGCGCCGATTGCCGGCCATTATGTAAAAAGATCCCCTTATTCTCTGCAAAGAAACGAAAAAGGCTATCTTCTTTTAAAAAACGATATCGCGGTAGGGCCCATTGGTGTTGTACCGGAACCCGGATTTTATGGGTATCAGACTGACGAGGGAATCCCTTTCAGAAAGCTTGCCCTGCTTCATGGCAAGGATTGCCTTGCGACGACCGTGCTGCAAAGTTGTGTTCACTGGAAAAGAGGAAAGCAATGTGCCTTTTGTGCAACGGAAATTTCGCTTGCCAACAATTCCACTGTACGATACAAAACGCCCGCCCAACTGGCGCAGGTGGCCAAAGTTGCATATGAGAGGGACAATATTGCACACATTGTTCTGACAACAGGTACCGGTGATCCGCCCGGCAGTGAAATCCCCCATCTTGCCCAATGCACAAAAGCAATTAAAGCAGAAGTGGATCTGCCGGTGCAGGTGCAATTTGCGCCGCCGGCTGATCTTGCGCTAATCGATCAAATTTATGATGCCGGCGCGGATGCCGTTGGCATTCATGTGGAAAGCTTTGATCGGGAAGTCCTTGAAGCCGTGGCACCTGCCAAGGCGGAAATCGGTCTGGCGCATTATGAGAAGGCCTGGAAAAAAGCCGTGGAACTATTCGGCGCAAATCAGGTCAGTAGTTTTCTCATATCAGGGCTTGGCGAATCCGCGGAATCGATACTTTGGGGAAGCGAATTCCTTGCTGATTTGGGAGTTTTTCCATTTGTCGTCCCCCTGCGGCCGATTCCGGGGTCAAAGCTTGCGGATCAAATACCTCCGGATCCTGAACATCTGAAACAGGTTTATCGCGCTGTTGCCAGAATTATCCAAAAAAAGGGACTTTCATCAGCGGCTGCCAAAGCAGGATGCGTAAGATGTGGCGCCTGCTCCGCCCTGTCCGTTTATGAGGACAGGCTTGCCGGCACTGATGCGCACACAGGGCCTTTCCCTGAAATTATTTGTCATAGTGCCAGGACGTTAGAGGAAAGAGAAAAAGCATTTGCGATTCGCAGGGAAGTATTTGTTCAAGAGCAGGGAATATTTCCAGATTCTGATCTGGATGAATACGATGCTGATGCGATTCATCTTGTTGCGGAAAAAAAAGGAGAAATTATCGGAACGGTTAGAATGTATAAACCTTCTTCAACGGATGAGCACTGGATAGGCGGGCGACTTGCCGTGACCAGGGGCGAAAGACACACTCGTGCCGGGGCTCTTCTTGTGAAGGAAGCCATGAAAAGGGTAAAAAAAAGGGGATGCCGCAATTTTACCGCAAAAATACAAGCAAATAATATTTCCTTTTTTAAAAAATGCGGTTGGGAGCCGATTGGGGCGATAAAAGACCATTTTGGCTTGCCGCACATCGAGATGAGGGCAGATTTAAACTGCATAGAAGATGATCGCATCCATTGTGAGTTGAACTGAGGTGCAAATTGAAATGACGGAAATGGCAAAAGACATACAATCTGTAGCAAGGAATCAAGAGTTAGACGATATTGTCGGAGCTGTAAGAAACTATCTCGGTCTTGTCCGCAAGAGTTCCATAAAGCATGTTTTCGAGATTTTGAAGCAGACCCATCAGTTTGGTGTGCAGCTACCGAATTACGGGGATGATGCGGCCGTGATACCCTGGAAGGGAGAGTACCTTCTTTTTGCCGCAGACGGAATGATGGCAGGGCTTCTTGCCAACGAGCCGTATGCGGCAGGAAAAGCATCTGTAATGGTAACGGTCAATGATATTTACGCAATGGGGGGGCGTCCCATTGGCATGGTTAATGTTTTGGCAAGCGGCGATGAACAGCAGCGGAGCCGCATTGTGGAGGGGATTGAGAAGGGATGCAGAAAACTGCGGGTGCCTATGCTGGGCGGGCACACGCATCCGGAATCGGCAGCAGGAGAGCCATCGCTCAGTGTTGCAATTTTAGGCTCTGCACAAAAACTTCTCCGGTCTCATCAGGCAAGAGAAGGCGATGATCTGATTCTGGCAGTTGATCTTAATGGGCGCCGCGGGTGTCAATCGGTGGTAAGTTGGGATGCAAATTCCGGGAATAGCCCGGAGGAGCTCCTTTTTCGACTGGAAGCGCTGCCGGAAACAGCAGAAAAGGAGTTGTCTTGTGCAGCCAAGGATATCAGCAATGCCGGGATTCTCGGGACGATTTCCATTATGCTTGAGAATTCCGGTAAAGGCGGAGAAATTGATATAGATGCCATACCGCGGCCATCAAGCATTGAATTGATCGATTGGCTGCATTGTTTCCAGAGCTTCGGGTTTATTCTGGCCGTGAACCCGAAACATTCCCGTGAAGTACAGGGGGTGTTTTCTACAAGAAATGTTGATTCCGCAATAGTGGGAAAAGTAACTGCTTCGGCTCTTGTTAAGGTAAGGAAAGGAAACAATAAAAAGACGCTATTCAATTTTGAAAAAGAGGAAATTACCGGTATACGCTATTGCCCTGACTGTTTGTCACCGACTGAAACTATGGCGGGCGGCAATCATTGAAAT
>CAZWNV010000007.1:0-35425 GCA_964635265.1 uncultured Desulfobacteraceae bacterium
CCGAAAGATTAGAAAATCATAATAAATTTGCAGAGATGTGTCAAGAAGGAGATAAGGATCCCTTCGGCTGCCAAAGCGGCCTTCGGGGGGCGGCATTTTGGAAAATATGAAAGGCAGTTCTTGACATTTCTGCCGATTTTCTATAGCGTTTGGCCCAACTTTTCTCTCTGACGGCCGGAGTGCTTTGCTCTCCTAAGCAAATACAACGCAACCCCTCGAGTGAGGGTCTTTTATCCGCGGTATGGGATGTGCCAATAAAATCCCTGAATTGCCTGCACGCAGCAGCAATTCAGCCGCAGCAGGAAGACGTTCCTTTGCAGAAGGGCCATTTGAAAAAGCATCGACAATTGGGGGGGGTGCTGGTCGAGGCCGGTGTTATAACGGAGGCGGCCCTGGAGCAGGCATCGGTGTACCAGCAGAACAATGACGGCATTGCCCTGGCGCAAGCCCTTGTTGCGACAGGCGCGCTTACCGGCAGGGAAATCGCCGCCGCCCTCTCCATTGAGCTGGAGCTCCCCTTTCTGACACTGGAGAATATCGCTCCGCCCGCAGAACTACTTGCCCGGATCCCCCCGCATGTTGCACGTTCCTACGGCCTTGTCCCGGTTTTAAAAATCCGAAACGAGCTTGTTGTCGCTGTTTCGGATCCGCTGGAACCGCAGTTGTCCGATTCTCTTGCCGCTTATGTGGAGCTGCCCGTGCATTTTGCTGTAGCCCCTGCGGAGCAGATCAGCGAAGCCCTCGATACCTGTTACCCGGCGCAGTCAGAGAAGGGTCGCCAAAAATCACAGGAGAAGCCGGGATGGGTCTGGCCTGAAAAAAAACCGGGTTCCCGCTCCGGGCAAACCAGCCCGGGAAGCCTCTATGATGCCTGGGGGAAGAAGGCACGGGCCCCGGAGACCGGTCCGGCATCGAACCCCCGCAAAGGCGGGACCGATATTTTTGCCCGCCCGGGCCGGGAAAGTTCTTATAAGCGCGGCGGATTGAATCTTTTCGGAACAGGTGCCGAAAAGAACAGCAGGCATGATCCCAAAAAGCCAACGGGTTTTGAGGGGGTTCTCGCCGGTACCGCCGACAGCGCCCCTTCCAGGCAGAAAGAAGCGGATTCGGGTGCAGACGAGGGGGGCCATGCACCGGCGGTATCTGCAAATCCGCAGGCAATAGAGCATTTTGAAAAAGGATTGGCGGCATTGCGGAATGATTCCTACGAAGAGGCCCTGCAGGAATTTGAAGCAGCCCTCGCGCATGATCCGCAAAACCGCGTCTGCAAAGCCAATATTCAACGGATTCGGAGTTTTCTCTACGACGAAGACGAGTGAACGGGCGGCCGCATGTTCTCCAGATCGCACCGACACAATCACCGGCAACCCTCCGTGGCCATCGTCGGCAGCGGCAACTGGTGGGTTTTTTCGGACAGGGTGGGGCCGATGGTGATGCAAAGACTCCACGGGCGCTACGGCCCCGGCGTTGCCATATACGATATCAGTACCTGCGCTTTTGCTTTGCTGGAGTGTCTGCATCACCAGGATCTTATGGTGCTTGTCGATGCATGCAGCAAGGGAGGGGCGCCCGGGGAAATCTTTGTGACCAGCCCGGACCTGGAAGCTCCGCTGCAGGACATGCCGACGCTCCACCAGGTCGGCCCTGTGGAGACCCTGATGGTGGCCAGGCATTTGTATCCCCAAACCCTTCCGAAAGCGATTTCCCTGGTTCTCATAGAGACGGAAGGACTGGAAGAGGGGGCCCTGGAGTCTGTCTGCCAACAGGCGGTTTCGACGGTCGATCAGCAAATCGCGCCGTTATTCCAGGGAGGCCCGCCAACACCGGAAATGGGCCGGGCGCAGGCCAAAAGCCTTTAGTACAGCAAAGCGAGGAGTGGATGATGGAAAAGGCGGAAAAGTTGAAATACCTTCAAGGGGGGATGTTGTTTCTGGCGTCAGTGGCCAATGGACTGGAGGA
The DNA here is from genome assembly GCA_964635265.1 of uncultured Desulfobacteraceae bacterium. Classification (GTDB taxonomy): domain Bacteria; phylum Desulfobacterota; class Desulfobacteria; order Desulfobacterales; family Desulfosalsimonadaceae; genus M55B175. Next base: position 1,960 of record CAZWNV010000007.1, read on the forward strand.
TCTGTTCGGCCGCGGGGCGCCCGGGGTTACATTCCGGGCGGGGCGGACGACCGGTCTGAATGCCCAGGTCTCCAGAAAAGAGGACGACCTTCTGAAATCATTTGATGTGGTGCGGGAAGAACTGCTCAAAATGGGGATCTATTGGGATTTCGAGCCCTATAAAAAACAAAGCGAAAAAGACCTGATCATCCATACCGAAGAGGGCGAGCAGCTCAAGCTCGTTTTCCGGGACTGCATGGTCCGCTCCTGCCAGTTTCATTACGGGCACCCCCAGAAAAACTCGCTCTGCATGCTCCAGCACGGGATTTTTTGCGGTCTACTACAGCAGATTTATGGCGCCTGGGCGGATTACGAGCCGATTCATTCGGGAGAAAACGCCTGTATCGGCCTGTTAACCGTAAAGCAGAAGCAGCAGCAATAGAGGAGGATCCTTTCATGACCGCAAAGGCGAAACTATCGGTGGAATGGCTTTCCGTTTGTTCGGGGTGCGAGTTCGGCATTGTCGATCTGCACGAGAAGTTTTTCAGTCTCCTGGAGTATGTGGATCTGGTTCGCATGCCGATATTAATGGATACAAAGGAACACGTGGAGGCGGATATCGGCATTATTACCGGCTCGATTCGTACGGACCACGACGCCGAGGCCGCCAGGAGCATGCGAAAAGCCTGCAAGTCGATCATTGCTTTCGGTACCTGCGCCGTATACGGAGGACCGCAGGGGGCGGCGTATGCCCATACAAACAAGGAACTCCTCGATGGTGCCTACCAGGAGAATCCAACGACAGTAACCGATTATCTGCCGAAGAACGTGCCCGAGCTCCTGCCGCAGACAAGGCCCGTTGATTCGGAGATCCATGTGGATTTGTATATGCCCGGATGCCCCCCTCATGCGGCGTTCATTTTTGACGGCCTGGTATCGACGCTGAAGTCCGAGCCGACCCGGATCACCCGGCACAGCGTTTGCTACAGGTGCCGGCGCATCATGAAAAAGACGGACGTGGACAGGATTCGGCGGCCGACGGAATGCCAGCTCGATGACGAGCTCTGCTTTCTGTCCCAGGGGGTATTGTGCTTCGGCTCGGTGACGTTGGACCGGTGTCTGGCGCCCTGCCCTGCCAACGGAGTGCCCTGTTTCTCCTGCGGCGGTCCGACCGATACCATTATTCTGGAGCCCCAGAAAGATGTCCGCAGCGAGATCGCCCTCCGGATGTCGCACTTGACGAAAATTCCCTATGAGGACATCGTACGGCGCATCGAAATGGAGGCGAAAACGCATTTCGCCTATGCAATGGCGTCTCCCGTATTCCGTCAGAAACCCACCTTTCTCCTGAAAAAATGGATTCAGGAGCAGGCATAGTGTAAAGGAGCTGGCAATGGCACGTCGTGTTTCAATTGATCCGGTTACGCGGATAGAAGGGCATGCGCGGGTAAACCTGGATATCGACGAGAACAACGAGATCTCGGGTGCCGTTTTTCAGGTTATGGATTTCAGGGGATTCGAGACATTTCTTCAGGGGATGCATGTCGAGATGATGCCGAATCTGACCGCCCGGATCTGCGGGACCTGCCCGCAGACGCATCACCTGGCGGCATCCAAGGCCGTGGACAAGGTGTTCGGCGCAAGCATTCCCCGTACAGCGGAGCTGCTTCGCAATACACTGAATCTGGGCGCCATGGTGCATTCCCACGCGGTGCACTTTTTCGCCCTGGCAGGTCCGGACCTGCTTTTCGGCCTGGCATCGGATGCCGCTGAACGCAATATCATCGGGATGGCGAAAAAGCACCCGGAGCTATCCAAGAAAGCCTTGCGGCTGCGCACCATCGGCCAAAAGATCGTGGAACTCGTCGGCGGCCGCGGCACCCACCCGGTCTCAAGCGTTGCCGGCGGGATGGCAGCACCGCTTACCAGGGAAAAAGCCGATAAACTGCAGAAACTGGTGGGAGAGGGCGCGGCGCTGAGCAAAAGCCTCTATAAAGTGGCGCAGCAAATGCTCGACGCCAATACGGAGCTGGTGCAATCACTCCCCCTGGAAACCCATTACATGGGAACGGTCAATGAGGGGGCGCTGGATTTTTATAACGGAGATCTGCGCCTGGTCAAACCGGACGGCTCGCATCGGGATTTTCACGAGAATGACTGGAGCCGGTACCTGTGTGAAAAAGCGATTCCGGAATCCTATGGCAAATACGTTGTCTTCCGGGACAATGAAGAAGAGATATCCTACCGGGTGGGTCCGCTGGCCCGGCTCAACTGTGCGGAAAAAATCGATACGCCGGCCGCCAATGCCGAGCTGGAAAAATTCCACGAGACCGGCGGGAGGCCCTGCCATCAAACGGTCATGTTCAATCAGGCGCGGATGATCGAAATCCTGTATGCCATGGAGAAGCTGGAACAAATTGTCGCGGACGAGGCCCTCTACGGCGGGGAGGTCCGTGCGGAACTGGACTCTCCCCGGGATGCCACTGCCCACGTGGAGGCGCCGCGGGGCGTTTTGATTCATGACTACAAGGTCGATGACAACGCCATCGTCAAGCAGGCCAATTTGTTGATCGCAACCCAGCAGAACCTGGATGCGATCAACAAAACCATTGCGATGTCAGCCCGAAGGTTTATCGATCAGCCCGATGATGCGTTTTTGAATGCCATAGAATTCGGCATTCGCTGCTACGATCCCTGTCTTTCCTGCGCCACGCACCGGATCGGGGATATGAAACTGGACGTGGCTGTTCGCCGGGAAGGAAAAACGCTGCGCCGCGTAAGGAGATGAAACCATGCCGAAAATTCATTTGTCAGAAAAGGGCTGCAGGGGATGCATGCTGTGTGTGGACATCTGCCCGGTGGATGTATTTGAATTCAACGAAGAAAAAAACCTTGCCGAGGTCAAACGGCCGGATGACTGCATTGGCTGTCTTTCCTGTTATTATGCCTGCCCTTCCCAGTGTATTGAAATCACGGAGGTGGAACACATTCGCCCCTTTTACAGAATTGAGAAAAATGTGGCCTTTGTGGAGCAATTCCTGCAGACCAAGCCGGCCGACCGGGAATTGAGGGAGGAAGAGCTGGATTTCGCGTACCAGGAAGTCGGGATTCTGCTCTCCGCCTTTGCCGATGCCATCACGGAAATTCTGGGCAGGGGGCATAAATCCGTCGGCCGCAGGGCCGGAACCGTTGCTGCCGCTCATCTGCCGGAAATGTATGAGGAAAAAGGCCTGGATGAACTGCTCAGGGCCATGCGGGAGCGCTTCGGGGCCAGTTTTGATTTCAGCTACACGCTTTCCGAGGACTCCCACATCGATTTGGCGGTGCAGCCCTGCGGGCTGCTGCAGGCGGTTCGCAATGCCGGCGAAACCCCCGGAAAATCGGATTTGTGCTTGTTGTTTCATGAATACTGGGCGGGCCTGATCAGCGCATTTACAGGCAGTAATTATGTCTACGAGCTGCTGGAGGCCGGAGACAGGTGTGCGCTTAAACTGCAGCCAAAACAGTAGCGTCTGGGCGGGTTGTTTTTTTCCAATCGATTCACAGGAGGATGGTAATTACCATGGCGAGCAAAACAGAAAAAATTACTGAGGTTTTGAGAGGGCTTCGCGTCAGTTCCCCCGATATCTTCGGAGCGGCGGTGGTGAGTCTGGATGGTTTTCTGATCGCGGCTGTTGCGCCTTCGGAGATCGATGAAGAGCTGGTGGGCGGCATGTCGGCGGCCCTGCTCGGTGTGGGCGAGCAGATTTCGAGCCAGTTGATGCAGGCGCCCCTGGATCAGATCTTTGTGAAGTCGGATAAGGGCTATGTGATTTTGAATTCCGTGGGCGAGGAATCCGTGCTGGTGCTGCTGGTCTCCAGCGAGGCGAAGCTGGGGCTTATCTTCCTGGAGATGCGTCGTATCGTACCGGAGCTGCAGAAAGTGATCTAGGGCCGTCCGATCAAGTTGCCGGCAGCGCGGAAAACCGCGAACGGGTCCCCGGCGGTTCGGGGGCTCCGGGATTCAACCAACAATCCGGCTGTGATGGCGAAAAACCGTCGAGCAGTCATTTTTGTATGGAAAGAGTCGCCATGACAATGACATTGCAATTTGCAGCTGGCCTGGGCTTCGCTATCGGCGCGGTCCTTTTTTTTGCCGCCGGCTTTCTGCTGGCGCGCGTTCGCAGGTCTTCCGCATCTGATCCCCCCCGCGCAGGCGATGGCCAAACAGCAGAAGGGTCGGAAGAATCCGGAGAGATTTCAGCGGATTCTCCGGAATTGGCCCAGGCAAACCGCCGAATCAGCGGGCTGCAAAAAAACACGGCGGTTCTGGAGCGCCAGAAGGCAGCGCTGGAGAAAAAAAGAGAAGAATTTCTCCGGCAGTTAAAAAAGGACCTGGCCTACATAGAGGGCCAGCAAAAAGAGCTGCGTGCGAAAGATGCGGAGTTACAGCGGAAAACGGATGCCCTTGGGGAGGCAGAGGCGCAAAACGAGAAATTGCGCACGGAGCTGCAGGAGGCAAAATCCCGGGTGCAGGAATTGACAGATACAGTCAATTCCATGGAAGCCTCCGAAGCGGGAAAAAAGGATTTGTCGCTTCAGGTCAGCCGGATGTCGGAGCAACTGGAGGAACTGGAGACCCTGAAGCAGGAAAACCGGGAGCTGCAATCTTACAAAAACACCGCCAAGGAGCTGGAGGCGGAAGTCAAGGAACTGAAGTCGGAGAACGCGAAACTCCATTCCATGAAGATCTTCTGGGATGCCCCCCCGCAGCCTGTTGTCCCGGTTTCCAAGGAAGGCCTGGGCCAAATGTTCCAGCTCATGGTAAACCGCCTTTCCGAATCCCGGAAGGCCAGAGGGGCTGCCCTGGCTGATGAGCTGGGGCTCATGGTTGCCGGCACCAGCGACCATGCCGAGGCCCTGGCGGGAATGGGGGCGGTTTTAACCGAAACAAACGCTACACTGGAGTCGATGCTTCCCTTCGGGACCATTGATCATGTAAAGATCGTCAACCAGAATGAACTCACCCTGATGATGCGCCCTGTCACCATTTCCGGCAATGATCTTATCCTGTCCACCCTGACGGTCGGCGAAGGGCCGGGCAGAAACGAGGTCGAAAAACTGCTGCGGGAAATTACCTCCTAAGCCCGGCTGGTGCTTATTCCCGCTCGTCGATCCGGACGTAGGGCATCTGGTTGGGCCCCATGTAGAGCTGGCGCGGCCGGCTGATTTTCTGATCCGGATCATCCAGGTTCTCCTTCCACTGGGCAATCCAGCCGGGCAGCCGTCCGATGGCAAACATGACCGTGAACATGTTGGTGGGAATCCCCATGGCGCGCAGCAGAATGCCGGAGTAGAAATCCACGTTGGGATAGAGGTTGTGGTCGATAAAATAGGAGTCGCTAAGGGCCACTTCCTCCAGCCGTTTGGCGATATCGAGGAGCGGATCGCCGATATCGAGCTTCGGCAGCACCCGGTCACAGACCTTCTTCATGATTTTGGCGCGCGGATCGTAGGTCTTGTAGACCCGATGACCGAATCCCATCAGGCGGAAAGGATCGCTGCGGTCCTTGGCCCGGGCCACGATGGTCTCAACGGATGCGCCCTCTTTGGCGATACCGGAGAGCATCTCGACCACCGCCTGATTCGCCCCGCCGTGCAGAGGCCCCCAGAGGGCGGCAATACCCGCGGACAGGGAAGCATAGATGTTGGCTCTCGCGCTTCCAACGGTTTTGACCGCAGATGTGGAGCAGTTCTGCTCATGGTCTGCATGCAGGATCCAGAAAACGTTGAGGGCCTGCACCAGGTCCTGGTCAATGACATAGGGTTTGACCGGGGTGTCGAACATCATGTGCAGGAAATTGGCGCAGTAGGTGTAGTCCGGCCGCGGATAAATCACCTTGTGGCCGCGCGAGATCTTGTAGGACATGGCCGCCATGGTGCGCACCTTGGATAGAAGCCGCAGAAAGGTGCTCTCGGTCTGCTCCTCGGTTTCGACCAGCTCAGGGTAGAAGGAGCGCAGGGCATTGACCATGGCCGAGAGAATGCCCATGGGATGGGAGGCCCGGGGAAAGTTCTGGTAGAAGTTCTGCATATCCTCGTGCACCAGCGAAAAATCATTCAGCATGACGCTCGTGCGGGTGAGTTCGCGGCGATTGGGAAGCCGGCCGTGCAAGAGCAGGTAGGAGGTTTCCACAAAAGTGGAGTTTTCCGCCAGTTCCTCTATGGGGATGCCGCGGTAGCGGAGAATCCCCTGTTCCCCGTCCATGAAGGTGATCCTGCTCTGGCAGGAGCCGGTGTTGCCATAGCCCGGATCATAGGTGATGCAGCCGGTCTTCTGGCGCAGGCCGCGGATATCGATCCCTTTTTCTCCTTCAGTGCCCGTGATTACAGGCAGCTCCAAAGTCTGTCCGTTTATGGTAAGCGTTGCGTATTCCGTCATTTTTCAAGTTTCCCGGGGCTTGTTTCCTCAAGATTGGACTGATCGATCCTTTTCCAGTCAAAAACATTCATTTTTAACCCAGCACAACCATCGGGTCAAGGATTTATCAAAGGGTTTTTCAGGCCCGGCGCCGGCTGCTTGTTTTGGCGGAATCTATCGGCTCTCCAGCATTTCCCTGGCGTGCTGGCGGGTGGTCTGCGTGATGGCCGCGCCCCCTATCATACGGGCAGTTTCCTCGACCCTGTCTTCGCCGGAGAGTTCGCGGATGCAGGTGCGGGTCCGCTCGCCTTCAACTTCCTTGGTGATCTTGAAATGATGATCGCCGAATCTGGCGATTTGGGCCAGGTGGGTGATGCAGACCACCTGGTGCAGACCGGCGAGTTGGGCAAGCTTTTTGCCCACCATTTCCGCGGCTTCTCCGCCGATGCCGGCGTCAACCTCATCGAATATAAGCGTCCCCGGCATATCGCTGGCAGCCAGGATGGCTTTCAAGGCAAGAATGAGCCTGGAGAGTTCACCGCCGGAGGCGATGGAAGACAGCGGCCGCAGTTGTTCTCCGGGGTTCGGGGCAATCATGAATTTTGCCCGTTCCATCCCGGATTCTGTGATGGCGGCGCCTTCCGACTGCAGGTAGGGACTCTGGTCCCGGGCGACAGGGACGTTTTCCAGAAGGACCTCGAAGCGGGGGTGCGGCATTTTCAGGGAGCCAAGCTCGGCCTCCACCCTGCCGGCCAGTTCGTCTGCTGCGCGGCGGCGTTTTCCGGAAAGTTCGCGGCACAGGGAAAGCGCCTGATCGTAGTGCCCTGCCAGAGCGTTTTCCGTCTCCGCGATTCTCTCCGAGAGGTTCTCCAGTGCGCCCAGCTCTTCTTCAATTTCCCGGCCGCGGGCGAGCACGGCTTCCAGGCTGCCGCCGTACTTGCGCTTCAGCCGTGTCAAAAGGTCCAGCCTGGCATTGATCTCCTCGAGCCGGCGCTCATCAAAGGTGATGGTGTCCAGATAAGAGCGGAGCTGCTCTGCTGCATCCTCGATACGGGCCGTCAGGTCTGTCATGGCCTCTGCGGAGGGGGCAAGCCCCGGGTCGACGTCAGCCGCTCTGCCCAGTGCCTTTTCCACCTCGGCGACGCGTTCGGCCGCTGCGCCGTCTGCGCTGTAGAGGGAGTCAATGGCCCCGGCAACCGTCTGGTAGAGCATTTCCGCGTTTTTCAGGCGCGAGAGTTCTTCCTTGAGGGCCGCGTCTTCCTCCGGGGATACGGCCGCATCCGCAATTTCCTGCTGCTGGTAGCGCAGCAGTTCCATGTGCTCCTGCTGCTGCTGCCGGGAATTCCGCAGTTGCCGCAATGTCTCGTCCAAGTCCGCGATGCGGCGGTAGCAGCGGCCCACCTCCCGGCGAAGCGGGGCCAGATCCGCAAACTGGTCAAGGAGCAAAAGGTGCTGGGATTCCTTGAGCAGCTGCTGGTGCTCGTGCTGCCCGGATATGGCCGCCAGGTTGTCGGTTACCGCGCTGAGGAGCTGCATGGTGGCCGGGCGGTCGTTGATGTAGATTTTGTGGCGGTTGGAGGCGGAAATCACCCGCCGGATGAGAAGCTCCCCCCCTGCTTCCAGTCCATGCTCGCAGAGCACCGCAGCGGCCGGGCTGTCTTCGGGCGGATAAAACAGGGCCGAGAGTTCCGCACTTTCCGCGCCCGTACGGATCATCCGGGCCGAGGCCCGGCTGCCCAGGAGCAGGTTCACGGCGTTTATGATAATGGACTTGCCAGCGCCCGTTTCCCCGCTGAAGATGGTAAGCCCATCGGAGAACCGGATGGTCAGATCATCAATGATCGCGAAGTTTTTGATTGCCAGTTCACTGAGCATGTTGTCCTTGACCGTCCGCAGAATCGCTGTTGAGTGATGTTTCGGGGCAGGGCAGAACGCTCTGGATGACCGGAGCCAGTTTCTGCTCCAATACCCTGTAGGAATAGCATCCTGCGGCAACCCGGTAGTTGTGCTCCACCATCGCATCGCGCCAGGCGGTATCCTCCAGCACTTTCTGCGTCTGCTCGACAGCATCGGCATCCACGTAGCCGTCCAGTTCGATGACCCGAAACCCTTTGGGTTTGATGTCGATGGAGTAGATGGAGTACGCGTTGACCACAATGGGCTTTCGGTAGTAAATGGCCTCCAGAAAGGCGTTGCCGAAACCCTCGAAGTTGGAGGGATAGGTGACCAGGTCCGCGTGGGGGTAGATGTCGTCCAGGGTGTAGATTTTCTCCCCTTCAGGGGTCCTGCCGCGTTTTTCCTTGATGCGCCGGGAGATAAACAGCGTGTCCACGCCCATCAGTTCGGAGTACTCGCGGATGCGCTGCTCATAGTCAAAGCCCTCGTCGCCGCTGGCATGGCTGATGATCAGTCTGGCCTTCACCCCCAGGCGGCTGACCAGCTCGATGGCGTGCTCGATGCCTTTGCGCTTGATAACCCGGGTGGGCTGGAGGATAAAATATTCGTCGTCACGGATGCCGAAGACTTCTCGTACGTCGCCGGCATATTCGTCCGGGGGCTGCGGCGGGTTGGCAAAGTCCATGACATTGGGGATGATGGCCGAGGAAATCCCGGTGCGCAGTGCCAGTTGGTTGCCGGCCGAGGAGTTGATGACCACGTGGTGGATGCTGGGCAGATGGGGCGGAAAGGCCATGTTGAGGTATTCCCACACCGAGTTTTTGAGAAACCGGGTGCGCTCCCAGAAGAAGTCATGGTGATGAGCGATGGCCGGCATGCCGGACTCAGAGATAATCTCTGTTATGGCAAGGCCAAGCGGCAGGTTCATGGGAATGGTAATCGCGTTTTGCGGAACCAGCAGATCAATCGCAAACTCCCGGATGAACCGGTAGAGCTCATCCTTGATCGCCTCTTTCAAGGCGTGGATCTGCAGGGTGGTGGTCCGGCTCCGCCTGCGTTCGCCGAAGCAGGCCTCATACACCGAGCGGATTTCGGGGTGCAGGAAATGGGCTTTCCGGCAAAGGCGGGAACATTCCGGCGGGGTCTCGAGTTCGCCTGCGAAATAAAAGTTCTGCATGCCGTTTTTTGCAAAAACCCGCGCCCATTTCAGGGTTTCCAGGGAGACCCCGTCGGTTCCGGCGATGCGGGTGGAAATAAAGCCCGCATTGGCGTTCTCAGCGCAGGCAAAGCAGTTGCACGGGTCTGTAGGGGCATTCATGACAAACAGAAGGTCCTTTCCGGTCTGAAATCCCGTACTGTTCTCGTATCCGCAGTTGACGGCGCAGCCGCCAAAAGCATATAATAGCGGCAAAAAACGTTTTCGATTTGCCGTACCCGCGGTAGCGGGCGATGGCATGCGGGGGCGGTGCCGCCGCATGCCATGGCGCAAAACCAACTATATATGGGGTGGGTTTCCATTGTCAAGGCGGGCGCGCTGATTTTGGAGGCCGCGCCGTGTCGGGGCTCGCGCCGGATAAAGGAGAAAGCATGCAAGCAGGGCGGGGGGCTGTATTTTTTCGGGCCGTTGTCGTCTTTCTGCTGATCCTGGCCGGCATTTTCGGCGGCGCCCTTTTCTACGGCAGCAAAACCATCCATGATCTGTTTGACAACAACCGCCGTCTCAAGCAGGCGATTGCCAACCTGACCCAGTCCGATCAGATCGGCTATGCCAAGGTGGTTTCCCAGCAGGAGCAAAACGGCACCCTGTATACCACCCTGCGCTTTGTGGAGACCGCGCGGGACAACAAGCAGGAGACCGTGCTTACCCGGCAGTACACCATTGAAGGCGATGTGGTCCATTTTGACGCACTGATTGTGAGCTTTTCCGATCAAATGGTCATGGGCGGCAGGAAGCGCTCGCTTTACCTGTGGCGGCGGGTGTATGGAGAGACCATGGCGCCCGCGGAAGGCTATCCCATCGAGATCGCCTCCACCGAGCCCAGACGCTACGCGGATTTTTTGGATGCGCTCCCGGTAGAGGAGCAGGAGATGTTCTGGGATGCCATCTGGCGCCTGGCCAATGACCCGGAGGCATTGAAAGAGCACGGCATCAAGGCAATCTATGGCAATGTCGTCTATAAAAAACTCCGCCCCGGGCTCATCTACGTGTTCAAGATCAGTCCCACGGGCCATGTGTATCCGGAAACCGTGCCGGATCTATGAAGGCCGGGCGCCGGGCTTCATGGAAAGCGAGATTCGCCTGCGCTCCAGGTCCACATCCAGCACCGTAACCTGTACCTGCTGCCGGAGCCGGACCACCTCGGCCGGGTCCTTGACGAAATGCTCCGCCATCTGGCTGATATGGACGAGTCCGTCCTGGTGTACGCCCACGTCAACGAAAGCCCCGAATGCGGTAATGTTGGTAACAATGCCGGGCAGCCGCATTCCGGGCTCCAGGTCCTCGATAGCGCCCACCTCTTCGGAAAAGGAGAATGCCTCGAATTTTTGCCGGGGATCCCTTCCCGGCCGGGCCAGCTCCTCCATGATGTCCGCGAGGGTGGGCAGGCCGATGGCATCGCTTGCGTAGTCGGCGATCCTGATTTTTTTCTGCAGCTCGGAGCGCCGCATGAGTTCGCCGGGATCCACGCCGAGATCTGTGGCCATGGCATACACCACCGGATAGCTTTCCGGATGTACCGCGCTTTTGTCCAGGGGGTTGGCCCCGTCGGCAATGCGCAGAAACCCGGCGCACTGCTCAAAGGTGCGGGGACCCAGCCGGGGTACCTGCCGGAGCTGCTGCCTGCAGGTAAAGGGGCCGCCTGCTTGCCGGTGGGCGACGATGTTTTCGGCTATGCCGGGGGTGAGGCCGGAAACATAGGTCAAAAGCTGCCTGCTGGCCCGATTGACATCCACGCCCACCCGGTTTACGCAGCTTCTCACCACATCGTCGAGCGCTTTTTGCAGCGCCTTCTGGTCCACGTCGTGCTGGTACTGGCCGACGCCGATGGATTTGGGATCGATTTTGACAAGCTCGGCCAGCGGGTCCATCAGCCGCCTTCCGATGGAGACCGCTCCCCGCACGGTCAGGTCGTGCTCCGGAAATTCCTCCCGGGCGGCCTCTGAAGCCGAATACACGGAGGCACCGCTTTCATTGACCATGATTACCTGGGGCGGGGCGGCAAAATCGATGGCCTTGATAAAGGCTTCGGTCTCCCGTCCCGCCGTTCCGTTTCCCACCGCCACGGCGGCTATGGCGTATGATCCGCACAGGGACCGGACGGTTTCCCGTGCCGCCTCCGCCTGTTTTCGGGAACTGTGGGGATAAATGGTGTCCGCGTGCAGCAGGCTCCCCTGCTCGTCCAGGCAGACCAGTTTGCAGCCGGTCTTAAAGCCGGGATCCAGCGCCATCACCCGTTTGGCTCCAAGCGGCGGCTCCAGCAGAAGCTGCCGGAGGTTGTCGGCGAACACGCGGATGGCTTCGGCATCCGCTCGCTGCTTGGCCCGGATGCGGGCTTCGGTCTCCATGGCGCCGGATAGCAGGCGCTTGTAGCCGTCGGTTACCGCCTGGCGCACCTGTCCGGCGTCTGCTCCGGTGCCCCGGACAAAGAGCGGATACAGGCTCTCAAGGGCCTCGTCCTCGTCGGGCCGGATGCGCAGGTGCAGCACCTCTTCCGCCTCGGCGCGCCGGATGGCCAGCATGCGATGGGAGGCAATGGCGGCGGCCGGCTCCTGCCAGTCGAAGTAATCGCGGTATTTGGCGCCTTTCTCCTCCATCCCCGCACGGACCCGGCTTCTGATCACGGCACTGGTCGAGAATAGCCTGCGCAGGGCCGAGCGGGCCGCCTCATCTTCGTTTACCATCTCGGCGATGATATCCCTGGCCCCGGCAAGGGCGGCGCTTGCGTCCGCCACCCCTTCCTCCGGGGCCACAAAGCGGGCGGCCGCGGTCTCCGGCTCCGTGCCTGCCTGCTCGAGAAGGCTCCGGGCCAGCGGCTCAAGGCCTTTCTCCCGGGCTTTTACCGCCCGGGTGCGGCGCTTGGGCCGAAAGGGGAGGTAGAGATCCTCGAGTGCGGAAAGCGACTGCGCAGCCAGCACCTTCTGTTTGAGGCCATCGTTTAGATGGCCGTTTTCCGCAAGGGATTTCAGAACGGCGGCTTTTCTGTCCGAGAGCTCGCGGAGCTGGCTGATCCGGTCCCGGATCGCCGTGATCGCCACCTCATCGAGGCTGCCGGTGGCTTCCTTGCGGTACCTGGCAATAAAAGGGATGGTAGCCCCCCCGGAGAGGAGTTCAGCGGCTGCGCGCACCTGGTCCGCTGCCAGGCTGAGCTCTTCTGCGAGGGCCGGGATAAAGGACTCTGTATCCATTTGGGATCGAGCGCCGCTCGTGCCGGATTCCATTACCGCGGGGTGATGATTCGGGACTCGCTCTGCTGCTGTTGCTGCTGCTGTTCCTGCTGCATCTGCCGGAATCGCTCGATGGTTTCATTCAGGGACTTTTTCATGGCGCCGGGAAACTCCTTGATGGCCTCTTCCAGGGTCGTTGCGGAAAGCTGGGCCTGGATGGGGAGCGGGCCCTCCTGGGTCATGAGCTGGGAGCTTCCGATAAATACGGGACTGCGGCTCTCATCGTCTGTGCCGTCGGGTTTTACCGGCGTCATTTTCCGGATGGAGGCCACCTTCATGTCCGTGACGGACTCCTCCCGGTACAGGTTGTCCTGGTCAATTGTAAAATCTATATCCTGTGCGCTTTTGCCGTTCATTTTTGTTTCCTCCTTGTTCGGTTTGTTTCTGCACCCCTACAATTAATCCCGGCGTTTGTCAAACCCTCTTCGGAAAGGGCCTGCTTCTGAAAAAGCGATCGGTTGCACCCGATAACCCGGGAACATCGTGTTTTTCTATAGCTTTTTCTGTTGCTATTTACACAATCAATTTTACATTTGCAGCGGCAAGGGCATACACTTGCAGCAGTTACTGCGGCGGCAGAATTGCGGCATGAGCAACCAAAAGGCTTTGGACGGCAGAGAATATGGCAGAAAATCCCCATCAATCCTATAACCTGACGGAAAAAACCCGGGCCTCCGGATGAGCGGGAAAGCTGGGTCCGGAGTTGCTGGACAGAGTGGTCAGCCGGCTGCCGGTGAAAATCGATCCCCGGCTGCTGGTGGGCACGGAGACCTCCGACGACGCGGGGGTATACCAGTTAAGCGAAGACACCGCGCTGATCCAGACACTGGATTTTTTTACCCCCATCATCGATTCCGCGTATGATTTCGGCCGCATCGCGGCCGCCAATGCCCTGAGCGATGTGTACGCCATGGGCGGCGAGCCGCTGACAGCCATGAATATTGTCTGCTTTCCCGCTGATGAGCTGCCCGAAAAGGTGCTGGAAGAGACCCTCGCCGGCGGCCTGGAGGTAATTCATGCTGCCGGAGCAGCCTTGGTGGGCGGCCACAGCGTGGATGATAAGGAATTGAAATACGGCCTCTCGGTTACCGGCCTGGTGCACCCGGAGCGGATATGGACCAATAGTGGTGCCGCCGCGGGCGACCGGATCATTCTCACGAAACCACTGGGGACAGGCGTCCTGGCCACAGCGGTGAAGGGCAGGATGGCCGGCGAGCAGGCCACCGCCGAGCTGATCGCCGTTACCACCGCCTTAAACAGGGATGCCGCTCTTGCGGCACGGCCGTTTGAACCCCGTGCATGCACGGATGTGACAGGCTTCGGCCTGGCCGGGCACCTGCTGGAAATGGCCCGGGCATCGCAAAAAACGATAACCCTCTCGCTTGCGCAGGTCCCCGTTATCCAGTCCGCACTGGAGTTTGCCCGGATGGGCTTTTTCCCCGCCGGGGCCTATGGCAACAAGGCGTTTTTCAGCCCCAGTGTCACCGTTGCGGAGGATATCGACGCCATCCGGGCCGATCTGCTCTTTGATCCCCAGACCTCCGGCGGCCTGCTCCTCTGCCTGGCCGAGCCCGCGGCATCCGAGCTTGTTGCGGCCCTGCAGGAAAAGGGCCTGTCCGCCTGCATCATCGGCGATGTGTGCGGCCCGGATTCCTGCGGAAGTCTGCGGGTGGAGCCCTGACTAGAACCCAAAGGCCGCCTGGAGCGTAAGGATATCCTTGTCTTCTACTGCGCCGCTGTCGCTGTCCAGGGTGGTCCACTCGGCCGTCAGCTTGTTGCCCAGCCCCTTCAGATAATAGTTGCACCCGATGCCGCATACATAGGTGTCTTCCGCGCCGCTGACATCCGGCATGATGGCCTCCACGTGACAGAAGGGCTGAATGCGTCCGGCAAACAGGTAGCCCAGTTGCCCGGTCGCCATGTCGCCGTCCGTGCCCGCGGCAAGGTCCGAATCCGTTACCGGGTTGGCCGCGTTTTCCACGGTGATGTAGGCGGCATCAGCGGTTACAGCCCCTTCTCCAAGCGGCATATCCATGTGGAGGTCAACGGTCCAGGCGCTGTAATCATCCTGCCTGGATCCCCATTTCAGGTCTGCCTGATAGTCGAAGCCGGCGCCTACGGCAAGAACGGATTTTTTGCCCAGGTTGGTGCCCTTGTTGAACCAGGTGGTCTCCGCATCCATCAGGTTGTAGCTCACCCGGCCGGCAAAACGCAGGTTGTCGTCCGGGTTCTCATGGGCCTTGCTCTCCTCGCCCTCGGCCGCCATGAAGCGGTATTGGAGTTTGTCTTCCAGGACGTTGCCCCAGATTGTCACGCCGTCATCGCGGCCCACCTTGCTCGGATAGAATATGCCGCTGCGGATGCCCCCCTGGCCCCAGTCGAGCTCTGTTGTGAGCATGGCCTTGGTGGATGTGGTGCCGTAATTGCGGGTAAAGGGGATGTACATGCGGCCTGCCTGGATCATCAGGTCGTTGCCGAGTACCCGGTAGGTCCCCCAGGCATCCCGGACAGCCAGGCCGGTTCCCAGTCCCTTTCCGGAATCGTCGAGGTCTTCCTGGCCGATCCGGTCGCCGGCATAATGCAGGAAAAAACGCAGGTCCTCTGTTACGCTGCCCTTAACGCTGAGATAGGAGCGGCGGACCATGAAGTCGTGCAGGCTGTCATCAGCGGCCCCGTCGCCATCGGTGTCGTAGTCGCTTACGTACTGGTACCACGCCTGCCCCCAGAAGCCGATGCCAAGCGATTTGTCGCCGTCGCGGTAGAGCTCGTAAGAGCCGGCCAGCGCGGGCAGTAAAAGAATCCCAATTGCCGCCAGAAAAATTTTGCGCACCATCTTTAATTCCTTTCTTTTTTTCCGTTGGAAAGAGCTTTGCCGGAATGCAAAGCACGCGATAGCCGAGGGGAATGATTATATAATTTTTTTCTATTTGTAAAATTGCTTGTTTGAATAGAGATAAAGGCAGGTATCGAAAAATTTAATGAAGGGGCTTTAGAGAAGCAATTTCCTTTCTGATTTGGGACCAGTTCCAGGGCGGAGCCTGGGCGGCCTCTTCCAGACCCGGCCACGGCCAGCCCGCGGGCAGGGGCGAGGCAAAGGTTCGCGGGTTTCTTTCGGTGGGATGGAGCACCGAGATTTCGGTGGCGCAGAGGGCGATCTGTCTTTCGGCAAGCGGAGCGCTTGCCCCGTAGCGGATGTCGCCCAGAACGGGATGGCCGATGTAGGCCAGCTGCGCCCGGATCTGGTGGTGGCGGCCGGTTTCGAGCCGGACGTGGACAAGGCTTCGGCCGCCGCTGGTGCCGGCCAGGGCAAATTGGAGGCGGGCCTCCCGGCTTTTGCTGGTGGGGGCATCCGGAATCCGGCTGGAGGCGCCGTTTATCCGTTCGATGGGATGGATCAGCCGGCCCGAGGGTTGCCGGAGGACGCCCTCGACCACGGCGGTATAGCTTTTCTCCGCCGTTGTGCTGCGAAACTGCTCGCTCAGGCGTTTCGCCGCCTTCGAGGTTTTGGCAAACACCACCACACCGGCCACCGGCCGGTCCAGGCGATGGACAAGACCGAGAAACACGCGGCCGGGTTTTTGATACTTTTCTTTCAGCCAGGCCTTGGCAAGAGCGAGCAGGGAGGGATCTCCGGTTTGATCTGCTTGCACCAGCAGGCCGGATGGCTTATAAAGGGCGAGAAGGTGGTTGTCCTCATAGAATACCGGCCATCTTTTGCTGAAAAAACCGGTCGATGTCGGGGATATGGGTGGCATAGCGATAATTGTCGTTTGAGGATGGGTCCTTGTCCAAATCATTTAGCAGGCCCGGAAAAACAGGATCCCGCAGACCGGCGGAGATGGCGGCGCTTCTGGAGCGCTCGGGCATTTCTCTGCCCCCCGCCCGGCTTGACCAGCTATGGTCTTATCACAGACTGCTGCGCCGGTACAATCCGCAGTTGAATCTTACCCGGATTCACAATTTCGAGAATATGGTGCTAAAGCTCTATGTGGACGCCATCCTGCCGGGCCGGATGATTGATCTGCCCTCGCCGCTTCTCGACCTTGGAACGGGCCCCGGCATGCCGGGAATCCCCTTGAAAATCGCGTTTCCGCATCTCGAGGTGATTCTTGCCGAGAGCCGGCAGAACCGCGCGGATTTTCTTCAAAGTGCTGTAGAGGAGCTGGAGCTTGCAGGCATCACCGTGCTGGGCCGCGGCATCACCCCGGAGTTCCGGGATCCGGTATCCTGCGTGATCACCCGGGCGGTGGAATCCATTGCCAAAACCCTCTGGCGCATCGAGGGGTGCCTGGCACGGGAGGGGCTGGCGGTTTTTATGAAAGGCCCGGACTGCGATGCGGAGATCGAGGAGGCGGGCCGGCGCTTTTGCGGGGCGTTTACGGAGCTGGAGGACCGGGCCTACCGGATTCCGCATACACCGCACGAGCGCCGGCTGGTGGTGTTTCGCAGGATCAGCACGCCCCTGCGCGAGCAGGAACAGCGCGCCAGAGACCGCCACGTTTTCCGGAGCATTGCAAGCGAGCAGAACAGCACGTTTAAGAAGCTGAAGAAACTGCTGAGCGGCAAGGGGGCCCGAAAGCAGCAGCAGGCCCTGGTATCCGGCCGCAAGCAGGTACGGGAGCTGATCCGCAATTTCCCGGAAAACTGCGAGGCCTGGATATCCGACGAGAGCCATCCGCCGCCGCCGCCGGATGCGCCCTGCTCCATGCTCTGGTACAGGCTGGCCCCGGATCTTTTCCGAACCCTTGACATCCATGGGACGCGCTCTCCCCTGCTTCTTGCCGGGACGCCCGCCATACCCGTCTGGCATCCGCAGGAGGGGTTTTCCGCGGGATGCACCCTTTTGATTCCCTTTCAGGATCCGGAAAATACGGGTGCGGTAATCCGCTCGGCCGTGGCCTTCGGTGTCCGCCGTGTTGTTCTGCTTGCAGAAAGCGCCCACCCCTTTCACCCGAAAGCCATCCGCGCCTCCGGAGGGACGGTTTTTGCCGCAGAGCTTTGCCAGGGGCCCTCCATTGCGGATCTGCCGGCGGATTTGCCGCTTGTGGCCCTTTCCGGCGAAGGCCCCGATATCGCCGCGGCCCCGTTCCCGGAAGCCTTCGGCCTGCTGCCCGGCGTGGAAGGCGGGGGGTTGCCCGCCCATCTGCGCAAAAAGGCGGTTTCCATAGGCATTGCCCCGGAGGTGGAGTCCTTAAATGCTGCAACAGCCGCCGGCATCGCATTGTATTTGTATTCCCGCTCCCGCGGAGGCGGATGATCCCATGTTTCTGCCTGCTACCCAAAAAGAGGCGGCGGCCCTGGGATGGGAGGCGCTGGATGTGATTCTGATCACCGGCGACGCCTATATTGACGCACCGCATATCGGCATCTCCGTGATCGGCAAAACCCTGGTGCGCGCGGGTTTCCGGGTGGGGATCATCTCTCAGCCGGACACCGGCAGCGGAGATGATATCGCCCGGCTGGGCGAGCCGCTGCTTTTCTGGGGGGTGAGCGCCGGGTGCATGGATTCCATGATCGCCAACTACACCCCGACCAAAAAGCCGCGCAAACAGGATGATCTGACAGCAGGGGGCCGTAACACCCGCAGGCCCGACAGGGCGGCAATCGTTTACACCAACCTGATCCGCAGGCACTTCAAAAAAACCGCCCCGATCGTGCTGGGCGGCATCGAGGCGAGCCTGCGGCGCATTTCCCATTATGACTACTGGTCTGACCGCGTGCGGCGCTCGGTACTCTTTGATGCCAAGGCCGATATCCTGGTCTACGGCATGGGCGAGAAGGCGGCTGTGGCACTGGCAGAGCGCCTGGCAGCCGGAATGCCGGTACGGGACCTGCGCGGCATCTGCTATATCGCTGCGGAGAGACCGGAGGGCTACCTCGAGCTGCCGGCCCATGATGCGGTCAAACAGGACATGGGCGCATTCCGCAGCATGTTTGCGGGCTTCTACGAGAACAACGAGCCCAAAACCGCCCGGGGCCTGTGCCAAAAGCAGGACACCCGCTACCTGGTGCATAATCCGCCGCAGCCGCTGCCGGCAACGGAGGAGCTCGACCGCATCCACGAGGCCGGCTACGAGCGCGAACCGGGTCCCCTTGACCGGCAGTTCGGAACTGTCCGGGCGATGGACACGATCCGCTTTTCCCTGCAGACCCACCGGGGCTGCTACGGGGAATGTCATTTCTGCTCCATTGCGGTCCATCAGGGGCGCACCATCGTGCAGCGGAGCCGCGCCTCCCTGCTGCGGGAAGCCCGGGAGATGACCCGCCATCCCCTGTTCAAGGGAGTGATCCAGGATGTGGGCGGTCCGACGGCCAACATGTATGATATCGAGTGCCAGCGCAAAAAGGAGGCCGGCCCGTGCCGCGACAGGCGCTGCCTGACCCCGGAGCCCTGCAGGCATCTGCCTGTCGACCACGGCTCCCAACTGCGCCTGCTCAAGGAGCTGCGCCAAATCGATGGGGTCCGGAAGGTTTTTGTGAGCTCCGGTATCCGCCACGACATGATCCTGGCGGACAAAAGCCGCGGCGGCAGTTACCTGGAGACCCTTGTCCGGCATCACATATCCGGCCAGTTAAAGATCGCCCCCGAGCATTCCGAGCCCCGGATCCTCTCCCTCATGGGAAAGCCCGACATCGAAAAAACCCGGCGCTTTATCCGTTTGTTCCGGGAGAAAACCCGCCAGCTCGGCAAGAAGCGGTTTCTGACCTGCTATTTCATCGCCGCCTACCCGGGCTGTAGCCGGGAGGACATGCGGCGCCTGAGGGGTTTTGCCCGGCGGGAGCTGCGCTTTACGCCGGAGCAGGTCCAGATTTTTACCCCGTCTCCCGCAACCGTCGCCACGCTCATGTATTACACAGCCGCCTCCTGGCCGGAAAACCGGCCCATTTTTGTGGAAAAAACCATTTCCGGCAAGGAAAAGCAAAAGCAGGAGCTTAACAAGCGGGGATGACGGGCGGTATGGGCCTGTGCTGCCAATGCCGGCGATGTCTGCAAAAAAACCGCAAATATTAGTATCGCGGCGGGGTGGCCGGGGGCTGCCGAAAAGAGGAGATCCGGTATCCGGTTTTGCGGGCACCGTCATGGACCATGGCAAACCAGGGATAGTCCCGGATCGTTCGGATAATGTGGCCCCCCGTAAGCCTTGCGGCCAGATAGCCGGAGACGTTTTTGCAGGGCAGGATCCGGCTTTTGGCCGTTGCGGTCATGATTCGGTGGACGGGTCTGCGGCAGGTGAGGCGCAGGTTGTGCTTCAAAAGGCGCCTGTATGCTCGGGTGTTGATGACTCCGGTGCGCGGATCGGCGCATTGGGCCAGTAGCAGCCCGGACTGCCAGGCGGGCTCAATCCCGGCGCCGATGACGGGATGGGCAAGGCCCAGGGCGTCTCCGGTGCCGATAAACTCCACGCCGTTTTTGGAAAAAGCGACCGGATAATCCCA
Organism: uncultured Desulfobacteraceae bacterium; assembly: GCA_964635265.1. Lineage (GTDB taxonomy): Bacteria > Desulfobacterota > Desulfobacteria > Desulfobacterales > Desulfosalsimonadaceae > M55B175. Next base: position 22,115 of record CAZWNV010000007.1, read on the forward strand.
GTTTCTTGTGACAAAGGGGATCTTCCAGCCCTCCGGGGTCGGGTCCTCGGGGCGGAGGCAATAGCCGTGGCGGCGGGTGATATGCTCCAGGAAATCCTCGTAGCCCCGCCGAATCCGGTCCTTATCGGCCAGGCCGCCGAAACCGATGTTCACATGATCGTCCTTGCCGATAAAAATCCATCCATACCCCTTGATCCGGCTGTCAAAGGCCATGAGGTGGCGCCTCGGGTGCGCTGTCCTGGCGGCCCTGCCGTCAAAACGGTAAATGATGCCGCGCCGCATCTGCTGCCAGTGCTGCTGCAGGGTCTGTTTGCTGAAGCCGCTGAAGCCGGTGGCAAGAACGGTCTGGGGCGAGAACAGGCGGTGGTCGGAAGCGGATACGCGCCGGAAGACGAAATCGATATGGGGCTCCTGCTGCAGGCGCTGGATAAGCTTCTGCTGCAGATCCCTGCGTTTTGTGACCACAAAGAAACCGGGCAGATCCAGGACGCGGTCTTTGGCAAAGGACAGCCGCAGGCCCGGCACGAAATGGTCTGCGCCCTCGGGGACCACCCCCAGTTCCTGGTGCAGATAGCGGGCGAATTCGCAGCTTATGGCCCCGCCGCAGGGCTTGTTCCAGAGCCGGGCCTCATATACCGTGACGGCAATGCCCCGGCGGGCCAGATGGTAGGCCGCCGACAGTCCCGCGATATTGCCCCCGATCACGGATATGGGACCAGAAGGGCCTTTGCGCATACTTGCAGCTCCTTTTCCTGCGCAGTTCTTTGCCGAAGATCCTTCTTCCGGCTGTGCCCCGCAGCGGCGGGATGCGGCGGATGCAGCCGGGAGAGGCTTCTGCAGCCAGTGCGGCGTAAGAAGACAATAGCGGGAAATCCGGGCAAAGTCAAAAATGTTCGCAAATCCGGAATGCTGCTTTTTTATTCTTTACAGGCGCCATCAAATGAGATGAAAATTGCCCCTGGGAAACGGATCCGCAATAGAGGGAGGCAAGCGTGTCGATCTGCAAAAAGCGTCTCATCATGTGGTTTGTCCTGACGGGCTCCTCTGTCGCCGCCGGGATCGGTACCGACCTGGTGTTGCATACGGAAGCGTTTCCGTATTATCTCCGCCTGCTTGGCCTTGCGGGGCTGGTTTTGGCGCATTTTCCGCTGAAAAGAACGGGGCGGCTCTTAAATGCGCTGGGGGAACCGCAGGAGTGGGGCTGCACCAGCCGGCTGGTCACCATCGATATCTATGCGTGCGTCAGGCATCCCCACCATCTGGGGGTGGGGCTTTTTATGACCTCTCTTGGCCTGCTGATCGGGCATCCGGGCTCGTTTCTCATCATCACCATCACGCAGTGGACGTGGGTGATCGTTTTTCTGCTGCGGGTGGAAGAATGGGAGCTGCTCGATAAATTCGGGCTGGAATACGAAGACTACCGCCGGAAAACCCCCATGCTCCTGCCGCGGCCGGGCTGCCTTTTCCGGCTGTATGCCCGGTCTGCCGGGAAAGAGCAAAAGAAGTCGGGGGACGGGACAGCACAATGATATACCGCCCGAATGCGTTTGGGCTGCAGGGCATTCTCCTTTTTCTGCTCCTTGCAGCCGCGGCCGGGGTCCTCTGTCTGATCGGGGCGGATTTCTTTACCGGCAAAGCGCCGCAGGGGCAAACCGTTTGTCTCTACTACTACAACAAAGCAAAAGACATCGGTGCCGGGGGACAGATCCGGTGCAGCCCGGATGCCGTCCTGCCGGTGGAAAGAAAAATTCCCGGGAAAAAGCCCGTTCGGGAAACCCTGGAGCTGCTGCTCAAAGGGAAACTGCGGGAGGAAGAAAAGGCCGCCGGTTTTCAGACCGAATTTCCCCATCCGGATTTTCGGCTGCAACGTGTGGCACTGGATGCAGACACCGGCCGTTTAACCCTTCGTTTTTCCCGGGTGCCGGGCTTTACCAGCGGCGGTTCCTGTCGTACCGGGCTGCTGCAGGCCCAGATTCAAAAAACCGCGCGGCAGTTTGCCGGAGTCCGCCGGGTGCAGATCCGCCCGGAAACCCTGTTTCAGCCATAGGAAAGCATTTATTCGAATTTTTTCGTGAGCTCGCGGCAGGCCGCTTCCAAATGTGGGAGTTTATTTTGCAGGATATCCCAGACAATAGTCAGGTTAACGCCAAAATACTCATGGATCAAAATATTGCGCAGCCCTCTGATCTTGCGCCAATCAACGTCAGGAGTGGATTCCTGAATATGTGAAGGCACACTCCTTGCCGCCTCGCCTATTATTTCAATATTCCGGATCACGGCATCCTGGGTTTTTCTGTCTTTTTTGAAGGCCGTTTCATCCAGTCCTTTTGTGTAAATTCTGATTTGATCAACAGCATCCAGAATGTCGTCTATATAAAGACGAAAATCTCTATGCATAGGCTACCTCGCTTGAGATAACCGGCTTGATACGGGGCTTTAATGAATCGGCCAGTACAAGATCCACCGGCCGGCCAAGGCAATCCTCCAGAAAGAATTTCAGGTCCATGTAATGGTCAAAGGTAGGCTGGTCCAGCTCCACCAGTATATCCACGTCACTGCCTGCCTCATCGGTTCCATGGACCACTGAGCCGAAAATGCCGATCCGCCTAACGGAAAACTGTTCTTCAAGCTCTTTTTTATGCTGCCTGAGAAAAAACAGGATTTTTTCTTTTCCGTCCATTTTCGGCCTCCATGGGGATTTTCACATATATATTCCTACCACACCACAGAATTTGGTGAAAAGGGAAAAGCAATTCCACTGCAATCCCCTGTTCTTGTTTTTTTCAGGTGTGCCCGGCATCCTGGCGGGCAAAGAAGCGCGAAAGCGCTGCCGGGATCTGCTCTATGATCTCCCCTACCTGTGTGCCGGGATCCGGAGCGGCCAGTTCTCCGGCGATCCTGCTGATTGCCGCCGCCTGCCGGGAGGCTTCTGCCGGGTCTTTGCCGTGCCCGGTGAAAACCGCAGCCAGGCCTGTGATAATATCGCCGGTGCCCCCTATGGCCTCCAGGGAATCGACCACGGGCTCTTCTATGGCCGCCAGTATGCCGGACTTTGAGGCCACGATATCTTTTCTGCCTTTTACCAGGAGGTATTTGGCTGCATTGTGGTGCGCATACGCGGCCTCTATCAGTTCCTGCGCCCGCTCCGGTTCATGGAAGATAAAGCCCCGGGTGTAGAAAGGGTGCGGTGCTGCCGGGTCCGCCAGAAACGCGAGTTCGCCGATATCCGGAGTAAACAGGTCATAGCTTTCGGCCTGCCCGCTCATCTTGGCCGCGTACATGAACCCCGCATCCGCAATAAGAACAGGCCGGTGCACGGCATTGTCCAGCGCAAACAGCACCCGGTTGTGCCAGTCCACATCCGGCTGGAGGTAATGAAAGGTTATGCTGGTGTAGCGGCTTTTCCCGAGATTCTTTTCCAGGCGGGCATAGATTTTCCGGCTGCCCTCTCCCCTGCCGGTGTCGCCGGCCAGGTAGGCAGTCGGATAAGGACTGCCGAGAAATTCGCAGGCTTTGCCCGCGCTTGCCAGAAGCGCCGGGGTTCCCCGGTTTATCGCCACCAGCCGGTTCTCCAGGAGCAGTTTTCCGCCGGAAAGCGCGGCCGGGCCGCATAGCAGGGGAAAATCCGCCTCGGGTACCGTTCCGACTACCGCGAACATTGGCGTTTCACTTCCTCCCATGCCAGCTGCAGGGCATAGCCGCAAAGGGTGTGGCCGATGCTGCGCGGCTGTGGGGTCTGATCCAGGCAAAGGCCCACCATTTGCGCCGCAAGATAGGGTACATCCGGGCATCCGCCGCCGGAAATATTGACCACCCGCAAGGATTTTTTCTCCACCGTGATCTTCATGTTGGCCGCCTGCACCATCAGGTAGCTGCCGTAATCCTTTGTGAAGAAAATACTCACCGGCTCCAGCAGTCCGTCGGATACGGCTGCCACCTGCAGGGGAAAAATCGCCTCGGACTCCAGTGTGCGGGTGATCTCCAGCTCCGAGACAAGGGGAAATTCAATGACCAGGTCGCAGCCGGTCCGGATTTCCGGAGGAGGCCCCATGACACGGACCGCAAAGCCCGCGGCTTTTAACAGGGTCTCGGAGCGGATCACCTCGCTGGTGTTTTCAAATACCAGGATGCCGCGGTGTTTTCCGCCGCAAGCCGCTGCTGCCGGTCGGTTCTTCCGGATAAAAGCGAGAAGTCCCATGTCCGTCTTTATTGTCTATGTTCTGCTGATTTCCATGCGGTAGGTCTCGCCCTCTTGGGTAATGGAGCGGACCTGCCATCCCTGGCCGCTTACGGCCCGGCCGACATTCTCCCGCGATGCCTCGGTGTCCACGAGTACCACAAGTTCGTCTGCCGCTGTTTGTTTGATGGCCTCCAGGGCCATCAGTACCGGCTGGGGGCAGGAAAGCCCCCGTGCGTCCACTGTATTGCTCATTTTTCTCCTCCTGCCTTCGGTTGTTTCATGGTAAACCCGATAGCAAGGCATACGGCCAGGCCGATAACCACGGCGGCAATTCCGTGCGGGCCCACGCCCGCAGGCGAGCTGGCCAGGCCGAAATTATGCGAAAAACCGGCGCCCACAATCATGCCGAGCACAAAAATGGCCGCATCTCCGTCCCCCTCGCCGGCCAAAAAAAGCTGTCTTCCGGGGCATCCGCCGGCCAGGGCGAATGCCAGGCCCGCCAGCACCATGCCGAGGGCATTCCAGGCATGCATGGTATGGGCTACCGGCTGGTTCGCGAATCCGGGATGGAATTGCCCGACAGCCATATTGACGAGCCATGCCAGGAGCACAAGGGAGATAACCCCGAAAAAAAGATGGGTCTGCCTGAACAGGATGAGGTCCCGAAAGGCGCCCATCGTACAAAACCGGCTGCGCTGGGCGACAAAACCGATGAAGAGCCCGACACCAAGGGCTAGAAAAATCGGGGCGTGCATGGCGCCGGGGCCTTTTAGACTATAGAACAGCACCCCGCTTTTTGCCGCTCCTTCGGTTTGGGGATACAACAGCAGCAGCACAAAAAGTCCTGCAAAAGCCGCAGGCAGCACCCATCCGGCTGGTGCGGCAAATTTGCTGGTCCGGCCCAGGGTGTAGCCCCTTTTGAGCAGGCGGGTGCCGATCCAGACTCCGGCTATCAGACCCGCGATCCCCAGGATGGCATTGCCGTCCCCGCCCGCCAGGCGCAGCATGGCCCGCCAGGGGCATCCCAAAAAGACCAGTGCGCCGATCATGGCAAAGACGCCCAGGACAAATCGGACAATCGGTGCAGAACCGCCCCGCGGCCGGAATTCCCGGAACAGCAAGGCAGCCGCCAGCGATCCCAGGACAAAGCCGATGATCTCCGGCCGCACGTACTGCACAACGCCGGCCCGGTGCAGTCCGATTGCCCCTGCAATGTCTCTTTCAAAGCAGGCCACGCATATGCCCATGTTTCCGGGATTGCCCCAGTACTGCAGCAGTGCGGCAAGGATGCCGATCACCGCTCCCGTGCCGATAAGCCCCCATCGGGTCGCAAAAACATTCTTCATTGCATTTGCCCTTTCTCAAGCCTGGTGAAACAAAATCCCTGCTGAACGCAGGAGCTAAGCTGCCGGTTCTTGACGAAAAGGCTTTTTTACAATTGTATCTGTTAATAAGTCAAATTGGAAATCTAAATAGAAAATTAGAAAGGGATCGAGTGCTTCGATTTTTCAGGAGGGTGTCAGGAGCTCCTTTTGCGTTCTTTGGCAGCAATGGACTTCAGGAATCGGTCGACACGGGTTTTGACGATTTGAAAATCGTCTCCCTGGTCGTCGACGCAGTCGCCGTCAATCGTCAGGATAGGGATTCCGGCGTTTTTCAGCATTTCGTTTTCAATGATTGCCCCGCCGTGGAAATGGCGGCAGGATTTGGGGTAGTAGGCGATAATGCCGTCGGTGTCTTCGGGGATCTGTTCTATTGCCAGCCTGGTTCGGGCCATCACCGAAGAGAAGCCGGGATGCAGGGCGGTTCGTTTCGCGATGGACCTTACGGGGTCGGCCGGATCCAGGGGCTCCCAGAATACAAAGTTTGCCTGCGATCCCGATATTTCAATCCGTTCATCCAGATAGTGCATTAACTGGTTCTTATAATACGGCCGCAGGTGAAACCAGACAATTCTCGGCAGGCCGCCGTCGGGTTTTTCCCGGGCCCGGGCCTTGTACTCCTTGCATCGGGACTTGTAGACATCGACGATTTTTTCCGTTCCCCATGTCTGCATCAGGTTTGCTGCATAGTCGAGTTCTTTGATGCCTTTGCGGGGGGCGGCGTTTTTATAGAGGGCAAGATTGTTTCCCTCGTCAAGCCACATCCTGGCCTCGTTTGTCCACTGCACCACCTGGCGCAGTCTCCCCGGCTCCAGCCCAAGGCCCGTGTGTTCGGTTATAAAGGCGATCATCCGGTGGAGCTGCTCGTCTACATAGGCGATCCCCTCCTGTATGCGTTCGGCATCGGCTCTTGTCTGCTCCGGCTTGATGGCCAGGTCATAGAGGCCGAATGGAACATCCAAAATAAATTCCGGCCGGTTGTATGCAGCCGAGGCAAGCTCCGCGAATTTTGCGGAAGGATCGCAGAGATGGGTGGAGGTCAGCAGGATATCGGGAGTGGGGAAGATATCTTCAATGACGCCGCCTGCCACGGTTTTCATAAACGAGCAGATATCGCCGGAGAAGTTGTTGGCTTCGGCGGTTTCGATGCACTGGCTCGCTGCTCCGGCCATTGCCAACTGGGAGGCCACCATCTCCGTGGTGTAGGGCAGCAGCCCCATTGCATACAGGATTTCCGTCGGGACAAACAAGGAGCGCCAGGCCAGGGGGTGATAGCGGAAGGCGCCGGAGGTGTTCATATTGTAGGCGTTAAAGAATTGTTCGGTGTTGAGGTAGCCCCTTTTCCCGGAAGGCGGGAGTTTCTCAAAATCATGGGGAAAGGCCATCCGGACGGCCTCTTCCGGTTCTATTCCCCCGAGGCCGCTGACCCGGAGAAAATTTTCGAGCTGAATTCTTCTCTGCTCGGTATTTTCCTTGATTCGCGCTTCTCTGCTCATTTTTTTGGCTTTCTTCTTTTTCTCAGCCTCTTGATAAAGGAGTGGATTTCCCTTTCGTTGATCTCGGAGCTGATATCGCCTTCGATCCCCTTCATGGGCAGATCCAGGTCGATATCGTTTTTGAGATGGGCCCACTGCATCTGCATATTGGCGCAGAATTTCATGGAGTAGTACAGGATTCCATCCACACTGTATTCCGCTGCAAGCTCCCGGATCCCGGCAACCGTCTCTTTTGCCTTGGAGCCAAGCATTCTCGGGCAGGCGGGTTTGGAGAGATACCTCCTGGAGAGCTCCATCAGGGGTTCTTCATCGTTTCCCCCGGGCGCGGTATAACTTCTCAGGCCCGTGCACATATGTTCCACGACACTTATGCCGCCGGCATTTTCCAAGGTCGGAATCAGGGAGGCATTGCCCGGGCCGCCGATTACCATAACCCGGGGAAGGTCTTTTTCCCCGCTTTGGTCTTCTTTGGCGGCAATAAATGCTTCGAGCCTCGGATGAAGTTGCTCCGCCGGCGTTTGAAGGAACGCGGAAACCAGTTCCTCCATCTCCCGGCCGGTCACGGGCGTGGCCTCGGCTTTTCGCATGGCCTCGATTGCCCCGAACAGCTCCCGCGTCCTGTCGTATTTCGCTATGGACCGCCGCAGCGCATCTGCAGAGATCTCCCCGAATCGCTGTTCCAGAACCGTCCGGAACCGTTGGAGCTGGTTGGCAAAAAACCGGATGCTGGATTCGGATACCACTTTGGGAACATCGAGAATGTGGATCAGTTCCGGATGGATATCATTCTGGCGGAATGCCCAGCCGTCTGCAAGCTTTCGCATGCATTCGCACGAATGGGCAATCACCACGCCGCTCAGATCGTCGTATACGCCGGTGAGCGCACCTCCCATGCAGGACCTTGCAAAGGAGCAGATGGAATCGCCGAGGAGGACATCCTCGTGTTCCGCTCCGGAATCGGATTTGATTCCCACCGGAGCGGCACCGGCGGCATCGATCAGCTCAATGGGGGTGTAAGAGCACAACCAGCCGAGCTTTGGCACGATATCACCCTCCATAGTTTGTTTTTAAGCCTTCTCCGCTGCCGGCAGCGGGGATGTTGTAGTAGTCTTCGCAGGCATAAAGGGTTTCAATGATTGTATCGCCTATATACAGATGCACAAGATCGCACAGCGTCTGCCGCCCGCAGCCGATTTCTTCGGCTCTTGTGCATTCCGTGAAGACGGAGGTGATTTTCCGGATGGTCCCGATTCCCCGGAATTTGCCTTTGTCCGCGACTTCCTCCCGGGCAAAAAGCGCCATTCCGATTGCCCCCATGGACTTGTGGTGCATGGGCACAAAAAGTTCCACTGTCTCTCCCCTTGCTTCATAGAGCAGATCCTCCAGGGATCTTTTGACGCCGCTGTTGGAGGCAACCCCTCCCTGAAAGGCAATCGGGGTTTTCAGCCGTTTCTTGTTAATGCCCAGCGTGGAGAAGAAGTTCATGGCAAGGGAGCGGTGCAGACCGGCAATAATGTTTTCCTTTGTATTGCCTTTGGCCTGCTCGGCGATCAGGTCCCTTCCCACGAAAACCGTGCACATGCTGGAGAAGGAGTAGGGCTTTTTGGCCCTGAGCCCCGTTTCCCCGAACTTTTCTATGGGAATGCCGAGCCGGTCTGCCTGGGCATCCAGGAAAGCCCCGGTTCCAGCGCCGCATTTCTTGTTCATGCCGGCGTCATCCAGCTCCCCGTCCTCGATGTACATCACCTTGGAATCCTGGCCGCCTATGTCGAATATGACCTGTGCATCCGGAAGCAGGTGAAGCGTGGCTTCCGCGTGTGCGTCCAGCTCGGTTTCATATACGTCCGCGTTGAGCAGGGAGTAGGAGATTTCGTGGCCGCTGCCGGTCACGCCGGAGCCAAGGATCTCTGCATTTGCGGGAAGTTTTCGGGAGAGGCGGGCAAATCCCTTTTTGATGTTGTTGATGACATCGCCCTCGGTATAGGTATACTCGGTCTCCAATACAATTCCCGCTTCATCGACGAAAGCGATATTAATGGAGATGGAGCCCGCATCAAGTCCGATATAGCCCTTGACGCCGCTGCCCCATGCGCCTGATGCAAGCGGGAAGGCGAGCACCCGCCCCTCTTGATGCGTATATTTGTATGCCGGTTTCTCAAGGCCCGAAATCGCGGTTTCCGCCTGTGCCAGGCAGGCCGGCGGGGTATCGGAAAAGCAGTCGGTCCGGATCCACAGGTCGTGGGCACCGGTTTCCATTGCGACAACAGCCCCGTCCGCTATTTTCCATGTCCGTCCGTTCTCGTCTGCATGGAATTGCGGGGACGCCTGTTTGTTCAGTTCCTGGATGAGGCCGGATACGGACTGTAGCGCTTCGCTGATCCTTTCCTGCTCCCGGGGCAGAAAGAGGTAGGGGATTCTGTAGTAAACCTGCGAGGGTTTTTCCGGCAGGTACGGCAGCGATATCGGGGGATTTCCGGAAGCCATCGATTTTCCTTTTTTTATTTTATAATGGATAGGTTTATTATATTGTAAACAGTGTTTTAAAAATTGAACTTAGATTTTATTATAAGACCTATAACAGGAATCCGCCGGTATGTAAAGCCGGAATTGCCAAACCGCAATCAGGTGTGCCGGTGGGGTACGTCGCCTGCGGCATGGGCGTGATAGTGGGGGTGGAGCAGGGCGGCATCCCCTGCGGACACCATCCGTCCCGCCTCCATTTTATAGATATCTTTTGTGGTACGGGCAAGGAAATCGTATTCGTGGGAGGCGATCAGAAGGGTCTTGTCCAGCTTGTTCAAAACCGTAATAATCCGTGCCCGGGTCGCTTCATCCAGACCGGTGGTCGGCTCGTCCATCAAAAGCACCGCAGGGTCCATGGCAAGCACGGTTGCCAGGGCCACCAGTTTTTTCTCCCCCCCGGAGAGGCGATAGGCGATGCGGTTTTCAAAGCCGGCGAGGTTTAGTTCATTCAGTGTGGCCTCCGCGATTTTTCTGGCTTCCGCTGCAGTGGCGCCCAGGTTCAGCGGCCCGAAGGCCACGTCCTCGATCACCGTGGGGGAGAAGAGCTGATCGTCGGCGTTTTGAAATACCAGGCCGATGTTTTGGCGCACTTTGCGGAAATCTTTTTCCCCCTGCATCTCGCGGCCAAAAAGGCGGATAGTGCCCGCAGTAGGGGGGATCAGCCCCATGATCAGATGCAGCAGCGTGGTTTTGCCGCTGCCATTGGGACCGATCAAGCCGGTTTTCGCACCTTCCGGGAGCTGGAAGGACAGGCCGGAGAGCACGGTCCGGTCCCGCCGGTAGCTCAGTTTGATGTTGTCCAGTTCGATCACGAAACGATCGGTGCCCACTCCAGGACCCCCAGTCCGGTTAAACTGACTGCCATGGCCGCCGACCATGCCCAGTCTGATTCTGTGAAGGCAAATTCATGCAGGCAGCGGAATTTTCCGGTGAATCCGCGGCAGATCATGGCCTGATGGACGCGTTCCCCCCGGGCGGATGCCCGGACAAAAAGCATGCCCACAAGATAGGCATAGGTCTTATAGGTATGCAGATTGGTTTTCGGTGTAAAACACCGGATGCGGGCCGCCCGAACCAACTGCTGATACTCGGCTTCGATCACGAAGATGTAGCGATAGGTCATCAGAAGGAGGTGTACGAGCTTTTCCGGGATGCGCAGGCAGTGGAGGGCGTGGCCCAGGGTGGCGATCGGCATGGTGGCCACCAGTGCGATCAGCGTGCAGAGGATGGCGTTGGATTTGATCGTGATCAGGGCGCACAGGCGGATCCCCTCCCGGGAGAACACCAGGGGGCCGAGTTGAAAAACCGGGGTTCCCGCATAGCTCCAGGGCAGGACCAGCCATATAAACAGGATCAGGCCGTTTACCACGGCAAGCCGCGCCATTACAAGACGCAGCTGTAGGCGTGCCGCTGCGAGCAGGAGGATGGCCAGGACCATGGCGGCAATGACGGCCGGGAACCCGTTGGAGACGGCCGCGAGGATGCTGAACAATGTGGCGGCGGCGACCCGGAGCCGCGGATCCAGGCGGTGGACCGGGCTGTCGCCGAAGGCAAAGCTTTCTTGGATCATAGGCCTGATGGCATTTTATCGTTTTTCTGCCTGCAGCAGCGTTTAGCCGAACAGCATTTCCGGCTGTACCTTTTTTAAAAACGCCACGCAGAACATGGTGATGATTCCCTCGATGATCATGACAACAACATGGGCCCCGACCAGGGCTGCCGCAACCTCCCGGAAGGCCTCCCCTGTAAGCATAAGCGCTGCCGCAGCAATCAATCCGGAGAGCAGCACGGCTGCTGCGCCGCAGACAAATGCGGCGGCCATGGCTGCCGAATGGCCTTTTCCGATAAAAGGGCCGAAGAGGTAATAGCACAAAACCGCCGGGGCCGCCATAATGATTGTATTGACCCCGAGGGTGGTGATGCCGCCATACTGGAACAAAACCGCCTGCAGGACGAGGGCCACCGCGATGACCGGAAAGGCGGCCCAGCCCAGCAGAAGCCCCACGATGCCGTTTAAGATCAGATGCATGCTGGAGGGCCCGACGGGCACATGGACCAGGGATGCCACGAAAAACGCCGCCGAGAGCACGCCGGCTTGCGGAATCCGGTCGGAGGTCAGTTTTTTCAGGCCCACGGCGGTGGCCGCCACGGCAAAAGCCGCGCCGCCTGCCAGAACGGGCGCGGACAGGACGCCTTCGGAGATATGCATGGCGCTATTTTTCCTTGCCTGGGTTTTTCTCTTTTTTAAAGTGCCGGCGTTCCACGCGGCCCCGCCACCAGAAGGCCAGACCCGAGAGCCCGAAAATGATGGCGATGCCGGCAAGCGCTTTTTCAAGCCGGCTCAGGGACCCGGTTTTCTCCCCTTGCTCCGCTGGGTTCAGGGAAGCGGTATTCTCCGCCAGGGCATGGATTTTGTCAATCTCTCTGTTTACGGACAGCCTGTGACCCATGCCGTCCTTGACAACGATTTGCCAGGTACCGGGCTTGTCCGGCGTAAAGGCAAAGCAGCCGTTTCGGTCCGTGCGTCCGGTTTGAAACGGCAGATCCTCGCCTTTGCGGGTAATTTCAACCGCCGCATAGCTCATGGGCTCGCCCCCGTCATAGACGGCCCGGATCTCGATGGCGGCCCGGGATTTCAGTTCCCCGTGCACGGCGTGGGCCCGGGCAAGGCCGGCCGGGACAAGGAGAAATACCACAAAAATCAGGCAAACGGTCTTGTTATGCATCAATGCTGTTTCCTTTCAGTTTTCAGCCGGTATCGATATCGCCTCCATGTCTGCGGAGACTTCAGTGCCCGGGCTCCGGGAAGCGTTCTCCCCCTGGTTTGCTGCCGTGCGGTTTTTTCTCCGGGCAAACCAGGCGTAGAGCAGAAAGCCGGCTGCAATGGTGGCCAGACCGAAGAGCGTGCTCATGGGCCGGCGCCCAATCGAGAAGGTTACAATCCACAAGTTGCCCAGTATAAACAGAAGCGGTGTGACCGGATAGCCCAGCGTCTTGTAGGCGGGCGCCTCATCCGGCCGGGTGTATCTCAGACGCATCATGCCGATGACCGTGAGCACGGCAAAAATCGATAGCGTAAATCCGATATAGATCAAAAGCGCATTGAAGGCGGATGTTACGACCAGGCCAATGGCAATGGCGGCCTGCAGAAAAATGGAGGCCGCCGGGGTATGGCGTTTTTTGTTCACCCGGGAGAAATAATTGAAAAAGATGCCGTCTTTGCTCATGGCGTAATAGACGCGCGGTCCGGTCATGATCATGGCGCTTAAAACGGAGAGAATCCCGATGGCCACGGCTGCGCTGAAATAGCGGCTGATTCTGTCGCCAAACAGGTTCACCGCGGATTTGGCCCCTACATCCAGTACGTCGCGCATCTCCCCGGCAGGCAGGGCGTAGATATAGACCGCGTTGATCAAAAGATAGAGGACAACCACGGCCAGGGTTCCCACGGCCAGGGAAACGGGAATGTTGCGCCGGGGGTTCTTGATTTCCCCGCCCAGGTAGGCGGCGGCATTCCATCCGCTGTAGGCAAAAGCGACAAAAATCAGGGAAACCGCAAAGCCGCCCATGGAAATGCCTTCCTGCGGCCTTGCGGCCTCGAAATGCGCCATGGAGCCGTTTCCGAGGGTAAAGCCGGCTGCGACAAAAACCAGCAGGAGGCAGATTTTAAACAGGGTCAGCGCGTTCTGCACCCGGCTGCCGGCGGTCAGGCTGTGGTAATGCACCAGGG